>NZ_SLTL01000036.1:0-50478 GCF_014858585.1 Paenibacillus sp. 23TSA30-6 | reverse complement strand
TTTAAGAATCTACTGAAACAAGCTTGACTATGAACCTATTTCTATACGGCGTTACCCATCCAATAGAGCGAAGAGCCTATATTTACATACCTGCAACCTGGCAAGCAAAAGAAAGAACAGCCGAACGAAAGATAAATTTCGCGGCTGTTCTTATTACTGATATGACATATGACTCCCATGATGTTCACCATTATGGGAGCTTAAGCAGTTACTTCGCATCCACTTAGGAGCTAATATAAAATACCCGTTCCTTACTTCACCTGCTCCTGTACATAACTCGGAAGCGTTCCCTCATGTAACAGCCACAGCTCATGCAGCGCACGGGTACAGCCCACATACAGCAGCTTGGCATCCCATGCCAGCTCTCCATAATGTTCTCGGTCGGCATCCGCCACAATGACTGCGTCGAACTCCAGTCCTTTGGACAGGTACACAGGCAGAACGGACAATCCGCCTTCGTATTGCTTTTTGCCACCGTCAATCAGATTCACATTTAACCCTGCATTCGTAAAGACCTCATGCAGCTCCACAGCCTCCTTCAAGGTACGCGTCAGCACAGATACAGTGCGATATTCCTTGGAAGAAAGCTCTTGCAGAGCGGTCAGCAAACTCTGTTCACGCCCCGATGTACCATATGGCACGGTACGCACCGGATCGCCGCTACGGAATACCGGAACTGCCGTAATGCCGCCGCGAACCCCCTGCTCCAAAATCGTATTTGCAAATTCTATAATTTCCAGCGTTGATCTGTAGCTTCGGGTAAGTGCAAAATATCCCGTATGTTCCGGCGCAAAAAGAGAACTCATTTCCTCCCACGCATGTACGCCACGGTATTCGTGAATACCCTGCGACAGATCACCCAATATCGTGAAGGAATGCCCTTTAACGAACAAATCCAGCAATGCGATATGAAAAGGTGAAAAATCCTGCGCTTCATCAATGACCACATGGTCAAAACGTTGAGACGATTCTACCTCATGAATCAGTACATGAAGATATACCAACGCAGTAAGATCCTCTTCGCGGATAACCTGTTTACGCAGATCCGACTGTGTGGTCTTAAAAATAGCAGCAGGCAAAGAAGCCTTCAGCTCCGCAGCCGTGTCTGCGGGTAATCCTTTTGCTGCCTGAAAAAGCTGCTTGTAAAGCGTCAGCGCGTCGTATTGAGGCCATTTTTTAGCATATGCCTTTTCCCGGGGTCCCGCTTTTTTCTTGCGTTCCTTGAGCGCAGCCGCCGAGGGCGACTTTTTCAGCTCCATTTCAATCCAGCGATGAACTCTTGCAAGCACGCGTTCTTTTCGCTTCGCAAGCGGATAGGGCTTGTATTCCTCATTGAACCAGTTCAAAATCTCGGCTCGCGGGAGCACCGCTCCATCCCATGGTGAAAAATCTCCCTCCGGGACCGAGACAGGCTCCAGCCGTTCCACAAAAGCTTGAAGCAGCTTCATGAAGCGAATCGAACCTTTGAATCGTCCTGGCGCCTCATCCATAGATTCCGTTCTGAGGCTGCCGCTCTCAAACCAATAAGCTAACGTTTCAGCAGGATCAGCTATAGATAAATCCAGACCCAACAGGTTAAGTGCCCAGTCCGCAAATGTACTTTGCTGAATATTTCCGACCCCCAGCTCTGGAAGTACATCTGAAATATAATCGAGAAACATATGGTTCGGTGCAAAAATAACCATCTTGTCCGCCGATACTTGCTCCTTGTATTGATACAGCAAAAATGCGAGACGATGCAGCGCTACCGTCGTCTTGCCACTACCCGCTACCCCCTGAATGACGAGGGCTGTATTTTTAGCTGCGCGGATGATTTGATCCTGCTCCGCCTGAATCGTAGATACAATATCCCGCAATCGGTTATCCTTGTTCTCTCCCAGACGATAGACGAGAAATTCATCGGAAACCGCAGGCTCGTCGCTTTCACGGTTGTACGTATCGGCTACCCGTTCCAGTATTCTTTTACGAATGACAACGTTGCGCTTTAAATACACCAAGCCCTCAATCGTTCCCTCAGGAGCTTCGTAGGACGCGGTTTCTTCACCGCCTGTAAAAGAATAAAACAAGCTGGCAATCGGCGCGCGCCAATCAATCACAAGCGGATACGCAGACGCTTCCTCGCGCTCCACTCCGATTTTGCCGATGTAGAGCGGCTTACGCTGTCCCCTGCCACGTTCGTCAAAATCCATGCGTCCAAAATAAGGCTCCTGCGCACTTTTTGCCAAAGCCTGGCGTTTTTCCTCCCGCCCGGATTCCAGCACCTGCTCCGTAAAATCATGCCCCGTGTACACCGGCGTATTGCGAAGCCGTTCCAATCTGCGATCAATTTCCTCCATAGCAAGCGACAGCCTGTGCTGTTCTTCTTGATAGGCACTTTGAAACCCGTTCTCCATTTCAGTTACCTCCTAAGAATATCAAGTCTCGATTTCTGCATCCCATTCACTTGCTCCGACACAAAAAAAGGAAAGTAAGCGTAACACATTTAACCACAAAAATCCAATCTTATTTCCTAATACGCCTGTTTTCATATATGAAAGACTTCTTATTAAACACGTAAATCAACACAGCTTCATTCACAATTATTTCTTTTCATAAAAAAAATCCCTCTTACAGCAGTAGGTTTTACGAATGAACCTGTCTGTTGTAAAGGGAACATATCACTTTGTGGACAGCCCTTCTTCATTAAAATGGGTCGTCTACGAACCGCATTGCCGTTATATTGCAGGTGGCGCTAGACATAAATATTCCAACATGATTGTGACTGCCAGTAAATCAGCGGAGCCACCAGGACTAACATTTTTTTGCACAAAATCATCGTTCATTCGATGAATCAAGGCGAGACCTCTCTCTGACAAGATACCGCCCGCCTCTAGCACCTGCTTGGCATATTGCTGGACATAGGTTAGCATCTCCCTATCGTGTCTACCAACGACATTCGTATCTTCGTTGACAACCATCAGTTGTAACAAGGTTTGAACACAGATATCATTCACATGGTATCGTTGCGATGACTTCAACTCACGATAGACGGGCAGAGCATATTCTCGTACGGTAGGAAAGCCTGCTTCCACCTCGCCACGTATGCCCGTCATGCCCCACTCTTTATACAACCGTTCGCCGACCGTTAAGCCTGTTGATTTTTTCAGGGATGCAAGCTCACTCGCACATAAACCTTTGGTCATCTGAGCAACGGTCTCACAAATTACTTGTTCATCCAGCTTGCTAGCAGCTGCTCGTGTCGTACAACAATACGCGGCGGCGGTACAAATAATTCCTAGCGAAAAAATAAGACCTTTATGTGTGTTCACCCCGCCTGTTGCGGCAAACATAGCCTGTTCGGCTTCCTGTCCCAAGGGACGCAGATTCGCAAATAGTATGCGAAGATCCTCCCCATGAAAGGAACCTCCCGCCTTTGTACATCTTTCAAAATAGCCGGAAAGTGCGACCGCACTAGACATAAACGTAAAGAAGTCCATATCCTTGTGAGCACCACGATTAAACCGATCTACCAGTCCCGGCTTTGGGCTGGCGGAGACCTCTGTTAGCAGTGCAAGGACAGCTTGTTGACCAATGCTTTCACATAATAAGCTTGTTGCAATCATACATACCAACAACCTTCTTCCCTGGATTTTTTAATGATGATGAACGATCATGCTCATTTGACTACTTGATGCTTTCGTGTATAACTGTCCACCAGTGCTTTGATAGCTTCCAGCAATTCGGGAAGTGCATGTGCTCTACTCCGTCCGCATACATGCGCAGCCTGCTCGCACATGAGACATTTTCGCTTGCCCAAGCCAAGTTCAGCTCTGGAGATTGCCCTTCCATTGGGGCCAATCACATCCAGATCCAGTAATCTTCCTAGTGGATGCCCATCTTCAATCGCAATGACCAACTTTTTCAATATTCGCGCGTCTGCCTGAACGGCAACATATGCTTCTGGGCCTGTTGGCAGATCATACGCTTCACTGTGCAGCGGTGTCATTGGGTTCACCGCCAGCTGACTCAGCAAGATACAATAGCCTTCTTGAAAAACGTATTTACTTGTTGGAGAGGACTTCTGTGGTCCTGGGATATTGATCGTCATGCTGATCAGAGGTACCGCGTACCTGCGGATCAGTTGTCCTTGTCTATCTGCCCGGTTTTCGCGTGCCTGTAGCATTTCTTCAAGGGTAACCTCATACGAATACATGTTATGACATCTCCCTGATCCGCCTGATGATTTCTCCAGCTTCCACTGACAATAAAAACTGATAGGTCGTGTCCGGTACAAGCTGCTTCACTTTATCCATTTGACCCAGACGGATATATTTGCGGACCGCAGAGGCGCTGATGGCATCCCCTTCCCATAGCAGTCGCGGTATTTCCTCTACGTCTATTCCAACGGAAGGCAGTAATTTTTTCATGATCGTGTTGTACCTGCGAGTCAAGACACAGCTTGGCTCCTGACCAATATACCGTTTTTGAATATTTAGCAACGGAGCTATATACTGGCTAAATATTTTTAAATCCAGTGATATATGCGTACTTGCTGCCTCTTCATCATTTTTGAGGAAGTAAGAAGGAAACGTTGCGTTGGAGATAATATAGTCTTTGCCTTTGTGCACGATCACATTGGCCAAATGTCTCACGCCTTCTTCCACTAGTCTGTATCTGACATCTGATGAAAAAATGGATCGGTCCTCCCAAACTACAAAAAGATGCACCTTTTCCCAAGCCGCCGCTGCATGCTCGATTAAGTGCAGATGTCCAAGTGTGAATGGATTACAGTTCATGACAATCGCAGCCGAAGGCACGAGATCGCCCGATTCCTGCAAAAGCTCTTGCTGATACTGCCGGACACCATCCCATTGGTTTTCCAACAAGACAGCCTTGGAGGATTCCTCCACGATTGGATAAAAGCCGAGATCCTTGAAAATTTGTTTATTTACTGGTTTTGTATAAATAAACAGGTGAGCCCTTCCCCGCCTGTATTCTTCATTTACTAAATGGCTAACGATTTGTGCCGATAGCCCCTGGTCTTTATAAGCTTCATCCACAGCAATGCACTTCAGTACACTGCCTGAAAAGGAACCCGTAGCGGCAATGTCGCTGCCATCTACAATTTCCATCGTATATTCAATTTGATGGTCTATTCCAAGACCTTGGCGCTTGAGGAAATCGCGAAGCTTTCTTTGAGCGTCTTCAGAGGTTGGATTTAAAATTTCTTCACGCAAATGTTCCATCCACATAGCCATAATCTATCACCGTTTTTCTGCATGGAAGTCAGAATAAGTAGAATGACGCATCCCACACTCTGCAAGCGAAAGGATAGGATGCGCATCCTGTTTATTTGTTCTGAAAAGACAATGTCTTTATTTTCTTACAACACCGCTTTGTTCTGCGACGATTTTTACTGCTTTACTAACTGCTGCACTTACTCTTTTGTCAATCGCATCTGGAACGATATAGGTATCATCAAGCTCTTCGTCTGTTACCAGATCCGCGATGCTTCTGGCTGCCGCTAATTTCATTTCCATCGTGATGTCCGTGGCCTTGGCATCAAACGCGCCTCTGAAAATACCGGGGAATGCCAGCAGGTTATTGATTTGGTTGTGAAAATCCGATCTGCCGGTCGCAACAATTCTTGCTCCGCCTTTGTGTGCTTCCTCCGGAAAAATTTCTGGAATCGGATTGGCAAGGGCAAAAATGATGCTTTCATTGCTCATGGTTTGCACCATTTCTTTTGTCATCACATCTGCAACCGATAAGCCGATAAAGATGTCCTTGCCTTTGATGACTTCTGCAAGGCTGCCTGTTTCTTGATCACGATTCGTCAGCTTGGCGATTTGCTGCTGAGGTTCATTGAGAGAGGTGTCGCCTTCGACCAAGGCACCATTAATATCGCAGAGAACGATACGCTTCGCTCCTGCAGCAAGCAATAGCTTGGCGGTGGCAATACCCGAAGCTCCTGCTCCATTGATGAGGATGCGCACATCCTCCATTTTTTTGCCCACAAGTTTCAAGGCATTACATAACCCTGCAAGCACAGCAACTGCCGTTCCATGCTGATCATCATGATAAACTGGAATGTTCAGTTTTTCTTTTAATTTGTCTTCAATATAGAAGCATTCTGGCGCCTTGATGTCTTCAAGATGAATGCCTCCAAAACCTGGGGCGATCACTTCAACCGTGCGCACAAACTCGTCTGGATCAGTGCTGTCGATACAGATAGGGTACGCATTCACCCCACCAAATTCTTTGAGCAACAAAGCCTTGCCCTCAATGACAGGCAGCCCTGCCTCAGGGCCAATATCCCCCAGACCCAGCACGGCTGTCCCATTCGTTAGAATCGCCACGGTGCTCCCTTTAATCGTGTATTCATAGGCTTTGCTCTTATCTTTGGCGATTTCCTTGCATGGCTCGGCAACGCCAGGTGTATAAGCTATCGCTAAATCCTCTTTACTTACGACCGGTACTGTCCCTACAATCTCCAGCTTGCCGTTTCTTATGCGGTGTGCCTGTAAAGCGGCTTCTTTTATACTCATAAGTTTGTTTGTACTGAGCAACTGCTCAATACTTCCTCCTCTTGGTTTATAATTTTAGCGTCCTTGTTTCACTTGACGAATTACATCAATTACGGAACCATCACGATATTTGATAACACCCACAATTTTATCTTCCCATTGAATCGGCTCTGGTTTGCCGACAATCCGCGTAGCCTTCTCTTGCAACTCTTCGATTGTGAAGACAGGGAGCTTGGCGGCCTTGAAGCTAGCCAGGAGATCTTGGCGGAGAGGGTTCACAGCGATGCCTTGATCAGTAACCAGTACATCAACCGTATGACCTGGTGTGATAATGGTATTTACACGATCAAGAATGGCAGGCATTCTTCCGCGAATCAGCGGAGCGACGATGATGGATACTGCAGCGCCTGCGGCAGTATCGCAGTGTCCGCCGGAAGCTCCACGGATGACCCCATCGGACCCGGTAATTACGTTCACATTAAAATTCAGATCAATCTCCAGCGCACTCAGCACAACAACATCCAGTTGGTGAGCAGCGCAGCCTATATTTTCAGGGCTTGCGTAATATTCCGCACAAATTTGTTGATGGAATTTGTTCTTTCTCAGCGATTCTACGGCGCGCAGGTCGAAGCTCTGCACGTCCAAAAGCTTTTCAATCAATCCTTCTTCATGCAGGTCAACGATTTGTTGGGTAATACCCCCCAGCGCAAAGCTTGCTTTGATATTGGCGGCAAGCATTTTTTCCCGCAGAAACCTGGTAGTTGCAAGCGCAGCACCCCCGGAGCCGGTTTGCAATGAGAATCCATCCGCGAAATATCCGGATGCTTCAATTACATCTGCCGCGTTTTTGGCAATTAACAGTTCCTTCGGATTCTTCGTGTAACGGGTAGCCCCTGAGACAATCCCCTTCTGATCACCGATGCGATCCACGACGACCACATAATCCACCTGGGTTTCAGGAATGGCGAATGGAGTGTTCGGATAGGAGACCAAATGGTCAGTGATCATCACAACATTGCGCGCATATTGTGCATCTACCATGGCATAACCCAGGGAGCCGCATGCCGATGGAGCTTCGTTTGCGCTGGAAGTTCCGTTTGCATTGCCGTATGCATCGCAAGAAGGAGCGCCCAAAAAGGCTACGTCAATCGGGCATTCCCCTGATGCAATCGCTCTTGCGCGACCACCGTGAGAGTTAATCGTCACCGGAATATCAAACAATCCGTAGGAATATGCCTGAGCCAGCTCGCCTCTAAGGCCACTGGTCTCGATTCTGCGGATGACACCGTTTCGCACATGCTCTACCAACGGAGCATGAATATCCGTCAAGGAGCTGGCTGCCAAGACAAGATCACGAATACCCATTTTGGAGATTTTATCCATAACCATATTCAAGATAAAGTCCCCGTTGCGGAAATGGTGGTGGAACGAGATCGTCATCCCATTACGCAAGCCTGTAGCTTCAATGGCTTTCTCCATCGAATCCATGATTTTGTTTTTGGCAGGATTTTGCTGGCGTTCTTTTAACCGCTCTGTATTTTTAAATTGCCCGTAAGTCGATTTGCGATCAAAGGGAGTTATCGCATTAAGTCCCTCAATAGCTAAAGGAATTTCTCTCCCAGCACCGTTTAGCATAACATTCACCTTACTCTACGTTTATTTTTGCCGCTTCCGCCAGGTCAAGTACTCTACGCGCACGTTCTACAATCGGACGGTCAATCATTTTACCGTCGAGACTGATCACACCTGAGCCTTTTGCCTCCGCTTCGAGACTGGCCTCAATGATCCGCTTTGATTTTTTGATGTCTGCTTCTGTTGGCGTATAGATGCGGTTTACAATCTCGATCTGACGCGGGTTAATAATGGATTTGCCATCAAAGCCTAGCTGTTTGATCAGCTTCACCTCGTTGGCAAAGCCTTCCTCATTATTTATATCCGAGTAGACTGTATCGACAGCAGCAATGCCAGCAGCTCTGGCCGCAAATAATATAAGGCTTCGTGCTGTCAATAGCTCAATGCCTTCTGGCGAGCGCGTTGTCTTCAGGTCTGTGACAAAATCCTCCGCTCCAATGGCGATACCGATAAGCCGCTTGCTGGCAACCGCAATTTGCGCCGCGTTCAATGCGCCCTGGCCACTCTCAACTGCTGCAAAAAGCTTGATTGTCCCATGCTCCATGCCGATCTTTTGTTCAATTTCGGTAATCAATTCATCCGCTTCAATCACGTCATCGGCGGTCTCCGTTTTCGGCAATCGAATGGCAGTTGGCTTCGCTCGTACAATCGCTTCAAAGTCGTCTCTGCCATACGGCGTATGGAGTGGGTTTACCCTGACCAGCACCTCGATGCCCCCAAAATCAAAGGTTTTCAAAGCCTGGTAAACCAGCAAACGCGCCGCATCTTTTTCGTATAGGGAAACAGAATCCTCAAGGTCGATCATAATCGAATCTGCCCCATAGATATGGGCGTCCCGGATCATCCCTGGGTTATTCCCTGGAACATACAACATGGTCCTTCTCAGTTTTTGCATCTATTCCGCCTCCCATGGTCGGCAATCGCCCTCGACCACTCTGCTTACGGCTGTCATTACTCTAGCCTTAATGGCGCAATCCAGTGCGCCTTTATCATTCGCGCGGACATATGCATGTTCAATGCCCATTCCTTGTAATGTTTCGAGAATCACTTTGCGAATCTGGTTCCCGAACTGGTTCTCTACGGTACTTTTCAACTCGATTTCAATACCTTTCGTCCCGTTCGGCTCGATGGAAATCGTAATATCGCTTGATTCCAGTGTACCGGCCATGCCTACTTGCTGAATAATCAATGTCTACACCTCTTTTGCCAATTGGATGGTAGATACTCTCCATCTTCAGGATTGCAGAACCTTATAAATCATTTGTGCCATATCTGAACCTGCTACAGGCTTACACATGTATTCATCAATGATCAATCTCTCCTTGTATGCCACCACGTGATCCTCGACATAACCGGTAATCAGGATGATCTTCATACTTGGATTGATTACCTTGATACGTTCAGCCAATTCCGTACCCGTCAGATAAGGCATTGCCTGATCCGTAATGACCAGATCGTAATGGTTTGGAGACTTTTCAAACCGCTGCAATGCTTCCACACTGTCTGATTCTGTCTCAACGTGGAAACCATACGATTCCAGTCCTCTTCTCATCGCTTTCAATACGCGCTGTTTATCATCGACCAAAAGAATGCGCCTTTGTTCAGTAAACACAGGGTTCATATTGATCTCTGTCTCTTTTGCTACAAACTCCGTTTTCGGCAGATACACCGTAAACGTACTACCCTTGCCCAGCTCCGAATCCACGAAAATAAATCCTTGATGTTTTTCGAGAATGCTTTGGACGATATACAATCCAAGCCCCGTACCCTCTCCTGCCGGTTTGGTTGTGAAAAAAGGATCAAAGATTTTCTGCAAGGTGTCGTCACTCATCCCTCTCCCCGTATCCGAGATAGATAAAGTAACGTAATCCCTGACTTCCAAAACGTTCTCGCGGATTTTTTTTACCTCTTGCAAGGGAATGGTATCCAATATGATTTTTAGTTCGCCACCGGCTGTTTTCATTGCTTGATAGGCATTGTTGCACAGGTTCATAATGACTTGATGAATCTGTACTTTATTTGCAAAAATAACGGCTGAATCTACCCGTTTTTTGAACACAGCATTCACTTTGGGCGAGAGGAAGGATTTTATGAGTCCCAGTGCCTCTTCGACCTGTTCTTCAACCTTGACCGGAGCGTTTTTCTTGACCTTTCCACTCTCCAGCCGGCTCAATAGCAGGATTTCCTCGATTATCAATCTTGCTTTCTCGGAAGCATCATAAATCTCACTGACGTAATCATAAATTTCTTCAGCAGGTTCTATCCTGCTAAGCATGATTTCTGCATAGCCTCTGATGGGAGTTAGCAAATTATTAAAATCATGAGCAATTTCCCCTGATATCGTGCCGATCAACTGTAGCTTCTGCGAGTGCTGCAATTGTAGATCCTTTTTTCTCAACAGCTCGTTTTTGTTATTCAGTTCCCGCAAATACCTCGTCTCGTATTCCAGAGCCTCTTTATTTTTCTTCGTCCTCATGATGATATAAACGGCACAAGCCAACGTCAGGACGATCATTGAAAAAATCTCAATGGTTTTAATTCGATTTTGTGCAATCGGTTCTCTCACATCATCGTAGTTCATGGCGGCGGCAACCACCCAAAACGAGTCACCGAGATGAACACGGGAAAATGCCTCAATCTTTTTCGTCTTGGTATAGAATTCGTCACCCCACCAGTACGAATGGTAGAAAGCCGAGCCTTGTTCCTGGGTAAGCTGCATTTTGAACAGTTTCTCCAGGTCGCGGTAATCAAGCCCCGGGTATTTGGCCTTAATCGCTGATAGCGATAACCCGATATTTTCTTCGCTCGGGTGCATGAGATAGTAGCCTTGCTGATCTTTGACATGGATATAACCCTTGGTCCCCACGCGAATCGGCTTCAACAGCTTCTCATACACAGCGTTTAGATTTACCACACTGATAAGCGCACCTTGAAATTTCCCATCGAGATAAACAGGCTGAAACAGATGCACAATATAATGGCCTTGCTTCTCCAGCTTGGCACTTGCGATGAACGGTTTTTTTTCTCGCAGCACCCTTTGTATATCATCCTTGATTAATTCATAGGCTTTAATCGCATCTCTACGAGTGCGCTTGGGAAATGTGTGTACCACTCTCCCCTCTAGGTTCACCTGGCTAATCCGATAGATGCTATCTTTTTTGGCGGCATAATAAGCAGATAGGTTTTCGTCAATCACAGCTTCATTCTTATTTGCTATGGCGAGCGACATCTCCCGATTGCCTGTCAATATTTGCAGCGTGTGCATTTGTTCGTCGAAAAAGGATTCAATAGACGTGCTGTTTAACTTGGCAATCGTTAGCAATTGCTGCTGCTGCTGTTCAATTACGGTACGTTCTCCGTCCATATACGAGCCATAGGCCATCCACAGCAGAACTAGAAAAGAAATCGGAAGCGCTAGCTTAGTGATGAATGAAAAATGACTTCGATAATGAAACAGTATCTCTCGTTGAAATCTCATCCTGTTTTACCATCTCCATCGACCTAGTAGCCCATCAGTCTCTAGCCCTAGCACTAGGGCTGGTTCGCTTCCGAATTATATCAGTTATTCACGTTCCTCTACGAAATGGTGTCTCAAGACAACTTCATTGTAATGACAAGATCTTAAAGTATCCTGTCAAATTATTAATTTTTTTTAAGATTTCACTACCTTAGTGTGTAAGGTATCGCAGCAGGAAAATAGCAAGTGTTACCGTTGCGGCACCACCGAGACGTGTGGATACCTGGGCAAATGGCATGAGTACCATTCTATCGGCTGCAGAAAGAATCGCAACATCCCCTGTTCCACCTTGGCTGCATCGAGTAGAAGTAATAATCGCAGCTTCAACCGGATACATTTTCATCCACTTACCAGCAAAATATCCACTCACAACCACGGTTAGTACAGTTACAAAAATGGTGATGAAATAAGCAGGGCTAATTACAGAAATCAGTGCCTCCCATGGTGTTTTAGCAACACCTACCGCAAGCAGGAGCGGGTACGTTACAGCGATAACAAAGAAACGTTGCATCTGTTGCGCTCCGTCTTCAAGGAATTTTGGCAACCAACCAAAATATTTTGCCAGGAATGCCGCAAAGAGCATTACGATCGGACCAGGCAGACCAACAAACTCAGCGGCTAAGGTACCTACCATGAAGAATCCGATAGCTAAGATTGCTCCGGCAGCCATTTGGTAAAGATCAAGCGGTTTTTTGTTTTTATCCTCTGCAAGTCCCAAAACATCGCTATCCCCTGTTTTGAGTAGCGTGCCGTTACCGGTAAGTTCTGGTTTTCTATCTCCCAGTTGTTTCAACAAGCCGGACAGGATAATAGCACACAAGCTACCCAACATGACCGCAGGAATAATCATGGCAAATTGTTCACCTTGGGTCGAACCTAAAATTTGGCTGTAGCCGATAGAGAGTGGAATCGCACCTTCACCAACGCCTCCCGCCATGATAGGTGCAAGGATATAAAACAAGGTATCATACGCAGGGATTCCCAAAGCCACACCTGTAAGCAAACCGACGCCTGTTCCGAGAATGGATCCAATCGTCAAAGGGACAGCCAATCTAACGACCGCTTTTATCATGAGTTCCCGGTTCATACCAAGGATACTACCCGCGATAACGATTGCGATGTACACATACAGGAAATTGGTATTATCCATAAAGTCAGTAACGGAATCAATCGCTGACTGCGGGAGAAGATGAGCATACACCATGTAAGAAGGAACAAACGTTGCCATAATGGCAGCGCCGCCGATATCCTTCAGAATAGGAATACGCTTTCCAATTTCCGCCAGAATAAAGCCATACAATACCATGACAGACACAGCCCCAGGCATATCACTACCGAGCTTTCCGGAGTTCATCAGCATGTAGACAACAGCCATAAACGGGATGTAAAGGCCTACAGGAATGACCCCTCCAATCTTGTAATTCAACACCTTTTTCCATTTGGACTCTGTTCGTGGCTGTAGCTTAAGCTCTGCGGCTTCTTGTAGATTATTAGTGACCACTTGATCGCCTCCTAGATGATCAATCTGCGTTTATCCTCGAATCAATCGCTAGCCCAGGTTTTCACAAGACTTTGTTGTAAAACGGTTTCACTCATTGGATGATTCGAGATAACTAAATTGTAAAAAGAAAATCTTAAAGTATTCTGAGTAATCCTTAAATGTTTTTAAGAACCATGTGACAAAAATATGTCAGCGCTTTCAAAGAAAAAAACTACGGTTGACTCATTTACTAACACAGCTTGTTTCCAAACGTGTTTGAGGTAGGCTAAGGGATCTCGACGAGCACGACAAACTCACCGCAGCGGAGAATATGTTCATTCCCACTGCGGTGTCCCGTGGTTCGTCGGTACATCGTCCTGGTTTGACTAAAAAACGTTCTGGTCATTATTGGTGCGAGGGATTTTGTGTCCGGTTTTAAGTTTGCAGTCTAGACGACGGGCTTGGCAATATCTTTGAGATAGAGGTATGTTTGAGGCAGAGTCGCTACAATTTTATTAGAGGCATTGTGATGCCGCCCTCCAAAGTTATGTATTCCCTTTTGTTACTAAATTAAGGATGGCTAGCGAAATAATCAGCCGTAGAAAAAAAGCCCCCCGAGTCCATCGGCGTGCTTTCAAGAGAACGTATACAATTGGATAGAAGTATATAGTTAATCTATCTTTCAACGGAAAAACGATACCCGATTCCCCAGACGGTTTTGATATATTTCGGATTAGTGGGATTTTCCTCAATTTTGGTCCGCAGGTGTCTGATATAGACCATAATCGTATTATTATCGACAACCGTATCTTTCCAGATGTTTTGATATAGCTGTTCTTTCGAGAAGACCTGATTGGGGTGCTCCATAAAAAATTTCATGAGCTGTAACTCTTTTGATGACAACGCGATTTCCTGATTATTTTTTTGAAACGTATAGGTATGATGGTTGAATAGAAATGGTCCCAACGCAATGCGTGAGGCTTCTTGTTTTGATTCCTGAAGCTGGCGATATCTTTTAATCTGGTTCTTTACCTGAGCACAAAGCACAGGAGGACTAAATGGCTTGGTAATATAGGCATCTGCCCCAAGCCCAAGTCCAATGATCTGATCTGTGTCTTCTTTTTTCCCGCTCAGAAAAATGATTGGCGTATGGATGCCCATATTGCGCGTTTGACCAAGCACATCATAGCCATCAATATTTTCCATCATAATGTCCAGGAGGACGAGATCGAATGGCTCCTCGCTAATCATCCGCATGGCTTCCATGCCATTTTCAGCTTGAAGAACAGCCATTCCATCGCCTTCAAGAACCGTTTTAATCAATTTTCTGACAGCGTTCTCATCATCAACAACCAATACTCTCGGTTTGCTCATTCTTGACCCCATTCCTTTCTAAAAATCCTCTTACGAAAACCCTTTTTAACAATATAAAAAAACAAAAAACACATCACTTTTTTATTCATGACAAATATTTAAATATCTGTATATAAATGAGTTCATACGGAGTCAATCCCATTTATTTCTTAGTGCGTTAATGAGAGCAAGTTGCTAAATGAATTGACTTTATTCTTGCTTCTCGGTGTCCACTTTTTAGTCTAGCATCATTTTAGCCAACTCTATATGTTGTATGTCATACAGCTTCATTCACAATTATTTCTTTGTCCCTGCTCTTATGTTTTGCTCTTATGCTCTTATGCTCTTGAACTCTGCTCTTGAACTCTGCTCTTGAACTTACCCTGCCCTTCACATAAAGTATGGACCCTTGCGGCACCAGCGAAGCGGGTGATTTGAATCCAAAGAAGCGGAGCGTTCGCCTTTGCCTCTGAATTCCAACCTTCTGTCTTACTACAATCAGAGGAATTCAGAGGCAACAGCGATCGGAGGATCAAATCACACGCGAAGCGGCCTCTAACGCTCCATACTCCTCTCCCCCATCTCCACAAACTGCTTCTGAGCCAGTTCTCGGTACACCTCATGGGATTCAACCAGCTCCGCGTGGGTTCCTGCACCGGTTACCTTACCCTTGTCCAACACAATAATTTGATCGGAATGAACCACAGTAGACAAACGGTGAGCGATGACAATCGTCGTTCGTCCTTCCATCAGGTTCGCCAGCGCTTTTTGTACCTCATGCTCAGATGAGCTGTCCAAGCTGGAGGTAGCCTCGTCCAGCATAAGAATATCCGGACTACGTAGAAGCGCACGAGCAATGGCAATCCGTTGACGTTGCCCGCCGGAGAGCTTCATTCCCCGCTCACCCACTTCAGTCTCATAGCCTTGCGGTAAATCCATAATAAACGCATCCGCATACGCCATCGTGGCTGCCTGTCTCACTTCCTCCAGATCAGCTTCCCGTCCCAAGCCATACGTAATATTATCTCTGACCGTTCCGGTCATCATCGAGCTTTCCTGCGACACATAGCCAATTTTGGAGCGCCAGGAGGATAATGTATACAACGATATCGGTTCATCTCCATAACGAATCTCTCCCGTATCCGGTACATAAAAACGTTCCAGCAACGAAAACAGCGTGGACTTGCCGCTTCCGCTCGGTCCAACAAATGCAGTTGTCCGGTTTGCCGGAATGACTAAACTGGCATGATGAAGAACCTCTTCACCTTCAGTATAGGAAAAGGCAACATCACGCAGCACGATATCCCTGCTTTCTTTTGTTGCTTCCTGCTTCAATTCCAGCGGCTCCTCTTCATGATCCAAAATAGTCTGAATTCGTTCCGTGGCACCCACCACCTTTTGCAGACGTGAATATAAGGTCGTGAACTGGGCCATCGGTGTAATCACCTGAAACAGCAGCAAAATAAAAGCTACCAAATCCCCCGCGGTCAGCACACCCGATGCGACGCGAACACCACCTACACCCAAAATAATAACCAGTACAGCGGTCAGCAAGAAAGTAGAAATGGGACCTACCAACGCCAAAATACGGGATTCCTGCAAGCCAAAACGGAACATCCGGTAAATCCGATCCTCTCCGGCCTGTGCTTCCCTGCTTTCCGTCCCGTACGCCTTTACCAGCCTGATCTCTCCGATAACCTGACTCAGTACCGAGGTCAGATCAGCCATCTCATCCTGCTGCTTTTTGGAGATACGGTACATTTTCCTGCCCACGGGAAATAAAATCAGCGCTGTTAATGGAACGATAGCCATAATAATGAGTGTCATGACCCAATCCAGATAAAAAAGCAAGGCAATACCGCCAATAATGGCAATTACGTTAGAAATCAGATTCACAAGATACTCCGTAATCAGGTTCATAATCAGACTTGTATCATTGGTGACACGACTCATCGTATCCCCGGAACGATTCCGGTCAAAATACGGAATGGGAAGAGACAAAATTTTATGCCATAAGCGTTTGCGCAAATTAGCCACAATTTTGTGTCCGGCATAGTTCAGCATATAAATGGAAACCGCTGAAGCCACAGCCTGGAGCACGAAGGCCCCAAGCAAGCCAAGAATGACCATTCGGTTCAATGAAGAAAAGGTCAAACCGTCGATCAGTCCCTTGGTCATCAGCGGTACAACTAAACCGGCAATTGTCTGAATCAAGGTCAGAATCAGGGCGATAACGAGAATGGCCTTGGGAGGGTGTGCGCTTGCAATCAATTTGATAAACTTGCCCATACCAGCCCTATCGGGTTTTTTACCCGGCTTTTCCTTCATACTGTTCTGCTGTTCATCTTGCTGTAGATGATGTTCCTTTTCCATAAACCATTTACCTCGCTTCCTGTCTGACCATTCTTGTCCAAACAACAACACCCGCGCTGTGCGCGGGTATGAACAGTACAGCCTAAATTTGAGTTTACTACACCAGAGAATGAAGCACAAAGTTAGCCACAAACAATACGGAAATGATATACAATGCGACAGGCACTTCCTTGCCGCGCCCTGCTGCCAGTTTGGCTACGGGGTAAGCAATAAAGCCAAATGCCATTCCGTCTACAATGCTATACGTAAAGGGCATCATCACCATGACCAGAAATGCAGGAAACGCCTCGGTAAAATCACTAAAATCCATCTCACGGACATTTTGTACCATCAGACCGCCAATGATGATGAGCACGGGCGCAATGGCACTATCAGGAATATAAGCTAGTAACGGAATGAAAAAGAAGGTTGCCCCGAATAAAATGGCAGTGACCAGCGGCGTAGCCCCTGAGCGGCCTCCTGCTGCAATACCCGCCGTGGATTCCGCCGCCGCTACCGCCGGACTGCTCCCTAAAATACCGGCGAAAATATTGGTTACCGCCAACACTCGCAAGCTGTTCTTGAACGTATCCGGTCTTCCGATCATGTTGGTCTGCGCAGCAATCATCCCGATGTTTTCGAACAGAACAATGAGCAGCAGCAAAAAAACAGCGATCCAGAAGGCTATCGAAACGATACCTGAAAAGGATAACTCGCCAAATAGTTGCCCATACTGCCGCACTGTTTCGGAGGTTCGCACTCCACTTGTCGGTTCTACAGCCCCCAGCACGTAGGCAAGTCCTGTTCCTGCCAAAATACTAATTAGCAGCCCTCCCTGAACGTTGCGCACAAATAACACAATAGCGAGCAGCAATGTTACGCAAGCCGTGATCACCTTCGGGTCATTAAAATGGCCGATCGCGACAAAAGTCGTTTGATGAGCAATTACAATGCTGCTTTTTTGCAATCCGATAAAGGTCAAAAACAAACCAATTCCTACCGTAATTCCGTGCTGTAAATTATGAGGAATCGCCTGGCTAATCAGCTTGTACAAGGACGTAAATGCAACAACGGAGAATATAATACCTGTAATGGTGACCACCATCAATGCTTCCTGCCAGCTCAGCTTCATCGAATGTACGAGCGTATACGTAAAAAAGGCATTGATCCCCATCCCCGGCACAACGACCATGGGGGATTTCCCTCCAAAAGCCATCAGCAGACAGCCAATCATGGATGTGAGAATTGTCCCCAGCATTGCCCCTTGTAATGGAATCCCGGCATCTGCCAAAATGGTGGCATTGACCATTACAATATATACAACGGAAAAATAGGAAATGGCACCAGCGGCCACTTCCTTTTTCCAATGATGCTCGGGTTTGAAACCGAGGCTTCTGGACCATAGTCCACCCTTCATACCAAAACCCTCCAGCAATTTGTTCGATCTGTTTGCAGCAAAGCTAGAAACGTACTACGTTTTATTTTTCAGACTTACACTCCAGCCTTGTTTAACAAATCTTTGACAGCTACACTAACCATGATCAATCCTGCCACGGGAGGTACAAAAGCATTGCTCGCAGGCGGCTGCTTCGCCTTCCGGATCTCAGGTGCGTTCGCAGGTACGATTTTTTTCGTAATCTCTTCACGCGGCTTCATCGGTTCCTCATCGGAGTATACGACCTTGACACCTTTTGTAATGCCTTCCTTGCGCAGCTTGGTACGGATTACACGGGCAATCGGGTCCATTTTCGTTTGGGAGATATCCGCCACCTGAAAACGGCTTGGGTCCATTTTATTGGCAGCGCCCATACTGGAGATCATCGGAATCCCCCGTTTCAGACATTCCTTGATCAAATGAATTTTATAAATAATCGTATCCGAGGCATCCAGCACATAATCCAGATCGTACTTGAACAGCTCCTCATACGTTTCTTCCGTATAAAACATGTTCAGTGCAATCGCTTCACATTCAGGGTTAATCAGCTTCACACGCTCTACCATCAGATCGGCCTTTTTTTGACCTACCGTTGTCGTCAGCGCATGAATCTGGCGATTAATGTTGGTAATATCTACGACGTCTTTATCAATCAAAATGATGCGTCCAACACCGGTCCGCGCCAGCGCTTCTACCGCAATGGAGCCGACACCGCCGATACCCAGCACGGCTACCGTGCTATTTTTCATAACCTCCAGACCCTCAGTCCCGATGGCCAGCTCTGTTCGTGAAAATTGATGCAACATATGGTACATATCCTCCCTCACTGATTTAGACACTATGCTTGAACTTCATGCATACAAACCACGAACCCATTATCCATAAGAGGGTAACGGGTTCATGGCATTTTATAAACTATTCACAAGCCCATGTAGGGCAATTGTAAAAGCAAACGTTCGTCTTAAGCTTTAGGAGTAACTGGCTTCGGAGCAAGACGGATATGAAGCTGCTCCAATTGACCTTGATCCACTTCGGACGGTGCGTCCATCAGCAAATCTGTTGCATTGGCTGTTTTCGGGAATGCAATGGTTTCGCGCAGGTTTGTACGACCCGCAAGCAGCATCACAAGACGGTCAAAACCGAAGGCAATACCACCATGTGGAGGCGTACCATATTCGAACGCATCCAACAGATAGCCGAATTTTTCATTAGCTACTTCCGGCGACAGGCCAAGAGCTTTGAACATTTTCTCCTGAACATCACGTTTGTAAATCCGCATCGAGCCGCCGCCCACTTCGTAGCCGTTCAGTACGATGTCATAGGCCTGAGCACGAACTTGACCTGGGTCTGTGTCCAAGACGGCAAGGTCTTCGTCCTTCGGACGAGTGAACGGATGGTGTTCTGCTACATAACGTTTTTGTTCTTCATCATAGCCAAGCAGCGGGAAGTCTACAACCCATGCAAATTTGTATACGTTGTCGTCGATCAGACCCAGTTGACGGCCAATTTTCAGACGAAGCGCGCCCAATACATCAGCGACTACTTTTTTATTATCCGCAGAGAAGAGCAGCAAGTCGCCTTCTTCAGCTCCCGTACGCTCTCTCAGAGCTTCGATTTCTTCCGGTGTAAAGAATTTAACGATAGGCCCCTTGAATTCGCCTTCTTTCACTTGAATCCAAGCCAGACCTTTGGCACCGTAACGTGCAGCATAAGGACCCAGATCGTCAATATCCTTGCGGCTCCATGTGCCACAGCCCTTAGCATTGAGGACCTTAACCTCGCCGCCTTTTTCAATTACAGAAGCAAATACCTTCACACCGCTACTTGCCACGATATCATTGACATGAATCAACTCAAGGCCAAAACGCAGATCCGGCTTGTCAGAGCCGTACTTGTCCATTGCATCGGCATGTGTAATCCGTTGGAACGGAGTTTCCAGTTCAACACCAACCGTCTCTCTGAACAGCTTCACCATCAGTTGCTCCATCATGGGCAGCAAGTCATCCTGTTGCATGAAGGAGGTCTCAATGTCGACCTGTGTAAATTCAGGCTGGCGGTCGGCACGCAAGTCTTCATCGCGGAAGCAACGTGCAATTTGGTAGTAGCGTTCTACGCCACCCACCATCAACAATTGCTTGTAAAGTTGTGGCGATTGCGGCAATGCAAAAAACTCACCCTCATGCACACGGCTTGGCACCAAATAGTCACGTGCACCCTCCGGAGAACTTTTCGTCAAAATTGGCGTTTCTACCTCGATGAAATCTTCACCGTCCAGGAAGTCACGGAATACTTTTGCTGCTTTGGAACGCAGTTTCAACGTCTGGTGCATTTCCGGACGGCGCAGGTCCAGATAACGGTATTTCAAACGCAGCGACTCGTCTACTTCTACGCCATCTTCAATGAAGAACGGAGGTGTTTTGGCTGCATTCAATACTTCAATTTCCGTAATACGTACTTCAATTTCACCTGTAGGCAGGTTCGCGTTAATGGTTTCGGCATCACGCTTGACCACTGTACCCGTAACCTCCAGTACGTATTCACTACGAACACGGTCCGCAATTTGCAGCGCGTCACCGGAATATGCCGGGTTAAACACGATTTGTACAATCCCGCTGCGGTCACGCAGGTCGATAAAAAGTACGCCTCCCAGGTCACGACGGGTTTGTACCCAACCGTTCAATGTAACTGTTTCTCCGATATGCGCATGGGTTAATGCGCCGCATTGATGACTCCTTTTCATAATACACACTCCTGTTTATGTTTTAGTGGTTGATGCTATCTGACCAGCCGAAGGAAGTTCCACCCGACTGAATGTTACTCGATTACTTCAATACATATTTGTTGTCTCTCATGCTTACTGCATCACAGATGATAATAAAAGATGGTCTGGGTTTATCCCAGCTCTTCCACCAGTTGATCCAGCTTGACGGTACGCTGCTCGCCAGTTTCCATGTTTTTCAGTGCAATTTCACCTCGTACCAGCTCATCCTCGCCCAAAATCGCAGTATACCGTGCTTTAAAACGATCTGCTGATTTCATCTGTGCCTTCATTTTGCGACCCAGATAATCTCGCTCTGCGGAAAATCCGGCTTGACGCAGCTTGAACAGCTGTCTGGTCACTTCCGTTTCTGCCGCTTCACCCAATGCCACCATATATACATCCAGCGGCTTGGCTTCGTTCAATTCGATACCCTGATGCTCCAAGATTAGCTGAATCCGCTCCAGTCCGATACCGAAGCCAATACCCGGCTGATCTGGTCCGCCCAGATCGCCAACCAGTCCGTTATAGCGTCCGCCTCCACCGATGGTGTCAATGGCTCCAATCCCTTCAGCTTTGAATTCGAACGCGGTCAACGTATAATAATCCAGTCCCCGTACCAAGCGCGGGTTGACTGTATATTCCACACCCATAGCGTCCAAATTTTGCTTCACCTTCTCAAAGTGTGTGCGGGATTCCTCGTCCAAGCTATCCAAAATGGAAGGCGCACCGCCAAATTTGTCCTGGTCATCCTTGCTATCCAGCACTCGCAACGGATTACGCTCAATACGCGCTTGGCTCTCCTTGGTCAACGTATCCTTGATCGGCAACAGGAAGTCCACCAGATGCTGGCGGTAGGCTGCACGACTGGCTGCATTGCCGACTGAGTTAATTTCCACCTTTACCCCTTTCAGACCCAGCTCACGGCAGAACTGATACCCGAAAGCGATAACCTCTGCGTCCAGTGCAGGATCTACCGCACCAAAAGCCTCAATACCGAATTGGTGGAACTGGCGCTGACGTCCAGCCTGTGGACGCTCATAGCGGAACATTGGACCGATATAATACAGCTTCGTCACATCCGGCTCCCCGTATAGCTTGTTCTCCACATAGGAGCGAACCACGCCTGCTGTCCCTTCCGGACGTAAAGTCATACTGCGCTTCCCTTTGTCCTCAAAGGTGTACATTTCCTTTTCCACCACATCCGTCGTTTCACCCACACCTCGAACGAACAAATTCGTTTGCTCAAACATCGGTGTACGGATTTCACGATAATTAAAGCGGCGGCTAATCTCACGGGCTTTTTCCTCGACAAATTGCCATTTTTCTACACTGCCCGGCAGCAAATCCTGTGTTCCCGTCGGTTTTTGAAAGGCCATTAACGTATCCCCCCGTCGTTGTATTTCTTATTGTGCGCTTTTTTCTTGCTCCACTTTTCAATATAAAACAAAAAATCCCCCGCCCTGTTAAATTAACAGGGACGAGAGATTGTCGTTTACGAATCACCCGTGGTACCACCCACATTCCGGAGTTACCCAGACAACCAGCGTAAGAATCACTCATTGCCCGTCAGCATTACACTGACTCCGCTCATACGTATAACGCCCGTAACGCGCAGTACGGCTATTATGCAGGATCTCCGCTGTCGGCACAGTTGCAATGTACTTTCAGTAGGTATTCCTCAATTGTTCGCCGCCCGTTCTCGGGGAGGTCATTCGTCCGCTCATCAAGGGAATTTTTACAGCCTGGAAATTCCTCTCTGCGCTTGTGGGTTCGGAGTACTTGGTCCCGTCATCAAATCAATTTCATTATTTTATGATTTTAATGAACTGCTTCGACAAAGTCAAGACTTTCCCCCGTAATAAGACAAATAAGTCCCTATAAAAAGAAAATAACCTGCGGAAACGGTCCGCAGGTTCAAAAGATATATTAAAAGGGGGTCATGCTGTTATTATAAACAACGAATATTAAGGAATGATGTTTCGAATATTACAATTGTATTACAGCCGTTCTATAACATCTGAATTCCTCAATTTATCGACAAGCTTGTGACGGTTTTTTCAGCTTTAATCCAATAATTGTGCTATATAACCGCGATTGGAACGGAGCTTATGAACGACCTCATCGTAGTCAGCATCGTTCACCTTCGCGGACAATACATACCGCAATTCATCCTGATCACCGTTAATGTAGGCGTCTGTCGCATGAAGTAGGCCTGTGTCGTGATCCGTCGTCCTGCTACGGTCTTCATTCAAATCCCTGCGTGCAGTGCCACGGTCAGCCTCGCCATTCTCCACCTCTGGAATAATGTTCTCACCATAAGCGCCAGCGGCGGGTATTGCTGCACCTGCAGCCCCTAACGTGCCCACAGCACCAGTGTTGTTATAGGGAACCAGCGGGATCAACACCCGCGTGTCCCTGCCGAGTGCATCATCCAGCGCGCCTACTTCCAAATGTTCCGTTCTATAGGCTTGGAGCGACGCTCTGGCACCCTCAGCTTCATCCTCCGTACGAAAATAAGCCTGAATCTGCTTTGCCATATCAAATCCTCCTCAAATGGGAATTGTACTGGCATACATTTACAGAAGCATTCACAGTAAAATTACAACACCTTCAAGAGCTCACGCACAAAAGCAGGCTCATCTTTAGGTGTACGAGACGTTATAAAGTTACCGTCCACAACCGCCTCGCGATCCTCAAAATGGGCACCCGCGTTAATCAAGTCATCTTTCAAAGGAGGATAAGCTGTAATCGTTCGTCCCTGTAACAAACCAGCGCTCGCCAAAATTTGCGGACCATGGCAGATCGCCCCAATCGTTTTCTTGGCCTCGTTAATTTCAGTCACGAATTTGAGAACATACGCATCCAGACGCAGATTTTCCGGGGATGATCCGCCGGGAATAACAACAGCATCATAGTCACTTGATTCCACATCCCCAATGGCCTTTTCAATGGTGTAGCTTGCTTTACCTTGCTTGCCGTTCACCTTTTCGCCTTGTTTCAGACCGATAATATCCGCCTCATGCCCGGCTTTCTTTAATTCATCGTAAGGCACTTGCATTTCGGAATCCTCAAATTGATCAGCCAACAAAAACGCAATTTTACTCATAATCGTTCAGATCTCCTTTCCGGTTATCCTCAAGATGAGTTGTAATTTAAGTTTGTGACAAATTTTCATTTGTCTACCACGCTTTGTTATTACCCGCTTGATCTGTTTTTATAACAATTCGAAGCAGTGAAAAAGAAAAAGGAGCCTCTCGGCTCCTTCCCTACCTGCGCGGCAAAGCACCACGACCCGGCTTGTCTATAGCTACTGCGACATGCTGTAATAACGTGTCACTCTCACGAGTGAGGCTGGTCGACTCCTGAATACTACCGGGAAAAAGAAGTGCAGCGGTTCGATAACCGTCTACTTTTGGGGTTTGACGCATGGCTTCGTCTCTCCTGTCACCCTTAAGGCTATCCGCCTGGCTAATCACCAGCCGGGATGACATTATCGTCCCCCTGAACGGTCATTTTATGCTACTCAGCTCTACTACGACCGTTCGCTATCCAGAATCAGCGTCACCGGACCCCAGTTGGTCAACGACACATCCATCATGGCCCCGAAAATTCCCGTCTCGACCTCCAAACCCTTCGCACGAAGCTGACTATTGAAAAAATCGTACAGCTTCTCTGCTTCCTCCGGTTTGGCCGCCCCCATAAAGTTAGGCCTTCTTCCTTTACGGCAGTCACCATACAACGTAAATTGAGAGACAGACAAAATGGCTCCACCGACATCCAGAACGCTGTCATTCATTTTACCATCAGCATCGTCAAATATACGTAATCCCGCTGTTTTATCCGCCAAATAAACGGCATCGGCCGCCGTATCTCCCTGACCAATACCGACCAGCAGCATTAATCCGGTTCCGATCTTGCCGACCACCTTTTGATTAACCGTTACCTGAGCGTCTTTACAGCGTTGAATAATAATCTTCATCGCCTGTCCGCTGTCTCCTTTATCCTTGCCCTGTAAAAGCCACCTACAGGCTGCTCACGTCTCTTTTAGCGACATAACGGGTCTTTATACCCAAACTTCGTTACAAAGGCTGTAAACCTATTTTCACGTCCACAAGGGTTATTGCATAATCCGGTGAACGGTGTATACATCTTTCACCCGTTTGATCCGCTCTACAACAGAATGTAAATGATCCGTATTGCGAATGAGTATCGTAATGTGAATCATCGCCATTTTATTTTTGTCCGTACGGCCTGTAACGGCTGAGAAGCTGGTTTTATTTTCGGAAATAGCCTGTAGTACCTCGTTCAACAAGCCATTACGATCATGACCCGTAATCTCAATATCGACGCTGTAATTTACTTCTGCGGCTTCTTCCCACTCAACCTCAATCACACGCGCCTGATCTTCGCCCGTACCCGAAGGGATGTTAGGACAGTCCGTGCGGTGAACAGATACGCCGCGTCCACGTGTTACATAACCGATGATGTCGTCTCCCGGCACGGGATTACAACATCGTGCAAAACGTACAAGCAAATTGTCGACGCCTCTGACGCTGACACCATTGGTCGGTGTTTTTTTCCGTTCGCCCTGCGGTTTATATTCCTTGACCTCAGACGTCAACTCAATCAGTCGTGCCTCTTCTTGCTCCCGGCGCAGCTTTTCTGTTAGACGTGTGCAGACCTGCGCTGCTGTAATCCCACCAAAACCGATTGCAGACAACATATCCTCGATATCGTTAAAAGAAAACTTCTGCGCAACTTCCTGAAGCTTGTCGTCGCTCATCCACACCGAAGGCTCTATATCGCGTTTTCTCAGCTCGCGTTCCAGATTCTCACGGCCTTTTTCGACATTCTCCTCACGCTTTTCCTTCTTGAACCATTGCTTGATTTTACTGCGCGCGTGAGAGGACTGAGCAATTTTGAGCCAGTCCTGACTAGGTCCATAAGAATGCTTGGACGTCATAATTTCGACGATATCGCCAGTTTTAAGCCGATAGTCCAGCGGCACAATTCTTCCGTTGACCTTGGAGCCAATTGTGCGGTTCCCGACTTCAGTATGGATGCGGAAAGCAAAGTCCAGCGGAACCGATCCGGCTGGCAGCTCAATAACCTCACCTTTTGGCGTAAATACAAAAACAAGGTCAGAGAAAAAGTCCATTTTGAGCGATTCCACAAATTCCGACGCGTCCTTCGCCTCATTTTGCAGCTCCAGAATTTCGCGGAAAAAGGTGATTTTATCCTCAAAATTGGTATTATTCGATCCGTTGCCTTCTTTGTAGGCCCAGTGAGCCGCGATCCCGAATTCAGCAGTACGGTGCATATCCACCGTGCGAATCTGTACCTCGGTAGGTTCGCCATTCGGACCTACTACTGTCGTATGAAGGGACTGGTACATGTTGGCCTTAGGCATGGCGATATAGTCTTTAAACCGCCCCGGCATCGGCTTCCACAATGTATGGATAATGCCCAGTGTGGCATAGCAGTCCTTAATGTTATCCACAATGATCCGAATCGCCAGCAAATCATATATTTCATTGAATTGCTTGTTTTTCGTCGTCATTTTTTTAAACACACTGTAAATATGCTTGGGACGCCCGGATAGATCGGCCTGAATGCCCATCTCTTCCAGCTTCTCAGCGATGCGTTCTATAACGTTATCAATAAACTGCTCCCGCTCTGCCCGCTTCTTATGCATCAAATTGGCGATGCGATAATATTGCTGAGGATTCAGATAGCGCAAAGCAATATCTTCCATTTCCCATTTAATCGCTGAAATACCCAGTCGGTTCGCAACCGGACAGAAAATTTCCAACGTTTCATAAGCGATCCGGCGCTGGCTTTCCTCGGACTGGTATTTCAAGGTACGCATGTTATGCAGACGATCCGCCAACTTGATGACAATGACGCGAATGTCCTGTGCCATGGCAATAAACATTTTTCGATAATTTTCGTTCTGTTGTTCTTCCTTGGAACGGAACTGGATACGCTCCAGCTTCGTCAGACCATCGACAAGCATCGCACATGTATCGCCAAAATACTCGCGAATCTGCGCCAAAGACACCGTCGTATCCTCCACAACGTCATGTAAAAGAGCGGCGATAATGGAGATGGTATCCATCTGCATATTAACGACGATATCAGCAACCGCAAGCGGATGCAGAATATAAGGTTCACCGGACTTGCGAGTCTGACCTGAATGGGCCTGCTCGGCAAAATCGTAGGCTTCCCTGATGCGGATAAGATCTGCTTCTCTGGTATAGGCCCCAGCCTTTTTAAGTAATTGCTCTATCCCCATTCTGCTCTATTCCGTGTCCTTTCTATGCAAAATGGAACCCGCCGATCATGTCGCGCAAAGGTTCCCTTTTAAAAGTGATTTCCTATAATTATGACGGTTACCACGTCACACGTCAACTATTACAGGTTTGGCATTGTCGTGTCATTCCGACACACTCGGTTCAATGAAATCAGGATTATTGGCGAAATGAAACGAATTATATTGAAAAAAATACGAAAAGTAATTAATGTATATAAGAATAATTGAAAGAACTAAGGAGTGAACTGCGTTGCAACGCGAAATTCAAGTTAATGAAAAGCTTCCGGCAGGACCCGGGTTCCTGCTCAGCGTACAGCATTTGTTTGCCATGTTTGGCAGTACCGTGCTGGTACCGAATATTTTCGGTGTCGATCCCGGCATGATTTTGCTTATGAACGGAATGGGCACATTGCTGTACATCTGGATCTGCCGTGGCAAGATTCCTGCCTATCTCGGCTCCAGCTTCGCTTTTATCGCTCCAGTTAGTCTCGTGCTTAAAAATAACCCCGGTGGCAATGGTTATGCCATGGCTCTCGGCGCTTTCATTGTTACAGGTATTATTTTCTGTCTCGTTGCGCTTGTCATTAAATATGCCGGAACCCGTTGGCTGGACGTAGTATTTCCACCAGCTGTTATGGGCTCCATCGTGGCGCTGATTGGTCTGGAGCTGGTTCCGGTTGCAGCAGGCATGGCGGGCATTATCAATGCCGATCCCACCAAAGCCTGGACCCCTGATCCCAAAACCATTATCCTTTCCCTTGTTACACTAGGGGTCACTGTTCTGGGAGCCGTGCTGTTTCGCGGGTTTGCCAAAATCATTCATATTCTGATTGGTATCGTGGTGGGGTATGTGCTCGCTTATTTTATGGGCATGGTAAATACGCAAGCAATTGCGGACGCTCCTTTTTTCGGACACCCTGCAATTACTACTCCAATATTTAACTCCTCGGCTATGCTGACAATTCTTCCAGTCGCTCTGGTGGTTATCGTGGAGCATATCGGGCATTTGCTTGTGACCAGCAACATTGTTGGACGCGAGCTGTCCAAAGATCCCGGACTGCATCGTTCGCTGCTGGGTAACGGTATCTCTACTATCTTTTCCGGCTTTGTCGGCTCGACACCCAATACAACCTATGGTGAAAATATCGGGGTCATGGCATTAACGAAAGTGTACTCTGTATGGGTCATTGGCGGAGCCGCTGTCATTGCCATCCTGCTGTCCTTCTCAGGCACCTTCTCGGCGATTGTTTCCAATATCCCGGCTCCGGTCATGGGTGGAGTATCCTTGCTGCTGTTCGGTGTCATTGCGGCCTCCGGTCTGAGAATCTTTGTGGAGCAAAAAGTTGATTTCGCCAAGCCGACTAACATGCTGCTTGCTACGGTTGTACTTGTTGTTGGAATCAGCGGTGCTACACTCACTTGGGGCGCTGTTACCCTGAAAGGTATGGCACTGGCTACGATTATTGGCATTATCCTTAGCCTGTTCTTCAAGCTGATTGAAGTTCTTGGCTGGTCCAATGATAAAACTCAAGAACCCTTGACAGAAAAAACACCGGATTGATGCCTGTCTCATCATATTAAAAATCGCCGACTCCATGTGCTAAGAATGAACACAACCTGCCAAACGGCAAAACGTGTTGACCATAGCATATGGAGAGCGGCGATTTTTTTATCATACTGCCTGTATTTTCAAACAACATCACACACGAAAACGGGATACCACCTGATTGAGCGTATCAGAAACGCCTGTAAGCGACTTGGCTGAGCTATCCAGACCTTCCAACGCTTTCAGTTGCCGTTCGGACCGTTTCGAGGCTTGCCCAGCACGTTCAGCAGAAGCTTTCGCAATATCGGCAAGGTAACTAATAGATGCTGCAACCTCCTCTGAGCCTGCTGACATTTGCTCCGAGGCCGATGAGACCTCCTGCACTTCAATCGCAACCTGCTGGATATCTTGATTCATTGCAGCAAAGCGCTGCTCGACCTCCTGCAAAATTGCCACTCCTTCATCCATCTCCAGAGTGCCCTGTTGCATTCCTTCCATTGCTAATTTCGTTTCTTCCTGCATGGACCGGATTCGGCTTGTAATTTGCTCCGCAGACTGGCTAACATTTACGGCAAGCTTGCCGATCTCCGAAGCCACAACGGCGAATCCACGTCCATGTTCACCCGCACGTGCGGCCTCAATGGAAGCATTCAGCGACAGCAACTTGGTCTGCCCGCTAATTTCCTGAATGATCCCGATAATGCTGCCAATCTGAGCCGACCGTTCATTCAACGAACCTACTACCTTGCCTGCTTCATCCATAGATACCTTCGCTTTGCGCATTCCTCGGGTGACCTCGGTCAAACGTTCATTTCCTTGATGTGCCTTATGTTCAATGCCTGTGGTGGCTTCAGATACCTCCTGTATGGATTCGGCAATACGTTGAACACCAACAGCCATTTCCTCCATCGCAGTCGCACTCTCTGCCGCAGCAGCCAACTGTTGTTCAGCGCCTTCCTTTACCTGAGCCAGCTCGTCAGCATTGTACTTCGCATCCTCAGCGGCGCCGGAAATATCTCGGGAAATGGTTGAAGATACCGTCGTAATCACGCCGGATTCTTCGCTCAAGCGACTTGCCATCTCCCTTGTAGCAGCAATCACCTGATTGATTCCCTCTGCCATTTGACCAAACTCATCCTTACGATTATGAGATACCTTAACTGTATAATCTCCAATGGCCATGCGATTCGTCATCTGCATTATTTTTTTAATTTCTTTGACCATTCCCGAATTGCTAACCAGCAAAGCCCCCATAATCAATAGGATTCCGATAGCACTAACGATAAGGAGCAGCTTAAGCATTTCGTTCGCAGGACGATTCAGCTCCGAAATCGGCAGCAGCACCCCAATTTTCCAACCGGTTTGCGAAATTGTATCATACAATATCCGATAATCCTCATTCCCGATGGACGCGGATATCTGCCCGGAAGCACCGTTTTGGATAGCTTGTGCCGCCTCCGCAGTCAACACCTTTGTTAGCGGCTCACCTGCTTTTATGGATTGTAGCCCCGATGACAGGATCGCTCCATTCTTGTCCATCAAAACCGCTCTTCCTTGAGCACCAAATTTCATCCGTTCGATATAGGCTTGAATACTCGCCATACTTAAGTCACCCGTAATGACACCCATCAGCTTACCTGTTCGGTCATAAAATGCTTTTCCGGCAGTAATCATATTTACTTTCATTTTGGAATCGTAAAAAGGCTCCGTAAAGTTTATATCTTTACCTCGCTCAACAGCCCCTGTATACCACAACTTTGTTAAATAGTTATATTGGGGGTCATTATATTCAGTCGTTTGCTTCATTTGTTTACCATCTCTATACACATAATTGGATCGATATGTCGTATCAGGCTCATACGCATCCTTGGCGAAAAAAACACCCAGACCATAGGTCATATCATTCAATGCCAGCTCTTGTTCATACAAATGTCCATAATCATCAATCTTCGTTCCTGTCCCCAACTGTTCTGCACTCTTGGCCAGCATGGAGACCAGTAAAGCATGCCGATCCACATTAGCTGTAATATCCGCTTTAACTCCCGACAGAGAATGGGTAGCATTCTGACTAATTTCCGCGTCCAGCTTTTGCTTGGCAAAAAAGTAAGATAATAAACTGATTAAAATCAAAGTCAGAAGTACAAGAGGAACCAAGGTAGAGAATGTTCGTGCCTGTAAGCTTTTAAATTGAATCGTACGCAATATAACCACCCCTGCCCCTTTTCAACTGTTTATCGACATTTTGTTCAAATTATTTATAACGATTTCCGTAAATGAATTGAAAGTTTATGTAAATTACATTCCCAACCAAAAACACACCTAAACAAAAATAACCCGATGGAGCAACTCTTTAAGAAAAGAGAAGTTCCATCGAGCTATTTAGGTTATTGATGCTCAAATATTTCCCGGGAAAACCTCGGCTTTAGACGCTTAGTACGTAATCAGCGTAAACACATCTACGTCAGGCAATTTCGCCCGTCCATTCAGATCAGACAGCTCTATAAGAAAAGCAGCCCCTACCACATTTCCACCAAGCTGACGTACCAAATTCACTGATGTAGCAATGGTTCCACCTGTAGCAAGCAGATCATCCGCAATCAAAACATTTTGTCCCGACTCAATTGCATCCGTATGCATAGCCAGCATGTCCTTGCCGTATTCCAAACCGTATGCTTCCTCGATAGTCTCACCAGGCAACTTGCCACTTTTACGGATGGGAATAAAACCAACACCAAGTGCATAAGCCAGAGGCGCACCTACAACGAATCCACGTGCTTCGGGACCTGCAATCAGATCAATTTTCAAATCCGATACCAATTCCTTCATATCATTGATTGCCTTGCGGTACAGTTCTCCATTTTTCATCAGGGTCGTAATGTCCTTAAAACTAATCCCTGGTTGTGGAAAATCGGGAATCACCCGAATATATTCTTTGTAGTCCAACTTAGTTCCTCCTACTGTAAACTTCTAATTAGTATATCCATCCTATTTCATCAGCTTTGAGGCTATGCCTCAAGACGCACCCTTCATAAGCGACATAATCCAGCTTGTCATCTGGGTTGTATCCGCATCCAGCAAATAACGCTCCATTTCAGCCATATCATGCAATTCCTGATACCGTGGAGAAGCCGTTAAATCCCGCTTGGGCGGATTGGACACAAAACAGAATCGCCCTTCTGTACGCGTTATAAACTCAAGCTCCTCGAAAATGTCCAGCACTTTAGATAGCATTCGTACTGAACAGGAGCATTGGCGGCTAAGGGCAGGCAGCATTGCTTTTTCGTCCACAGGCTGCGTCCCTACTCGGGAAAGCACAACGTAAATACGCTTGAACAGCTCCCTGTCCGGGCTGACGAGCCGACCGCCTCGTTCACTGACCGAATGAAGAAGAAACACATTCTCCACATCTTCAAACGTAGACCACAATGCCTGCAACTGCTCTGGCGTATCCGGTGGCTCCAACACGAACAGTGACTTTACAGAGTGTTGCGTATCCCTTCGATCATCACCGGGAGTAACGCCGCTCTCCTTATCATATACCCATATGGATTCGGCGTTCACTGAACGAGACGGACGAAGCCTGGACGATGGATGCATCACAACAGCAACGTCATTTTTTCGTTCTTCTATACGAGGATGAAAAATCTTAAGCCCCCGCTCCAGCTCGGCAAAAGGGTCTGATACTCCCCGATAATCAAAAATTTGCGGAGCCTGTACACGGATATCCTGCATCATCAGTTGAAGAGAGCGTTTGCCGTTCCATTCATTAACAGACAGTTCGCCCAGCAGATCCAGCTCGGATTGCTGCTGCAAAAAATCAGCCAGATCGCCACGCCGGAAGGCAATCGCATCCAGCGATAATCCGTTCTGCTCCAATAGCAACTTCACATGATTCTTCTCACGCCCCATTTTACGAGCCTCACGCAATTGAAGACCCTGTAACACGAAACGTGGAGTAGGGTTCCCCATACCAAAGGGTTGAAGTAACTCCAGTTCTTCAACCACCTGTACAGATACCTCGTCCAGACGACAAACCATATCTGCCTCGGCTACAGGAACGAGATTGTCTGGCGTCAGAATGGAAGCGGCATAGCGATTTAGCCGTTCCTCAAACGCCGCCAGATTGTCGCGAGACAGCGTCATACCCGCAGCCGAAGGATGACCGCCAAAATGCTCCATCAAGTCATGACTGTCTGTCAGAGCACTGTAAATATCCAGGGCCGGAATAGAACGGGCAGACCCTTTGCACATGCCTGTCTCTGCATCTATGCCAAGAATAATGGTTGGGCGATAATAGCGATCCAGCAGCTTGGAGGCCACAATCCCCACGACACCTACATTCCAGCCTTCACCAGCCAATACGATGACAGACGGGAGCGTACCTCCATTCAGCTTGGCTGTCAACTGCTGCTCGGCTTGCTCCACAATACGTTCAACCACTTGCTGACGCTCCCGATTGAGCAAATCCAGCGCATGCGCAAGCTGATCCGCTTCCTCCTCCTGCTCTGTCGTCAAAAGGGAGACCGCCCGTCCTGCATGATCCAGGCGTCCGCTGGCATTAATCCGGGGAGCCAGAGCAAATGCGATGTTGACTGAAGTCACTGTAGACATATCCACGCCCGCTACACTGAGCAACGCTCGGATACCTGGAAACGCAGAGCTTCTCATAGACTGAATCCCTCTACGTACCATCGTCCGGTTCTCACCATATAACGGCATCAGATCGGCTACCGTACCAATAGCAGCAATTTCAAACCATTCCTCGGGAACTTCACCCAGCAGCGCCTGTGCCAGCTTTAGAGCCACACCAACACCAGCAAGGCCCTTAAATGGATATGGACAGCCGGGCAGCTTCGGATTGATCAGTGTATACGCTTCAGGCAGCACAGCAGGAGGCTCGTGATGGTCAGTTACAATAACATCTATGCCCAGGGTTGCCGCATAAGCGATTTGCTCTACTGCACTAATTCCCGTATCCACCGTAATGACCAGCGTAACCCCTTGCTGATTAGCCCAATCAAGGGCATGATTGTGCAGTCCATATCCCTCATTGGATCGGTGCGGAATATAAATATCATACGAAGCTTTCAGGAAGCGCATAAGCTGAATCATCAATGACGTACTGGATACCCCGTCCGCATCATAATCACCATAAATTAATATGTGTTCGCCACGCTCCAGCGCCTGACGGATTCTCGGCACTGCCTCTTTCATGCCCAGGAGCAGAAAAGGGTCGTGTATGTCATCTGCACTTCCGTACAAAAAGCGGTTTGCTTCCCCGGCCGTAGTGACACCCCGATTCACTAAAAGCCGGGACAACAATGGTGAAATCCCCAGCTCTTCCGTCAACGGCTGAGCCGCCTTCAGGTTAACCTCCGGGGTCTTCCATCGGTACTGCGAATGAAGCAATCCTATTCACCTTTCTTTCATAGTCGTCCTGCCATTATTGCAGCAGGGACGACACATCATTATCCGGTAGTTCATGATTAGACTTGTAAGGATACCCGGCTTGATAAGAAACGAACTGCATCTGTACATGGGTCACCTGCGGAAACCGCGCCAGTAGCAGATTTTTTGCCCGATCAGCAATTTCCTGCGCTTCTTGCACCGTAATCCGGGGATTCACGCTAATGGTTACATCCACAGTTATAAAAAGACCTGCTTCCTGCGCATGCAGATGCTCAACTGTTACGATACCATGCACCCGCTGAATCGTCTCCATGAAGCGTTGTGAGTCTTCCTCACGCAGAGGTTGTGCAGGAGCCGGATAGGCGGTATTCAGTACCATCAGATATCCTTTACGTAACACCAGACAGGCTACCAGCAGCGCAGCAGTTGGGTCAAGGTATAATAATGCAGGCCACTCCATCGCTTCGCCTGTCATTGCCCCAATCATACCGATCAGTGCAATCAGCGACGCATAAAGCGAGTACCGTTCATGATTAGCGTACAAATCTGCTTCGACCTTATGACCGTGTTTAATGGAGTAGCGGTATTGAAACTGAAACAGCGCCTCTCTCAGCACCAAAGCAGCGAAGGCGGTAATGAGCGCATACAGACCTGGTGCCTGTGGCTCTGGGCTGCTTAAAGAGCGAACAGCCAATATGCCCAACTGAAGGCCACTCATCAGCACCAATATAGCCAGTACCACCGATATCACAGTTCGGACTTTTTCACCGTTCCGCAACCGTGCCAGTATACCATGCTCTGCTGCACCTTTGGAGAACAAAAGCTCCTGCAAACGAGAAGCACTATCCGCAGCCGTGTGCAGCGCATCCCCCATCAACGCCTTGCTGTTTGCCGCATAACCGACGGTTCCCTTTAGAACAGCCAGTGCAAGATTACCTATAATCCCGCTCCACGCCGCAGTTTCCAATGATCGGCTGCGTTCGCTATTCACAACGTATCCCCCTCAATCCTGAACTGACAATTCCCCGGTAATGCTCCATTTCAAATTCTCCAAACCTTAGAAAACCGCGCCCATACAGACGCGGCTTTCTCTTTAATTCATACTGCTGATGTCAAGCGTAATTTTAAGACTTTGCAGTCTTGGCCGCACCACCGCCAGCTGCCGGAGACTTTTGTTTTCCTTTCAAGGCCACCCACAGCGGGCTGGCAATGAAGATGGAAGAATAAGCACCAAACAACAAACCGATAACCATCGCAAGCGAGAACATCCGAATCGACTCGCCGCCAAAAATGAACAAGCACAAGGAGGCAATAAACACAGTAAACACCGTTGCAAGTGAACGAGTCATTGTCTGTGCAATACTGTGATCGACCACCTGCTCCAAGTCGTCCCTGGACTTCTTCTTCGCAAATCGTAAATTTTCCCGAATGCGGTCAAAAATAACGACGGTGTCATTGATGGAGAAGCCGACAATCGTCAGAATTGCTGTAATAAAGGTCAAATCCACCTCAAGTCGGAAGATCGAGAAAATACTGATAACGAGAAAGGCATCATGCAACAGCGAAACAATGGCTGCGATGGCAAACCGCCATTCAAACCGGATCGAGATATAAGCAGCAATGGCTACACAGGCTAACAAAATCGCCCATATTGCATTTCGCTCCAGCTCTTGCGCCATTTCCGTATCTACCGTATTAACCTCAAAGGAAGCCTTCGGATCAAGCTCTTTATTGAAAGATGTTTTAAAATCATTCACTTGCTGATCCGTCAACACCTGCGAAAAGCGAATACCAAAGCGCTCTTTACCCGGCGTATAATCCACCTCTTTGCCAATACCCTTCTTGTCCAGCAAAGTTTGAATCTGTTCCTGTGTAACTGCTTTGGTCAGATTGACATCCACATTGGAACCGGAACGGAAATCAACACCGTAATTCAAACCGAAAATCGACAAGCTCAAAATACCAAGCAGCGTGATAATAATCGAGAACGTGTAAAACCATTTGCTCATCTTGATATATTTATAGTCCCAATTAAAGCGCACTAATATCACTCTCCTTCACACCAAAATACTTGGGCTTCTTCACAGCATCCGCTTTAACCAGCAGATTGAGCAAGAAGCGGGAGAAGAAGATATTCGTCAAAATACTGGTGACAATATCAACGATGAGCACCAGAGCGAATCCTCGAACGGAGCCTGTTCCCAGACCAAACATAACCGCTGCTGCTATAATTGTCGTAACATTGGCATCCATAACGGTACGGAACGAGGCCTTACTACCTGCAATGACAGAAGAACGAATCGTTTTGCCTGACTTGATTTCTTCTTTAATCCGTTCATACGTAATGATATTGGCATCGACCGCCATCCCGATCCCGAGCACGAAGGCTGCAATACCCGGAAGCGTAAGCACGAAACCGCCCAAATAGAAGATCGCAAGCACCACCCAGGTATGAACGATGAGACAGAAGCTGGCAACCAGTCCCGGTACACGGAACATCGCAATCATAAATACCAGAATAATGATCGAGCCGATCAAACCGGCACGGATCGTTTGATCCAGTGACAGTTGACCCAGCGTAGCACCTACACTCTGAGAATATTTTTCCGTCAGTTTGAGCGGGAGTGCACCCAGGTTAATCGTATCGGCCAGCTTGTTCGCTTCATCACGAGTATAGCTACCTGTGATCGATGCGCTGCCATCCGTCAGTTCTCCACGTACCGTAGGGGCGGAGAGCAATTCCTGATCCAGGAAAATAGCCAACTCTTTATTAAGAAGTCGCTTTGTAATCTCTGCAAACTTGGCTTTGTCTTTCACTTTGATACTAATTTCAGGTTGATTCAGTTGGTCGAAGCCGACAACAGCGCCATTCTCCACAAAATCATTACCGCGAAGCTCAATTTTGCTGTATTGGCCCGGCTTTTTGGCATCCGCTGCCGTTGCACTGCGGAAGGTCAACTCGGCAGGCTTTTTCAGCATGGAGCGGACTTCTGCTTCATTGGAGACACCAGCAAGCCGTACACGAATACGGTTGCTACCCTCCGTTGTTACTTCCGGCTCAGTTGTACCAAGCGCGTTTATCCGTCTCTCCAGACTTTGAGCTGTTTGTATAAGAGACTGGCTGGTTACACTCTGCCCGGCTTCCAAAGGCTGGGCTTCATATAAGATTTCAAAGCCTCCCTTTAAATCGAGGCCTAGTTTTAAACTGTTCAGCAGGCCCGGGCTTGTCCCGACCATAACACCAGTGGTTATGAGCACGACCACGATGAAACTTAGAATTCTCTTCATTCCGTCCCATGTTCCCCTTTCATTCTCAATATTCCTATTATAGCTACCCCTCAAAAAGCAGTCAATTTGAACGCAAAAAAAGACCCCCTTCTATTCGAAAGTGGAGCCCCGTAATGCGGACATTGTCAAATAGTTCATAAAGCTCGTCGCTTTAAGGGAAAGTATATCGTTAACGAGCTTGTGCAGCGGAGGAATACCCTCCTTTTCATATTTATGGCTGACGCAATTCCACACGTCCTTGCTTGTGACATGCTCATAGCCTACGAGAATCAACTCGTCCGCCTTGCTTTGACACAGCATCTCAATTGCGTCATCCCAATCCTGCTCATCCAGCTCTTCCATACCCACGATGGCCGTTCCTCCTCCCAGCGACTCCGGTTCCGCAGATCAGCAATTAGCGGGGTTATTGACTGCTTTATAGAACATTTCTGCCCTGATCCTGGAAAACCCTTCTTTTTCGTCGAAAATAGCCGTAAACCAACAATATATGCATTCATTTCGATCGTCAATAGCAGAATTCACCACTCCCCCTCTTGTTGTCCTGATCCATCTGCTTTCAGTCGGAAAAGCTTGTCATGAACATGGACAGGTCCGGCATATCTTTTACAGTAACACATAGACGCGGAATTCATTTTTGGGGAAGAGGGAGTTGCGATTGAAAAAGCAGACATTCATCCATGGAGCAATTATTTTATTAGCAGCTGGAATTATCAATCGGCTGCTGGGTTTTATTCCGCGAATCGCGCTCCCGCGTATTATCGGTCCCGAAGGAGTCGGCTTGTACCAACAGGGGTATCCCTTTTTTATCGTGCTGGTAACCCTTATTACCGGGGGCATACCGCTTGCCGTAGCCAAGCTGGTAGCCGAGTCTGAAACTGCGGGTCAACCCGAAATGTCACGGCGTATTTTGCACACCAGCCTGCGCTTCACTGTTACACTCAGCCTGCTTGCCATGGCGCTCTGTCTTCTATTTGCCCCCTGGATTACAAGCCACCTGCTGACAGACAGCCGTGTATATTATACATTTGTCAGCATGAGTCCAATGATTGTCATTGTTGCTGTTTCCTCTGCGTACAGAGGCTATTTTCAGGGGAAACAAAATATGATTCCGTCCGCAAGCTCCTCCATTGCCGAGACTGTCATGCGCATTTTTTGCGTCATCTGGTTTGCTTACCTGCTCCTTCCGCATGGCGTGGCCTACGCTGCTGCAGGGGCGATGCTCGGTGCACTGGCGGGTGAACTCATCGGCATGATTGTGCTTCTATGGCAATACAAATGGAACCAGCGAAAAGATCATGTACCCCTACAACCGGAGGTATCTTCACCTTCAGCAGCTCATTCCGAACAACCGTCTGTGTTGTCACGACTTCTGTCTATATCGGTTCCCGTAACAGCCGGAAGACTTGTGGGGTCGTTGTCCTATTTGCTTGAATCCATTCTATGTATGCGCAGTCTGGCCGTAGCAGGTATTGCCACCGGAGTGGCAACCGCCCAATACGGGGCTATGCAGGGTATGGTCATTCCTGTGTTATTACTACCCGGTGTCCTCACCAGTTCGCTGGCTGTTTCCCTTGTACCTTCCTTATCCGAAGCTGCTGCCAATGGACAAATCACAGCCATTCATAAACGATTGCATCAATCCCTCCGGCTTGCTTTGGTTGCAGGAGCCCCATTTGCTGTCATCATGTACGTACTGGCAGAGCCTCTGTGCCTGTTACTCTATAACAATGGCGACATTGCGGGCATGCTTAAGCTCATGGCTCCCTTCGCTCTTTTTATGTACATTCAGGCCCCGCTTCAGGCAGCACTTCAGGCTCTGGATCGTCCCGGAAGTGCCTTATTCAATACCTTTGTCGGAGCCGTTATCAAAATCGCGCTTATTGTCTGGCTTGCTTCCCAGCCTCAATACGGTATCTATGGAGCTGTCATCGCTATTTGTATCAACAGTACCATAGTCACCCTTTTGCATGGCTTCAGTGTAAGCAGACTGCTTCGGTTTCGTGTGCGGTTGCTTGATTTCTGGAAAACCGGTGTGGGCATGATTATCATGGCGGCTACGGTCTTATATGCTTACAGACATCTAACGGTTTTCGATCAAATGTGGCTGCAATTTCTTTTTGCCGCAGGCTTGGGCATTATTCTGTACCTTTTTCTGATGACTCTGACCAAAATGATTGATTGGGACAATCTCACCCGTATCCCCATCCTAAGAAGATGGTTTAAAGCATAACAGGTTTAATCCGAGGATTCCCCAAAGGCCGGTGGTGTAATATATACATCGCCTTTATGGTTAACCGAGCACAAGAAAACATCCTTAAAATCTTTATGACCTTGAGCTTGAATCTGATTTTTAAGCCAAAAACGGTTCATATCCATACGCTCCAAATTTCGATCCAGCACCTTGCCATCCATAATCAACGGAATGGGAAGGCCTTCATATCTAAACTTCCCGCCGATTTGAGGCGAAGGATGGACTTTATTCACCTGTTGATCATTGTTTGTCAAATTCGTTTGTCCTAAATTTTGTTTCTGCTTTTCAGATTCACTATCTTCAACGTTATCATCTTTACGTATGACCGTGAGCTTACCTGTCGTTTCCAAAATAACATATTCTACATCGTCCAAGCCTTCGATATTTTGTTCCCGAAGTTGTAACAGCAGATCATCTAAATTGTAGCGTTGCTTCAGCATTTCTTCCTTATTTACCTGTCCGTTGGAAAACAACACACTGGGCTTACCATCAAACAGCAGCCGCAGTCGTCGACTTTTCAGACTGAAATACGAAATGCCGATCTGCAAAATCAGCAGCACGCCCAAAGGAATCAGCCCTCCATACAACGGACGCTCTATATCTTCCAAACTGAATACAGCGATTTCCGCAATCATAATGGATATCACGAGGTCAAAAACAGACAATTTTCCAATCTCCCGTTTACCCATTAAGCGCATAACCAGAAATACAATAAAGTACATGAGAAACGTTCGAAATATAAGTGCAAAAATATCGTGACCCAACATGTCCGCCTCCTCTCCTGTACTTGCGACAAGACATTTGCCGTTCATTGTACACGTATTCTGACCGTTCCTCATATCAACCATACAAAAAACAAAAGGTTAAATTATTGAAATAAAGACAAAGACTGCTTACGACTTGGTACTAAGCCGGGAGGCTTGGCCATAGAATTATAATAGTTCAAACCTTGGTACAGGAGGAATTATCAATGGAGCTCATTCGCCGCTGGTGTTCGTTTCGTCTGGCCCATCCCATTTTATCCGGCTTGTTTTATGCTTTTGCATGGATGCTGCTTGGCGCATTTATCCTTTCGCTACTCTTGTGGCTGACACAGATGCAGGAACAGGATTTATCGTTGTATACGTACATCGTTCATGCATTCGCCATGGTATCTGGCGGCTTCGTCGCTGGTAAAAGATCCACGAACAAAGGCTGGTATCAAGGCGGTATTACAGGCATCCTATATGGGCTAATCGTGCTGCTGGTCGGTTTTCTGGCACTGGATGCAGGCATGAACGCCAAGGATCTTTTGCATCTGGGAATTGCCTTTATCATTGGAGCCGGGGGCGGGATGTTTGGGATTAACCTGAGCAGATAATCAAAATGTATGTGGCAAAACAACACAAAAAACCGAGCCCTTCTCAAAGGCTCGGTTTTTGCATGGTTACTACTAATATTCTATGACTTGGAAACAACTTCCTCGGAAGCTGTATCTTTTGCAATCGCATTGCTGATCGCGCTGCGGTCAAAGGTCAGCTTCGTAACATCATTCACACGTAAAACGACCACATCGTCCGTAATCTCCACAATTGTACCATGAAGACCTCCGATCGTAATCACTTTATCACCTTTTTTCAAGGCTTGAAGCATCGTTGAACGCTGCTTCTGTTTTTTCTGATTCGGACGAATCAGCAAGAAATAGAAGATTACAAACATCAGCGCCAGTGGCCAGATCATTTGAAAAAGTCCTCCAGTTCCACCGGTTGCAGCAGCTGTAGCAAAATGAAACATGTTAAATCCCCCTTTCGTATACTCTCCCCTAAAACTTAAAAGCCTTTATCATTATCATGAAGACCGTACTGCTCAAAAAATTCATCGCGGAAATCAAGCAGCCTGTCATCCATAATCGCTTGTCTGACATTGCGCATCAATTGAATTAAGAAATGCAAATTATGATACGTTGTCAGTCGGAGCCCGAAGGTTTCATCCGCTTTAATCAAGTGTCGTAAGTAAGCACGTGAATAATTACGACAGGTATAGCAATCACAAGCCGGATCAAGCGGGCCAAAATCTCTTGCATATTTGGCGTTGCGAACGACAAGACGACCTTGGCTGGTCATCGTTGTCCCATTGCGAGCAATTCGTGTTGGAAGTACGCAATCAAACATATCCACACCACGGATAGCGCCTTCAATCAAAGCATCCGGTGAACCTACGCCCATCAAATAGCGTGGCTTGTTAGTGGGAAGCAGAGGAAGCGTATAATCCAGCACTTCATACATCAAATGCTTCGGTTCACCTACGCTCAGTCCACCAATAGCATACCCCGGGAAATCCATGGAAGTCAAATCCGCCGCGCTCTGCTTGCGCAGATCTTCATGCATCCCTCCCTGAACAATGGCAAACAACCCTTGATCATGAGGACGAGCATGCGCCTCCAGACAGCGCTCCGCCCAACGGCTGGTGCGTTCCAACGACTTTTTCACATACTCATATTCAGCCGGAAAAGGAGGACATTCATCAAAGGCCATCATGATATCCGAGCCGAGCGAGTTTTGAATTTCCATTGCCACTTCTGGCGAAAGAAACTTCTTATCTCCATTCAAATGAGAGCGAAAATGAACGCCCTCCTCCGTAATTTTACGCATTTCACTCAATGAAAACACTTGAAACCCGCCGCTGTCCGTTAGAATAGGACGATCCCAGTTCATAAACTTGTGCAGCCCACCCGCTTCACGAATAATATCATGACCGGGACGAAGAAACAGATGGTACGTATTACTCAAAATAATTTGAGCATCCATTTCCTTTAGTTCCTCAGGACTCATCGTTTTAACTGTAGCTTGTGTCCCTACAGGCATAAAGGTTGGTGTTTCAATAACACCGTGAGGAGTATGCACACGCCCGAGACGGGCTCCCGATTGCTTGCAGGTTTTAATATGTTCGTATCTTATTGCTGGTGCCATATTTTCTCTACCATCCTTAATTAATAAATGAACATTGCGTCCCCAAAGCTGAAAAACCGATATTCCTGGTCAATCGCCTCTTGGTAAGCATGCATAATATTCTCCCTGCCCGCCAGTGCACTGACCAGCATAACCAATGTGGATTTAGGCAAATGGAAATTTGTAATCATCGCATCCACCACACGGAATTCATAACCTGGATAAATAAAAATCTGCGTCCAGCCACTGCTGGCCTGTAATAATCCGTCACCGAATGTATTGCCCACCGTCTCCAGCGTCCGACAACTGGTTGTCCCCACCGCCACGACTCTTCCGCCGCGCGCTTTGGTTTCATTCAGCACATCTGCCGTTTCCTGTGACAATGAGTAATATTCTTCATGCATCACATGCTCTTCAATCGTATCCACAGACATGGGTCTGAACGTTCCTAAACCGACGTGAAGGGTGACAAAGGCAATGGAAACACCCTTTTCTCTAATTTGATCTAGCAATTCCTCTGTAAAATGCAACCCTGCGGTTGGAGCTGCGGCTGAGCCTTCATGCCGGGCATAAATCGTCTGATAACGCTCACGGTCATCCAGTTGCTCCTTGATATACGGTGGAAGCGGCATTTGTCCAAGACGATCCAATATCTCCTGAAAAATACCTTCATACGAGAATGAGAGCACTCTTCCGCCCATATCTCCTTCTTCCTCAATGACCGCCTTCAGCTCATCACCAAAAACGATAACCGCGCCCTTTTTCAGCTTCTTGCCGGGCTTTACCAATGCTTCCCATCGGTCACCCTCCAGTCGCTTGAGCAGTAACACCTCGGCCTTAGCTCCCGTGTCTTCCTTGATACCGAACAAGCGTGCAGGAATCACTCGCGTATCATTTAGCACCAACGTATCGCCGGGTTGAAGATACTGCACAATATCTGAAAATGTATGATGACCCACTTCACCGCTATCCTTGCTCAGTGTTAGTAATCTGGAAGCACTTCGATCAAGCAAAGGTGTCTGTGCAATTAATGTTTCAGGTAATTCAAAATCGTAGTCGTTTACGTTCATATATTGTCAGTCCTTAACTATATCCACATTTTTGTAATAGTGTTGCAAAATTTTCTTGTAATCATACCCCTGATCAGCCAAACCGTTGGCTCCCCATTGTGACAATCCCAAACCGTGACCATTCCCTTTGCCTGTAAAAATAAAGCTCTGCGTTTTGTCGATGACGCGTGCATGACGATCTCCATTCATGACGATCACCCCGTTACCACTGGAAGTGCTGCTCCCTGATGCCGACAGGATTGTAGTTCCCTGTGCACCATTTACATGAGTAGTAGCCCCATCAGCGCCTAATACAGTATAACTGCCGGTACTCGCAATATCAAACAGCGTGCTCGGTAATCCGCCCATTGCTGAACGATACATATCGGGATATTTCACCTTTAAAGGCGACCCGTTCGCTTCAACCTCCAGCACTCGCCCAGACGGACCGCGTTTGGTGACATCGAGATGGTCAATAGAGGACGGTGCTGTGCCCGTTACTTTCCCTTGCAAGGATTTTACAAGCTGAGCGGCCGTAAAGGGTCCCCGCACCCATGCGTAGTCTCCAGATTGAGGTACCTTTTCCAATACAATCATTTCTTCACCTGGTTGTACCTTGACTACTGCTGTCACGTTTGATTGAATTTGAGGAATGGGACGCACATTGGTATTTTCAGCAGTCACGGTGACCTTGTCTAGCCCCGCCTCTGTGACTCCCTCCAGCTCCTTAACGTTATCTTCTCGGATATAGCCTGTCTTTCCGCTGGAGAGAAGCACGTGATACCACTCCTGTGCTCCTTTTTGCGCCGAAATATCCCCTGAGCTATCTATACTAACAAACGCTTCGCCGCCACTGTTCCACACCTCGGAAGCATCCGCTGTAACGCCGCCCGCATTGGACGAAAATACAGCTTCGACCACCTTGCCACCACTTTTAATCACTTCGCCAGCGGTTGCATCTACAGCCTCGCTAACATTCGCATGCTCTGAGCCTTTGCCGTTATAAGCCTGGCTTAACGTTCCATCCACCACGTTCCCGATCTGAAAACGATTGCCTTGGGCAAGCGCATAGCTGCGAGCCGCCACCGCTTGAGCCTTGAGCGCTTCAGCCGACCACGAGGAATAGACTTCAGCTCCTACCACGGAATACAAATACTGCTCCAACGGCACTTCGTTAACAAGTGCCAGTTGTCCTGACGTCATGCCAAGTTCCATGTCGCCACGATATGTACGCTGTGATCTCTCGACCACTTGAATTCCATCGCTGCCTCCGTTGACCATAACCTTGCTATTATCAGAACCACTCAGCACGTAATGAGTCATCACCTGAGAACCTGTCGTTACTCCTGCTTCCTGCCTCACAATCAGTCCGGTTTGAGTAGCGTTGACTTTAGAGAGCGTAAGTCGCGGTTGCTTGCTTTCCAGTTCTGTTTTCAAAGCGGACAACTTGCTGTCATTACTCTCTTCTCCGACCCACACAGCATATTGACCTCTCGATTGAATGACGGTAAAAGCATCAAAACCTGCGGCAGCAATCGTCGTTCGAACGAGATTAGCCTCTTGTTCGCTTCCGTAGTTTCCCGTAGACCAATGCTTGTTCCCCGTAACTTCGGCCTGTGCTCCGGTTGCAGTAGAAATACGCTGTACAGCAGCCTGCGCCACCTGTTCACTCGCATATATTCCTGCATACACCTGATAGACAGAGCTACCGTTTTTCGAGCCAATAAAAACCATCGGTTTATCATTCGTCTTCTGCAATGCTTGAGCTGCTTTTATCGCAGCCGCTTCATTTCCTTCCAGTACCTTCACCCGATAGCTGTCTACACTAAAACGGGCCGTACTGTCTGGAAGTCCTGTCCAAGACTGAAAGCTACCCCCACTGTTTTGTCCAACTCTCAGCCCCCCTGATGATTTCAAGGTTACAGCGGGTACAGTCGCTTTATATTTGCTGCCCAGATCCGCAAAGATCACTACACGAATATCCTCTTGGGCAGTAGCGGCGTGAACAGTCGGAGACCAAGGCAGGCAAACTACAGCTAATACTATAGCCGCTGTTGCCCGTTTGGCCCGACCCGCCCATGTGCCGAAAATTGTGCTTTGATTCAACGCTTTTTCACTCATTGCTGGCTCCCCCATTTCTGGCTGTCATAGCACGCATACTGCATGATTTGGCGGGAACTTGACTCATACCTGTCCCTTTTAATACATCGGCGAAATACGCCTAAACTTGAACCCGCTCAAATCTTAATTCACGCACTCTCTTTCTCCATACCATCCGTCCTGCAATGTCATATTTGTCAAAGCCGTGTAATCACGTTAAGAACTAATCACAGCTACATTTTTCTCCGTAAGAGCCGCTACTGCCTGTTCTCATGTGATAAAAATACACACTCCCTGCTCACCTTGAATCCGTTGGCATGGGAATTCCGAGGTGAGCATAAGCCGCTGGAGTGACCATCCGACCCCGCGGCGTTCTTTGCAGAAGGCCGATTTGCAACAAATATGGCTCATACACGTCCTCGATCGTCTGACTTTCTTCACCAATGGTCGCTGCAATTGTATCCAATCCCACAGGCCCGCCACGGAATGAATGAATCATCGCCTTAAGCATTTTATGATCAATTTCATCCAGTCCGCGCGGATCAATTTGCAGTCTCTTTAACGCCTCTGCGGCCAACTCTGAATGAATAATACCGTCTCCGGCAACTTGGGCAAAATCACGCACCCTTTTTAACAGCCGATTCGCAATCCGTGGCGTCCCCCGTGAACGCAGTGCGATTTCTTCGGCTGCATCCCCGACAATTTCAATCTCCATAATATCCGCGTTCCTTGATACGATGTAGGCCAGCTCGTCTGTCGTATAGAACTCCAACCGACTAATGACACCAAATCGGTCACGCAATGGCGCAGAAAGCAGCCCAGCGCGCGTAGTAGCCCCGATAAGCGTAAAGGGCGGCAAATCCAGACGGACTGAACGCGCACTCGGGCCTTTACCAATCATAATGTCCAGCGCAAAATCCTCCATTGCCGGATACATGACTTCTTCCACCGTACGGTGCAGGCGATGTATCTCGTCAATGAACAAAACATCGCCCTCTTGAAGATTGGTCAGCAACGCTGCCAAATCTCCGGGTCTTTCAATTGCTGGGCCTGAGGTCGTGCGTAAATTAACGCCCAGCTCGTTGGCGATAATATTGGCGAGCGTCGTTTTGCCCAATCCAGGCGGACCGTACAGCAGCACATGATCCAGCGCCTCTTTACGCATCTTGGCCGCTTCAATATATATTTTCAAATTTTCTTTCACCTGATTTTGCCCGATATATTCGTTCAGATAACGAGGGCGAAGGCTTAGCTCCGCCGTCTGGTCTTCCATCATCAAATTGGCGGAAATAATCCGGTCATCCATATTCCATCGCTCCTCCTTTTCACCAGACTTCTTTTAATGGACATCATCGTCCTATCCGGCAAACAACAGTTGCAAAGCTCTTTTCATCAAAATATCAGCAGATTCATCAGGTTTCGCGTCTTTCTTCATTCTGCTCCATACCTTATCCAGCTCCGCATCTGTGTAGCCCAGCGCCTTAAGTGCTTCTCGTGCCTCGCTCCAATAGGAACCCTCGCCTTCCTCCACGACAGGCTCCGCAAACAATCCGGTCGCAATCCCGACTGAGCCGATGCCGTCCAGCTTGTCCTTCAAATCCAGAATCATACGTTGCGCCGTCTTTTTACCGATGCCCGGCAGCTTGGTGAGAAACGCGATGTTCTCTTGATAGATTGCCGTTACCACATGAGTGGGCGTACCGCCTCCCAGAATACCAAGCGCCACACGCGGCCCAATTCCGGATACATCAATCAGCTTACGAAACAACTGCTGTTCCTCACGAGTCGCAAACCCGAACAGTAAAGTAGCATCGTCCCTTACATGATGATGAATATAGATGACAATCGGCCCTTCTGTTTTAGCAAAGGCATACGGGTTCGGACAAAATACCCGGTACCCGACCCCTTGTACATCCAATACGACATATTCATTTTCCAAGTGAGCCACAGAACCACGCAAGAAATCTATCATTTTCGCAATACCTCATTTAATTTTGAATTTAGTCCATATGAATGCGCATGACAAATAGCCACTGCCAAAGCATCCGCCACATCATCAGGTTTGGGCACGACTTGAAGCTTCAGAAACATTCTTACCATTTCCTGTACTTGCTTCTTCTCAGCCTTTCCATACCCTACAATGGCCTGCTTCACCTGCATAGGCGTATATTCCCCTATAGGCAGACCACGTTGCTTCGCAGCCAGTACCAGCACGCCGCGTGCCTGACTTACAGACATCGCAGTAGTTACGTTACGATTAAAAAAAAGCTTCTCCAGCGCTACCGCATCAGGCTTATATTTATCAATCAATTGCAGCATGCCTTCATATACATGAAGCAATCGCTCTTCTTCCGGTGTATGGGCCTCCGTCTGGATACAGCCATATTGAACAGGAACCACCTTACTGCCGATCTTGTCCACAAATCCAAAGCCCACAATTGCAATACCCGGATCAATTCCTAGAAAACGCAAAAAAATCTCTCCCCTATCGCCAAAATACGGCGTTAACTAGCCATCAACGATTTAATATCAAAACCATAATCATTGCCAAATGCTAAACAAAGCGAACATATGTGTCGTTCATTTCATTATAACAAAACTTTGCATCTAATAGAGTAAAAAGTTTAATCCTAAGTTCAACACAAAAAAGAGACGTTATACGCCTCACCCCCCGGGCAAAGCCTACACGCCTCTTTCTTGCATGTAATCAATATTGCTGCTTCAATACCCGCTGTGTTCGTTCCACTGCAAAATCACTAAAAGTAGAGATCACACTGTTGTATTCGTTCATATCCTGCACACGGATTCCTTGCTGGAGCTGCTCATACACTCCCTCGGGCAGAGTCGTCTCCATTGATCCCACATCCAGCTGGAAGAAAGTCCGAATTACTTTTTCTTTTTTAGGCGGCCCTTCAAACAAAGTAAGTTGTCCATCCATACTCATACCCATGTAGGCGTGCTGTTTGCATAACTCCGACAAATCCTCCACCTTACGCTCCAGCCACACCTCGCCTCTGGTATTTAACCGTCCCTTCCAATCGGGATGCTGCTTCAGCAAGCTCTCTAACTGCTGCGAACTTAACGTTCCCAAGGAAAGCGTCTCTGTGCCACACACATAGGTGGTTAACAAATGAGTCTTCCTACTGATGCCCGAAGCACGGATACTTTGCAATATCTGCACCTGTGAGGAATGCACTTCGGCCGGACTCGTGTGTGAAGGCTCCTCCGTATCAACGTCCGCCATAACGGTAGTAGCGAGGGGCTGTGACAGCATAGTTTGCATATGACGTAAAAACAGAATACCGAAACCTGCCAGCAAACAAGCCGATCCAAAAATAATACAGGCCCACACCGTTCTTCTCCACTGCTTCCAGCGTCGTTTAATTTGTTTTTTCCAGCTTAATCGCTTCACAGTAATCCCTTCCGTCCCACTTTTTGTGTTATTGTGGCCTGACGATTACTGATTTATACAAAAAAAGACAACAAATACAACAAAAAAAGCCGCTTCTTCAAGCGACTTTCCTTTTGAATCGGGATGACACGATTTGAACATGCGACCCCCTGGTCCCAAACCAGGTGCTCTACCAAGCTGAGCTACATCCCGAAATACATGCCGGTGAGAGGACTCGAACCTCCACGGTTTCCCTCACGATTTTGAGTCGCGCGCGTCTGCCAATTCCGCCACACCGGCTTATGAAGTTAAATGGCGCGCCCTGAGAGATTCGAACTCCCGGCCTTTTGATTCGTAGTCAAACGCTCTATCCAGCTGAGCTAAGGGCGCAAATATGGAGCGGACGACGGGAATCGAACCCGCGACCCTCGCCTTGGCAAGGCGATGCTCTACCGCTGAGCCACGTCCGCAATACAATGATATCCATGACATATGAGTTCATGAGTGGTGAGCCATGAAGGACTCGAACCTTCGACACCCTGATTAAAAGTCAGGTGCTCTACCAACTGAGCTAATGGCTCCCAACAGGGTAATATAACTTTGTAAAAATGGCGGAACTGACGGGATTCGAACCCGCGATCTCCTGCGTGACAGGCAGGCATGTTAGGCCTCTACACCACAGTTCCATAACAATGTTCCATTAAGAAAGTTAATTGGTTGCGGGGACAGGATTTGAACCTGCGACCTTCGGGTTATGAGCCCGACGAGCTACCGAACTGCTCCACCCCGCGATAATATTAGGGAATACTATATAAGAAATAAATGGTGGAGGCTGAGGGGCTCGAACCCCCGACCCTCTGCTTGTAAGGCAGATGCTCTCCCAGCTGAGCTAAGCCTCCATATTATGACCCGTAGGGGAATCGAACCCCTGTTACCTCCGTGAAAGGGAGGTGTCTTAACCGCTTGACCAACGGGCCTTACAATAAATAATATCTGGCGGAGAGAGAGGGATTCGAACCCTCGAGACGCTTTTGGCGCCTACACGATTTCCAATCGTGCTCCTTCGGCCAGCTCGGACACCTCTCCATATGGCTCCCCGAACAGGACTCGAACCTGTGACAACTCGATTAACAGTCGAGTGCTCTACCAACTGAGCTATCAGGGAATA
>NZ_SLTL01000035.1:0-51144 GCF_014858585.1 Paenibacillus sp. 23TSA30-6 | reverse complement strand
GTGGAGTCTGTACGAGAAGCCGTAGTCATGGCCCGTGCGGATGAAACAGGCCAAAAACAAATGGTGGCGTACTACGTTGCCGGGCAAGAGCTCGGAGCCAGCGAGCTGAGAAGTGAGTTGGGCCGGGAGCTGCCAAGCTATATGGTGCCATCGTACTTTGTACAGCTGGAGCAGATGCCTCTGAGTCCAAACGGTAAAATCGATCGCAAGGCACTGCCAGCACCGGAAGGCAGCCTGCAAAGCGGAGCGGACTATGTCGCACCGCGGACGTGGGTGGAAGCGAAGCTGGCGCAAATTTGGCAGGACGTGCTGGGTTTGGCACAGGTGGGCGTGAAGGAAAACTTCTTCGAGATTGGCGGACATTCGCTGCGGGCGACGACGCTGGCCTCGAAGATTCACAAGGAGCTAAACAAGCCGCTCCCACTGCGCAGTATTTTTGAAGCACCAACAATTGAACAACTGGCAGCCGTTCTGGAAGGTCTGGATCAAGTGGCGTACGCGTCCATTCCGGTGACAGAAGTCCGTGCCTTCTATCCGTTATCCTCGGCGCAAAAACGACTGTATGTACTGCATCAGTTCGATCCGAACGATGTGAGCTACAACATGCCGTCGGTGCTGCAAGTGAGTGGTCCGCTGGACGTGAAACGAGTGGAAGACGTGTTCCGTCAACTGATCGCCCGCCATGCGACCTTGCGTACCCGCTTTGAACTGGTGGACAGTGAGCCGATGCAATGGATTGAGGACACTGTACCATTCGAGGTGGATTATACGAAGGTACAGGCAGAAGGTGCAGCTACGGATACGGACACGATGGCTAGCAAGGAATTACAGGAATGGGTGCGGAGCTTTGTCCGTCCGTTCGATCTGCAATCTGCGCCGCTGCTGCGGGTAGGCTTGGTGGACCTGGGCGTACAAGGACACGAGCAAGAATCCCAGCATCTGCTGATGCTCGACATGCACCATATCGTCTCGGATGGTGTGTCCATGGGTGTGCTGACCGATGAATTTGTTCGCTTGTATGGTGGTGAAGAGCTATCACCATTGCGGATTCAGTACAAAGACTATGCGGTATGGCAGCAAAGCGAAGCCCATCAGGAGTGGATGCAGCGTCAGGAAGCGTACTGGCTTGACACCTTCCGGGGTGAACTGCCTGTACTGGATCTGCCAACCGACTTTGCCCGTCCGGCCGTGCGGAGTACGACAGGGGATACCGTGGTATTCGGATTGGAGCATGAAGTCAGCGAACGCCTGAAAGAACTGGCGGCGCACACAGGCTCGACGCTGTATATGGTGCTGCTCGCGGCTTACACAGCGCTGCTGCATCAATACACCGGGCAAGAGGACATCGTGGTCGGGACACCGATTGCGGGAAGACCACATGCCGATCTGGAACCGATCCTCGGAATGTTCGTTGGCACCTTGGCCCTGCGTAACTATCCGACTTCGGAGCAAACGTTCCGCAGCTACGTGGAAGATGTGAAAGCCCGTGCGCTGCAAGCCTACGAACATCAGGACTATCCGTTTGAAGAACTGGTGGAAAAGCTGAATGTGAAGCGGGATATGAGCCGCAATCCACTGTTCGATACGATGTTTACGCTGCAGAACACCGAGGAAGGCGAGCTGAAACTGGCAGACCTGAGCTTCCGTCCATATGGCATGGAGCAGACCCCGGCGAAGTTCGACCTGACGCTGGAAGCCAGCGAGGAAGAAGCAGGCATTCAGTTCGGATTGCAGTATGCGACAGCGCTGTACCAACGGGAAACCGTGGAACGGATGACACGACATTTCATTCGTTTGGCCGAAGCAGTGGCGACGAACCCGGATGCGAAGCTGGGTGAACTGGAACTGATTACGGCGGAAGAAACCGAGCGGATTCTGAAGGTGTTCAACGATCCGAATGCGCATAGCGTGCGTGATGCTGAACACGGACAGGTGCAAGGTCGTTCGCTCAGCGAACGGTTTGAAGAGCAAGCGAAGCGCAACCCTGAGCGGGTAGCAGTGGTGTTCGAGGACACGGTGCTGACCTACGCCGAGCTAAACGAGCAGGCGAACCGATTGGCCCGTGTGTTACGGGCGGAAGGGGTAGAAGCGGATCAACCGGTAGGCATATTGCTGGAGCGTTCTGCGGATATCCTGGTGAGCATCCTCGGGATACTGAAAGCCGGAGGCGCGTATGTGCCGATGGACTCGCTGTATCCGCAGGAACGCATTCACTACATGCTCCAAGACAGCGGAGCGAAGGTCGTGATTACGTCCAAAGCTGCCGTGGGCCAAAGCAACAGCCTGCAAACGCCAGTAACCGAAAATGCTGGTGTAACGGTGAATGCTTCACCAGCGACCATCACAGGTGCAGAAGATACAATCGCCAATCCGGCGCTCATCTTGCCAGCCACCGTACGTGCTGTAGCTCTGGATGACGAGGTTGTCCAAGCACAACTGGACGGGCAGGATGCGAGCAATCTGATCCCTGTAGCCGGCCCGCACAACCTGGCCTATATGATTTACACGTCAGGTACAACTGGCCAGCCGAAAGGGGTCATGATCGAGCAACATAGCGTCAGTAATCTGGTGGATGCTTTATCCGAGCGGGTATACAGCCGCTATGGGCAGCCGCTTCACGTCGCATGGCTGTCGGCGTATGTATTTGACGCTTCGGTGCAGCAAATCTTTGCCAGCCTGCTGTTAGGCCATACTTTGCATGTGGTATCCCGTGACGTAAGCCTGAACGGGGAGCAATTGATCGCCTACTATCGTACGCACCGGATTGACCTGTCGGATGGCACACCAGCGCATCTGCATATCTTGAACGAGAGCGTCAATGTGACCGAAGCGCCGGAAGTGAAGCACTACCTGATCGGTGGCGAAGCGTTACCTGTACCACTGGTTCACGGGTTCCTGCACAGGTGGTCCGGGTACCGCCCAGTGATTACCAACGTGTATGGCCCGACCGAAACGACGGTAGATGCGACCGCCTATACGATGGAAGACGTGGAAGATTTGAACGTGCTGCTGGAAAAAGGTGCACATACGGTATCCATTGGAACGCCGCTGGCGAACCAGTCCGTGTACATCTTGAACACACAACAACAGCTGGTGCCGATCGGTATCGCGGGCGAGTTATATATCGGTGGTGCAGGTGTGGGACGCGGTTATCTAAATCTGCCGGAACTGACGGCAGAGAAGTTCATCCCGAATCCGTTTGCCCAACCGGAAGCGGAACAAGCAGCAAAACCTCACGCCAACCGGATGTATCGGACGGGTGATCTGGCGAGATGGTTACCGGACGGCAGTATCGAGTATCTGGGCCGGATCGACCATCAGGTGAAAATCCGGGGGTACCGGATCGAGCTGGGCGAGGTGGAAGCGCAGCTGCTGACCGTGGACGGCATTCAGGAAGCCGTGGTCACCGCATGGGAAAACGAAGACGGGCACAAGGACCTGTGTGCCTATCTCGTAGCCTCAGCGCCGCTGAGTCTGCCGGAGCTGCGGAACGCATTGCAGCCGAAGCTGCCGGGCTACATGATCCCGACGTATGTTGTACAACTGGATCGTTTCCCGCTGACGCCAAGTGGAAAAATCGACCGCAAAGCGTTGCCTGTGCCGGAAGCACGCCTCGAAGGAGGCATGGAGTACGTTGCGCCGCGGACGCCGTTGGAAGAACAGCTTGTGCGTATCTGGCAAAGCGTGCTGAATCATCCGCAGATTGGAATTACGGATAACTTCTTTGAAGTGGGGGGACACTCTCTGCGCGCTACAACACTGGTGGCGAAAATCCATCAGGAGCTGCATCACAAGCTGGCGCTACGAGATATTTTCCAATATCCGACGATTGAGCAATTGGTACAGGTGATGGGTGAACAGACACAGCAAACGTATGCATCCATACCTGTTGTGGAGGAGCGCGCATATTATCCAGTTTCCTCGGCGCAAAAACGGATGTATGTGCTAAGTCATCTGGAAGGTGGAGAAGTTAGCTACAACATGCCGGGAGCTTTGATTATTGAAGGGTCCCTGGATAAAACGCGACTGGAGCAAGCCTTCCGCCAGCTGATTGCCCGTCATGAAACCCTGCGAACCAGATTCGAAATGGTGGATGGCGAGGTTGTTCAACGGATTGATAAAAACGTCGAATTCCACGTCGAGCATGTGCAGGCAAGCGAAGAAGAGACACAGCAGTACGTACTGGATTTTGTACGCGCTTTTGATCTCGCACAAGCGCCGTTGCTGCGGGTTCAGTTGGTGGAAAACGGACCGCAACGGTACGTTATGCTCTATGACATGCACCATATTATTTCGGACGGCGTGACTGCAGGAATTATCGTGCAGGAGTTCTCTCAATTGTATGAAGGTAAGGAACTGCCGCCACTTCGCATCCAGTACAAGGACTATGCCGTTTGGCAGCACGCAGATATGCAAAGTGACCGTCTTCGTGAGCAAGAAAATTACTGGCTGAAAACAATGGCTGGTGAAATTCCGGCGCTGGATATGCCAACGGATTTTGCAAGACCAGCCGTACAGCGTCTGGAAGGAGCTCGATTGGATTTTGCGATCAGCCTGGAGGACAGCGAGCAGTTGAAACAGCTGGCCGCGCAAACTGGCTCCACCTTGTACATGGTGATGCTGGCAGCGTATAGCACGCTCTTGCATAAATATTCAGGGCAGGAAGACATGATCGTCGGAACGCCAATTGCCGGAAGACCACATGCGGAACTGGGGAGCCTGGTAGGCGTATTCCTCAACACGCTGGCAATCCGTAATTATCCGTCTGGCGACAAAACGTTCCTTGATTACCTGCAAGAGGTCAAAGAGCACGCGCTCAGTGCTTATGAGCATCAGGACTATCCTTTTGAAGAGCTGGTTGAAAAGCTGAATTTAACGCGGGATACGAGCCGGAATGCACTGTTTGACACGATGTTTGAGTTGAAAACATTTGAGCAGCAGGAGTTCCAACTGGAAGGTCTGACCTTTAAGCCGTATCCGACGGACAATAATACTGCCAAATTTGATCTGACCCTGGATGCAGTGGAGCAGCCGGAAGGTATTCTGTGCAGTCTGGAATACAGCACGGCGCTGTACAAGCCAGAGACCATCGCACGATTGGCAAAGCATTTTACCGAACTTGTTCGTGCCATTACACTTCATCCGCAGCAGCCACTGGCAGCTTTGGAAATGGTAACCGTCGAGGAAAAAGCACAAATCATCTACGGTTTTGGAGATGTGGGAGTATCGGATGTTGCTGCTGTTGAAGCAGGAGCCCTGTTCCATGCCTTTGTGGAAGAACAGGCACAGCTTGTACCGGATCACGTGGCGGTTGTGTACGAGGAGCAACAACTTACGTACCGCAAACTGAACGAGCGTGCGAACCAGCTGGCTCGTAAATTACGGAGTGAGGGCATTGGACGCGAGTCGACTGTCGGCATCTTAAGCGAACGCTCGGTGGACATGCTGGTGGGTGTGCTGGCGGTATGGAAGGCTGGAGGCGCGTATGTGCCGCTGGATGCGGACTATCCGTCTGAGCGTATTCGTTTCATGCTGGAGGATAGCGGCGCGACGGTACTGCTGACCCAAACAGGCTTGCAGGAGCGTGCGCAGGTATGGCTGGATGAAAGCAAGGTCACATCCGAAATAGCAACTGGAATGCGTTTGCAGACTGTACTGGCGCTGGACGATGAGTCGCTGTACACCGGGGATACCACGGATGTCGAACACATCAACGAGCCGCAGGATTTGGCGTATGTGATCTACACGTCCGGTACAACAGGACGTCCGAAGGGTGTCATGATCGAGCATCGCAGTCTGGTGAATACGGCTGCGGCGTATCGCCGGGATTACCGTCTGAACCAGTTCCCGGTACGCTTGCTGCAACTGGCGAGCTTCTCCTTCGACGTATTCGTCGGCGATATGGCACGGGCGCTCTATAACGGCGGAACGATGGTCATCTGTCCGAAGGACGACCGGATTGATCCAAGTCGTCTGTATGGTTGGATTCGCAATTATCAAATTACGGTGTTCGAATCGACTCCGGCCCTGATCGTACCGTTTATGCAGCATGTGCATGAGCATGGACTGGATATGAGCAGTCTGGAATTGCTGATCACCAGCTCGGACAGCTGCAGCGTGACGGATTACCGGGTGCTGCAAGAACGGTTTGGTGCAGACATTCGCATCATTAACAGCTACGGCGTGACGGAAGCGGCGATTGACTCCAGCTTCTACGACGAAGAGCTGTCAAAGCTGCCAAGCAGCGGCAGTGTGCCGATTGGTCAGGCGTGGCTGAACGCACGGTTTTACATCGTGGACAGCCAGCTGAATCCGGTGCCTATCGGCGTACTGGGCGAGCTATGCATCGGCGGTGCCGGGGTGGCACGGGGATACCTGAACCGTGAAGACTTGACGGCCGAAAAATTCGTAGCGAATCCGTATGTACCGGGTGAACGACTGTATCGCACAGGTGACTTGGCGCGGTGGATGCCGGACGGCAATGTGGACTTTATCGGCCGGATGGACTATCAGGTCAAAATCCGGGGATATCGGATCGAGCTGGGCGAGATTGAAACGGCGATCCAGCGGGTGGCGGGTGTGCGTCAAGCCGTAGTGATCGACCGGACGGATGAGCGTGGACACAAGTATTTGTGTGGATACATCACCGGAGAATCAGAGCTGCGGATCGAGGAGGTACAGGCCCAGCTGGAAGCAGGGCTGCCAGCACATATGGTACCTGCACGCTTGATGCGTTTGGACACATTACCACTGACCAGCAACGGCAAAATCGACCGCAAAGCGCTGCCGGAGCCGGAAGGAAGCATCCATACAGGTGCAGCCTATGTGGCACCGCGTACCACGGTCGAGCAGGTATTGGCTTCGGTATGGGCCGGGGTGCTGGGAGTCGAAGCGGTAGGAACGCAGGATAACTTCTTTGAACTGGGCGGCGATTCGATCAAGGCCTTGCAAGTATCGTCCCGATTGCTGCAAGCAGGCTACCGATTGGATATGAAGGACCTGTTCAGTCATCCAACGGTATCGGCATTGGCGCTGAGAGTCCAATCTGTTACAAGATTGGCGGATCAGAGCGAAGTAGTCGGCGATGTGAAGCTGACACCCGTTCAACAATGGTTCTTTGAGCAAAATCTGACGGAAGCTCATCATCATAACCAGTCCATCATGCTGTACAGCAAGGATGGTTTCGATGAAGCGGCATTGCGTAAGGCGATGGATCAGATTGTCAGCCATCACGATGCGCTACGCACTATTTTCCGTCATACCGATCACGGATACGAAGCATGGAACCGCGCGATTGGTGAGGGTGAGCTGTATACGCTGGAACGGACGGACTTCAGAAATGAGGCTGAGGTGTCTGCGGCTATCGAAGCCAAAGCGAATGAAATTCAAGCGGGGGTTGATCTAAGCGAAGGACCGCTGGTGAAGCTGGGGCTGTTCAGCAGCAGTGACGGAGATCATTTGCTGATTGCTATTCATCACTTAGTGGTGGACGGAGTATCCTGGCGCATCTTGTTCGAAGATATTACGACAGCCTATGAGCAAGCATTGAACGGACAAGCGATTCGTCTTCCGCACAAAACGGATTCGTTCCGCACTTGGGCTGGTGAACAGTCTCAATATGCGAACGGTGCGTCAGTAGCAGCAGAACTCGCGTTCTGGCAGGAAATTGAACAGGGAATTTATGAGTCGCTTCCAAAAGACCAGCCACAGCCCTATTCCTTGAATAGGGACAGCGAGATCATTACTGCCACGTGGACAGGTCAGGAAACGGAGCAGCTGTTAAAACAGGCGCACCGTGCCTACAACACGGATATGAACGATTTGCTGCTTACCGCATTAGGAATGGCTATTCATCGCTGGGCGGGCATCGAACGAGTGCTTGTCAACCTGGAAGGTCATGGACGAGAGTCCATCTTGCCAGAGTTGGATATTACTCGCACCGTTGGCTGGTTTACGACTCAATTCCCGGTTGTGCTGGATATGAGCGTGGGGCAAGACCTTTCACATCGAATCAAAAATGTGAAAGAAGGGCTGCGTCGCATTCCGCAAAAGGGCATCGGCTACGGTATTTTAAGATACCTGTCCGCAGCACGTGAGCAGGAACGCTTTGTAACCGAACCGGAAATCAGCTTTAACTATTTGGGGCAATTTGATCAAGATTTGCAAAATCAATCGATTGGCGTATCTCCTTACTCAAGCGGTGCAGAGCTTAGCGCACATGCGGCAAGATCGTATGCGCTGGACATTAACGGGCTGATTTCAGAAGGCGAACTGCAATTGACGATCAGCTACAGCAACAAGGAATACCGCCGTGAAACGATGGAGCAACTAGCCAAAGGATTCAGAACCAGCTTGCAGGAAATCATTACGCATTGCACAGGACGCAAACAGCAGGAACTGACTCCAAGCGATGTAATGCTTAAAAATGTAACCATGGCTGAACTGGATCAATTGGTAGAACAAACCCGTAACATTGGCGAGCTGGAAAATGTATATGCGTTGACGCCGATGCAAAAAGGTATGCTGTTCCATAGTCTGATGGATACAGAGTCAGGAGCTTATTTTGAACAAACGACATTTGATCTGCGTGGACACTTCCAAGTGGATGTTTTCCAAGACAGTTTGAATCATTTGGCGCAGCGGCATGAGATTTTTAGAGCTAATTTCTACAGCGGTTGGCAAGATGAGCCCGTGCAGGTCATTTTCCGCCAGAAGGATATTGGTTTCAGATGTGAAGACCTGCGTCATTTGGATGATGTGGAGCGAAGCGCATATGTGAAGGAATTTATTCGCAAAGACAAGGCAACCGGCTTCGATTTATCTCGGGATGCGTTGATGCGCGTGGCGATTTTGCGGACAGGTGACGAGGACTACCATTTCGTATGGAGCTCTCATCACATTTTGATGGACGGCTGGTGTGTGGCACTGGTGACGGATGAGGTTTTTGAGGCTTATTTTGCAGCCGTGGAGCATAGAGACCCACAGCTTGCCCCGGTTTCACCATACAGTCAGTATATCGAGTGGCTTGAAGCACAGGATTTAGGGGCTGCGACGGAATACTGGAACCGTTATTTGTTCGGCTATGATCAACAAACTTCGATTCCGACCGGAAAAGTAGTAGGGGCCAAAGCCGAAGGTGCGCAATTCGAGCATGTGCTGTGCGATCTGGGCAAAGACTTGACGGGCCGCATCGAAATCATTGCCAAGCAGCACCACGTGACCACGAATACATTGCTGCAAACGGTATGGGGCTTGCTGCTTCACAAGTACAACGGCAGTGACGACGCTGTTTTTGGCAGCGTAGTGTCTGGTCGTCCGGCTGATATTCCGGGCATCGAAAATATGGTGGGCTTGTTCATTAACACCATTCCGGTACGTATCCGCAGTGGAGCTGGGGAAACAGTTGCCGACATGATAAGAGTGAATCAGAAGCAAGCGCTGGCTTCTCAAGCTTATGAAACGTATCCGCTATATGAAATTCAAGCCTTGACCGAGCAGAAGCAAGACCTGATCAACCACATTATGGTGTTCGAAAACTATCCGGTGGAACAACAGGTCGAGCAGCTTGGCGAAGGTGCAGAGTCGGATTTTGAAATAAGCAATGCAGGTATGGTTGAACAAACCAACTATGACTTCAATCTGGTCGTCATTCCGCAGGAAGCGATGAAAATCCGATTTGAATACAATGCGAAGCTATATGATCGTAAAGCTGTTGAACGGACTCAGGGCCATCTGGTGCAGCTGCTGGAGCAAGTGGCGGCGAATCCGAACATACGGGTGCAAGAGCTGGATATTTTAAGCGAGCAGGAGCGCGAGCAAATTCTGGGCGTATGGGGAGATACAGCGGCCGAGTATCCAAGCGAGCAGACCATTCATGGCTTGTTCGAGACGCAAACAGCGCAGACGCCGGACCAGGCAGCGTTGTTCTTCGAAGGAGAGCAGTTGACCTATCGCGAGCTGAATGAACGTGCGAATCGATTAGCTCGTACCTTGCGCAGTCAAGGCGTGACGAAGGATCGTTTGGTGGGTCTGATGACCGAGCGTTCGGTGGACATGATCGTGGGCATCTTCGGGATTTTGAAAGCCGGGGGCGCATATGTGCCAATTGACCCGACGTATCCAGAAGAGCGTATTCGCTACATGCTGGACGACTCGGGTACGAAGCTGCTGTTAACGCAAAGCCATCTGGTGGACAAAGCAGCTTTCGAGGGCCATGTGCTGGTGCTGGATGGGGCACAGGGTGTGTATCACGAGGATGGTTCCAATCTGGAGCCGTTGTCCGGTCCGAACGATCTGGCCTATGTCATTTATACGTCAGGAACCACGGGTCAACCGAAGGGAGTTATGCTGGAGCATCAGGGGCTGTGCAATCTGAAAACGTATTTTGATCAGGTGCTCCGGATCAGCACGTCGGATCATGCGTTGCTGTTCGCCAGCTATTCGTTTGATGCGGCTTGCTGGGAAATTTTCCAGGCGCTGTTCTGCGGAGCCACGTTGTATGTGCCAACGTCAGAGACGATTTTGGACTATGAGAGATTCGAGCATTACATGACAGAGTATCAGATTACGGCGGCGACGTTACCACCGACCTATGCGGTATATCTGGAGCCGGAACGGATGCCAAACCTGCGCATTCTGGTCACTGCGGGTTCAGCCACTTCAATAGAGCTGATCTACAAGTGGAAGAATCGGGTAGCATACTACAATGCTTACGGTCCAACGGAAAACTCGGTAGCGACGTCGGCATGGTCGGTATCCGAGGATGAAAGAGCAGGACAGATGATTTCGATCGGACGTCCTATGCCGAATCACCGGATATACATGGTGGATGTGCATGGACATCTGGCGCCTGTGGGCGTAGCGGGTGAGTTGTGCGTATCTGGTCCGGGTCTGGCACGTGGCTATCTGGATCGTCCAGAAATGACGGCTGAGAAATTTGTACCGAATCCGTTTGCAGGTGGCGAAGCAGGCTATGAACGGATGTACCGTACAGGTGACTTGGCGAGATGGATGCCGGATGGCAACATCGAATATTTGGGCCGGATCGACCATCAGGTGAAAATCCGGGGGTACCGGATTGAGCTGGGCGAGGTTGAGGCACAAATGCTGAAAGTAGAAGACGTGCAAGAGGTCATCGTACTGGCACAAGCGGACGAGCAGGGGCAAAATCAACTGGTCGCCTACTATGTTGCTGAACGGGAAGTGAGCGCAGGTGAGCTGCGCAGCTTCCTGGGCGAGGAGCTTCCAAACTATATGGTACCCACATATTTGGTACAGCTGGAGCACATGCCACTGACACCAAACGGTAAAATCGACCGTAAGGCACTGCCAGCACCGGAAGGCAGCCTGCAAAGCGGAGCGGACTATGTCGCACCGCGGACGTGGGTGGAAGCGAAGCTGGCGCAAATTTGGCAGGACGTGCTGGGTTTGGCACAGGTGGGCGTGAAGGAAAACTTCTTCGAGATTGGCGGACATTCGCTGCGGGCGACGACGCTGGCCTCGAAGATTCACAAGGAGCTAAACAAGCCGCTCCCACTGCGCAGTATTTTTGAAGCGCCAACGATTGAACAGTTGGCGGCGGTCATCGAAAATCTGGATCAAGTGGCGTACGCGTCCATTCCGGTGACGGAAGAACGCGGCTTCTACCCACTGTCCTCAGCGCAAAAGCGACTGTATGTGCTGCATCAGTTCGATGTGAATGATGTGAACTACAACATGCCGTCGGTGCTGCAAGTGAGCGGCCCGCTGGACGTGAAACGAGTGGAAGACGTGTTCCGTCAACTGATTGCCCGCCATGCGACCCTACGTACCCGCTTTGAACTGGTCGACAGTGAGCCGATGCAATGGATTGAGGACATCGTGCCGTTCAAGGTAGAATATGCGAAGGTACAGGCAGAGGGGTCGACTATTACGGATACGGACACGATGGTCAGCAAGGAAACGCAAGAGCTGGTGCGGCGCTTTGTCCGTCCGTTCGATCTGCAAGCTGCGCCGCTGCTGCGGGTAGGCTTGGTGGACCTGGGCGTACAAGGACACGAGCAAGAATCCCAGCATTTGCTCATGCTCGACATGCACCACATCGTCTCGGATGGCGTGTCCATGGGGGTACTGACCGATGAATTTGTCCGCTTGTATGGTGGTGAAGAGCTATCACCATTGCGGATTCAGTACAAAGACTATGCGGTATGGCAGCAAAGCGAAGCCCATCAGGAGTGGATGCAGCGTCAGGAAGCGTACTGGCTCGACACCTTCCGGGGTGAGCTGCCTGTGCTGGATCTACCCACGGACTTTGCCCGTCCGGCGGTACGAAGTACGGCAGGGGATACGGTCGTATTCGGATTGAAGCGTGAAGTCAGCGAACGCCTGAAAGAACTGGCGGCGCAAACAGGCTCCACACTGTATATGGTGCTGCTGGCGGCGTATACCTCGCTCTTACATCAATACAGCGGCCAAGAGGACATTGTAGTCGGCACGCCGATTGCGGGAAGACCACATGCGGATCTGGAACCGATCCTCGGAATGTTCGTCGGCACGTTGGCCCTGCGGAACTATCCGACTTCGGAGCATACCTTCCGCAGCTACGTGGAAGAAGTGAAAGTTCGTGCCCTGCAAGCCTACGAACATCAGGACTATCCGTTTGAAGAACTGGTGGAAAAGCTGAATGTAAAGCGGGATATGAGCCGCAATCCACTGTTCGATACGATGTTTACGCTGCAAACTACTGAGGAAGGCGAACTGCAGCTGGCAGACCTGAGCTTCCATCCATACGGTTTGGAACAAACGCCAGCCAAGTTTGATTTGACGCTGGAAGCCAGAGAGGAAGAGACAGGCATTCAGTTCGGATTGCAGTATGCAACCGCGCTGTATCAACGGGAAACCGTAGAACGGATGACACGTCACTTCATTCGTTTGGCCGAAGCCGTGGCAGCGAATCCGGATGCGAAGCTGGGTGAGCTGGAGCTGATAACGGCGGAAGAAACCGAGCGGATTCTGAAGGTGTTCAACGATCCGAACGCGCATAGCGTGCGTGTAGGAGGACAAGGTCGTGCGCTCAGCGAACGCTTTGAAGAGCAAGCGAAGCGTAGCCCTGAGCGGGTAGCAGTCGTGTCTGGGGACACGGCGCTGACCTACGCTGAGCTGAACGAGCAAGCAAACCGATTGGCCCGTGTGTTACGGGTGAAAGGGGTCGAAGCAGATCAACCGGTAGGCGTATTACTGGAACGTTCTGCGGATATCCTGGTGTGCATTATGGGGGTACTTAAGGCCGGAGGCGCGTATGTGCCGATGGATATCATGTATCCGCAGGAACGCATTGACTACATGCTTCAAGACAGTGGGGCAAAGGTCGTGATTACAAGCAGAGTCGCGAATCTCTCGCTCAGCCTGCCATCCACAGTACAGACTGTGGTCCTTGATGACGAGGACGTTCAGGCTCAGCTGAACGGACAGGATGCGAGCAATCTGATGCCTGTCGCCGGCCCGCATAACCTGGCCTATATGATTTACACGTCAGGTACAACCGGCCAGCCGAAAGGCGTCATGATCGAGCAGGGCAGTGTCAGCAATCTGGTAGATGCTTTATCCGAGCGGGTATACAGCCACTATGAGCAGCCGCTTCACGTTGCATGGCTGTCGGCGTTTGTATTTGACGCTTCGGTGAAGCAAATCTTTGCCAGCTTGTTATTAGGCCACACCTTGCATGTGGTATCCCGGGACGTAAGCCTGAGCGGGGAGCATTTGATCGCTTACTACCGCATGCACCGGATCGACCTGACGGACGGCACACCTGCGCATCTGCATATTTTGAACGAAAGCGTCAACGTGACGGAAGCGCCGGAAGTGAAGCACTACCTGATCGGCGGCGAAGCATTACCTGTGCAGCTGGTAAACGTGTTCCTGCACAAGTGGGCCGGGTACCGCCCGGTGATTACCAACGTGTATGGTCCGACCGAAACGACGGTAGATGCGACAACTTATACGATCGAAGATGTGGAAGCCTTGAACGTGCTGCTGGAAAAAGGTGAGCACACGGTATCCATCGGAACGCCGATAGCGAACCAGTCCGTGTACATCTTGAACACCCGACAACAGTTGGTGCCGATCGGTATCGCAGGAGAGCTCTATATCGGGGGTGCAGGTGTAGGACGAGGGTATCTGAATCTGCCGGAACTGACGGCAGAGAAGTTCATCTCGAATCCGTTCGCTGATGCGGCAGCAGCCGATCAAGCGGACAGCACTCACGCAAACCGCATGTACCGGACGGGCGACCTGGCACGGTGGCTGCCGGATGGCAGCATCGAGTATTTGGGTCGGATCGACCACCAGGTAAAAATTCGGGGGTATCGGATCGAGCTGGGCGAGGTGGAAGCACAGCTGCTGACTGTGGACGGCATTCAGAAAGCTGTGGTCACTGCATGGGAAAACGAAGATGGACACAAGGATCTATGTGCCTACATCGTAGCCACAGCACCGCTGAGTCTGCCGGAGCTGCGCAACGCGCTGCAGCCGAAGCTGCCGGACTACATGATTCCGACGTATGTTGTACAACTGGATCGCTTCCAGCTGACCCCAAGCGGAAAAATCGACCGCAAGGCGTTGCCTGCGCCGGAAGCACGCCTCGAAGGAGGCCTGGAGTACGTTGCGCCGCGGACGCCGCTGGAAGCCAAGCTTGCTCAAATCTGGCAGGATGTATTGAAGCTGTCCAGCGTAGGAGTCACCGACTCATTCTTCGACATGGGTGGACACTCCCTGCGGGCAACAACGCTGGTGGCCAAAATCCATCAGGAACTGGACAGCCGGATTACACTTCGTGAGGTGTTCCAACACATTACGATTGAGCAGCAAGCCCAGCTCATAGCTACGCACGGCACAGACACCTATACGGTGATCCCTGCAGTGGCGAAACAGGCCTACTACCCGGTTTCCTCGGCTCAAAAACGGCTGTATATTTTGAGCCATCTGGAAGGTGGGGATGTCAGCTACAACATGCCGGGTGTGTTAACGGTGGAAGGTCCGCTCCAGGCAGATCGACTGGAGGCTGCGTTCCGTCAGTTAATTGACCGTCATGAAACGTTGCGGACTTCCTTTGAAATGGTGGAAGGCGAGGTCGTTCAGCGGGTTTACGATCAGGTTGAATTTGCAGTAGAACGTCTGCAGGTCAGTGAATCCGAAGCCGAAGCGTATATCGAGTCATTTGTACGCAGCTTTGATCTTCGACATGCACCGCTGCTGCGTGTTCGTCTCATTCAAACCGGACCAGGGCGCCACCTTTTGATGTACGACATGCACCATATTATTTCGGATGGTGCATCGTCTGACAATATCGTGCAGGAACTGGTACAGCTGTACGAGGAGCAAGAATTGGAGCCGTTGCAAATTCAGTACAAGGACTTTGCCGTGTGGCAGCAGCAGGAAATGCAGCGTGAGTCATACCAACGCCGGGAACATTTCTGGCTGGAGCATTTAGCCGGAGAATTACCAGTACTGGATCTGCCGATTGCTTATCCAAGACCTGCTGTTCGCAGCTTCGAGGGAGCACTGTATGAATTTACAGTTGACCCGAATGTATCCGAGCAGCTGCACCGAATTGTGGCTCAGACCGGAAGTACGCTGTACATGGTACTTTTGAGTGCTTACACCGTTCTATTATCCAAATACAGTGGTCAGGACGATTTGATTATCGGTACTCCGGTAGCAGGCCGCCTGCTGCCTGAGCTGGAGCCACTTATCGGAATGTTCGTCAATACGCTAGCCATCCGGCATCAGCCGAAGGGCAGCCAAACATTCCACAGCTACTTGCTGGAAGTCAGAGATCGTACGCTGCAAGCCTTCGAGCATCAGGATTATCCACTTGAAGAGTTGGTGGAAAAGCTGGATGTAGCACGGGATGCAAGCCGTAATCCGTTGTTTGACACCATGTTTGTACTGCAAAATACAGAGTCGCAGGAAGCGAAGCTTGAGACCCTGTCCTTCAGTCCATATGTTCAGGAGCATAGCATCTCCAAATTTGATTTGACCTTGTCCATGAGCGATGAAGACGGGGTAATCAAGGGTTCCTTTGAATATTGCACAAAGCTGTTTGGAACAGACGCTATTGAACGATTAACCGAAGATTTGATAGCGATTCTGTCACAGGTTGGGGAAAACCCAGATCTGCTGTTAAGCGATATTCAGGTGACCTCCGACGACAAGCCGGAAGGTTTCTCACCGGATTCCATCGACTTTGTTTTCTAAATCAGTTTTCTAAAATGCAATGATTTCACTTTGCGTGTGCAGAGGGCGGCGGCTTGTCCGACTGCCCTTGCCTGCAAAGTATTATTTTTCCGACACAACGGTCATTTACGTATCAACAACGCACTATTCCAACCGGGGCACAGGCCCCATAAAGCAGGAGGGATGTCATTGAAAGCCTTATTTGAGAAGGAAAAAAATTACTGGAGTCATAAGCTGGAATCTGAGGATCATATCATCTGCCTGCCATACACCAACGACGTGTCCAAGGATACAACTGCAACGAGCTCAAATTCCCATACGTACACGCTCACATTTCCATCTGAAATTTCCGGGCGAATATCGTCTATAACAGGTGGCGCTCCATGGGCTGTGTTTATGATTCTGCTTGCTGGAGTAGAAAGCCTATTACATAAATACACAGGTGAGGAACGTGTGCTGCTGGGCATTCCGGTAGCCAAGTCTGGCAACGGTGCTACAAAGCCGATGAACCATCTACTTTTACTGAAAAACACGCTGGATTCCACAACGACCTTCAAAGCCGTGCTGTCTCAAATCAAAACCTCCGTCAGCGAAGCTATTGAGCACCAAAATATTCCTTTTTGGAACTATACCGAGGGGCTTGAAATTCCACGTAACGAGGACGAAAAGCCTCTTATTCACACCACGGCGTCCCTGCAAAATATCCATATTGCTGATTATTTGAATCATGTACAGTCTGAGCTGGATTTTCAATTTCAATGGGAAAATGCAGCTGTTTCTCTGAACGTGAAGTATAATAGCGACCGTTATAACGAGACGACGATTGAACGCTTTGTTGAGCAGCTGTTGCGGTTGTACACCATTGTTTTGCATCAGCCAGAGCTGGCGATTTCCGCAGCACAAGTGCTGTCAGAGCAAGAAGTGGAGCAACTGGTTCATACTTTCAACGATACAGCTGCGGATTATCCACGTCATGCGTCCATTCATGAGTTGTTCGAGAAACAGGCAAAGCAGACACCGCAGCAGGTGGCGGTAGTGTTCGGAAGAGACAGCCTGACCTATGGAGAGTTGAACGAAAAGGCCAATCGTCTGGCTCATACACTACGTAAGCAGGGGATCTGCACCGAGCAGACTGTCGGCATTGTGGCTGAACGCTCGATTGAGATGATCGTCGGTATGCTCGCGATCCTCAAAGCAGGCGGAGCGTATGTGCCGATTGACTCCGATTACCCGGACGAACGCGTGCGCTATTTGCTGGAGGATTCCGATGCCAAAATACTGCTGGTACAGCGAATGGAACATCGGCCCGCTGATTTTACAGGAACTGTGCTCGACCTGAGCGATTCCGCAATCTATGGAACGGATGATGCTCATCGTATCGATCCTGTTTTGCTGAACGATAACGGGACGTATACTGACACAGCTGACATAGGATACGTGGATTGCTTAAACCCGCTCTATTCCATTTTCGCTAATTCTGAGCTTGCTTCTACTACAACCACGCAATCAGAACAAGCGAAGGCAACCGCTGCTGATCGCTTGGCATACATCATGTACACCTCAGGGACAACAGGCCAGCCGAAAGGCGTTATGGTGGAGCACCGCAATGTCGTGCGTCTGGTGAAAAATACAAACTATGCGCAATTGGATACTGATACGCGCATTTTGCAGACCGGGGCTGTTGTCTTCGACGCGTCCACCTTCGAAATTTGGGGTGCGCTATTGAATGGTGGACAGCTGGTACTGGTGAGTCAGGATGTCATATTGGACGCGCCGAAGCTCAAGGAAGCTGTTCGCAGCCATGGCATTACCACGATGTGGCTGACAGCGCCGCTCTTTAACCAGCTGTCGCAGCAGGACCTGGAACTGTTTGAGGGGATACGGGAGCTGCTGGTCGGCGGTGATGTGCTGTCCGTCCCGCCTATTAATCGGGTGCTGGAGGCCCATCCTTCCCTGCGGATCATCAACGGCTATGGGCCGACAGAAAACACGACCTTTTCCACAACACATGCGATTACCGGCGTGCAATCAGAATCAGTGCCGATTGGCAGCCCGATCCATAACTCGACGGCGTATGTCGTGGACCGTTCGATGCAGCTCCAGCCTATCGGGGCATGGGGAGAGCTGATCGTCGGCGGCGACGGGGTGGCACGTGGATACCGCAACCGCCCGGACCTGACAGCCGAAAAGTTCATAGATAGTCCGTTCCGCAGTGGAGAACGCTGCTACCGTACAGGCGACTTGGTGCGGTGGAGTGCGAACGGGACGCTGGAATACAAGGGACGGATCGACGCACAGGTGAAAATCCGGGGGTACCGGATCGAGCTGGGCGAGGTGGAGGCACAGATGTTGAAGCTGGAGGCGGTGCGAGAAGCCGTCGTGATAGCACGAGAGGATGAGCAGGGGCAAAAGCAGCTCTGTGCTTATGTGGTGACCCATGGGGATGTAGTGGCAAGTGAGCTGCGAAGCGCTTTGAGCCAGGAGCTGCCGGGCTACATGGTGCCGTCGTATTTTGTACAGTTGGAGCAATTGCCACTCACGCCCAATGGCAAGGTGGATCGCCGGGCGTTGCCGCAGCCGGAGGGAAGTGTAAGCTCAGGCGCAGAATATGTACCTCCTCAAAATCAATTACAAGTACAACTGGTGAGTATCTGGAAAGATGTGCTGGAGCTTGAGCGCATCGGGATTAAGGATAACTTTTTTGAAGCAGGAGGGCACTCCCTGCGGGCGACACATGTCATATCGCTTATTCATAAGGAACTGCATAAAAATGTGCAGCTAAAGGACCTGTTTCAGCACCCGACGATTGAACAGCTTGCACATGTTATTGAAGCGCTGGAGCAAACCACCTATGAATCCATACCTGTTTCGGAGAATAAGCCATTTTATGCGGTATCCTCGGCACAAAAACGGATGTATATCCTCAATCAGCTTGATGGAGCGGGAATTAGCTATAACATCCCTGGTGCTCTGACACTGACAGGTTCACTTGATCATAAGACACTGGGTAATGCGTTCCGCCAGCTTATTGACCGCCATGAAACACTGCGTACAAGCTTTGAGACCATGAACGGTGAACCTGTCCAGCGAGTACATGACGAGGTTCCTTTTCGCATGGAGTTGATTCATGCTCACGGCGCTGACCCTAAGGAGACGGACGAGCTGGTACGCGACTTTGTCCAGCCGTTCGATCTTGGACAGGCTCCGCTATTCCGAGTCGGTATGATTGAAACAGATCCAGAGCATCATATTTTGCTGCTGGATATGCATCACATCATTTCGGACGGTACCTCTATAAATGTGCTGATTCAGGACTTCATCCGTTTATATGCAGGTGACACGCTGCCACCGCTGCGCATTCAGTATAAGGACTACGCCGCCTGGCAACAGGATCAGCAGCAAAGTGAACGCTACCGGCAGCAGGAAAGCTACTGGCTGAATACCTTCGTGGGAGAGCTGCCCGTGCTGGATATACCGACCGATTATCCACGTCCGGCGGTGAGAAGCTTTGAAGGAGATGTGCTGGAATTTACGCTCAATCAACGGCAGAGCGAAGGTTTAAAAAGCATTGCGGTACAGACGGAATCGACATTATATATGGTGCTATTGGCTGCTTATACGGCTTTGCTTAGCCACTACAGCGGGCAAGAGGATATTATCGTCGGTTCGCCGATTGCGGGGCGGCCCCATGCTGATCTTGGCAGTCTGATCGGGATGTTCGTGAATACACTGGCGATCCGCAATTACCCGGAAGGCGGGAAAACCTTCCGCGATTATGTGCTGGAGGTCAAGGAAAACGCGTTGAAAGCTTTTGAGCATCAGGATTACCCGTTTGAAGAGCTGGTGGACAAGCTGGGCGTGGATCGAGATTTAAGCCGTAATCCGCTATTTGATACCATGTTTGCTCTGCAAAATCTGGAGCAAAAGGAGCAGCAGCTGGAAGGATTGCAATTGACACCCTATCCGAGTGAACAAACGGCGGCGAAATTTGATTTGAGTCTGTTCGCGCTGGAGGATGGGGAGCAAATTGCTTGCGGTCTCCAATATGGAACCCGGTTGTACAAACGGGAAACTATCGAACGACTTGCGATACATTTGCAGCAGCTTATCCATGCAGTTATAGACCAGCCGGATATCGTTCTTTCGGCTATAGAAATGGTTTCGTCCCGTGAAAAAGAACAGATTGTGCAGCAATTCAACGATACCGTAGCAGATTATCCATATCCACGGAATAAAGCGCTGCATGTGTTGTTCGAGGAACATGCAGCACAATCACCGGATCGGCTGGCAGTTACCTTTGCGGACACACAGCTCACCTACCGCGAGCTGAATGAACGTTCCACTCGTCTGGCACACACATTGGTTTCCCATGGAATACGGCGCGGCTCCGAACCGGAGATACAGCGGGTGGGGATTATGGCTGAACGTTCTATTGAATTGATTGTGGGTATGCTGGCGATTTTGAAGGCTGGAGGGGCTTACGTTCCCATTGATCCCGATTATCCTGAGGAGCGTATCCGTTATTTACTGGAGGATTCCGGTGCGGGGCTGTTACTGTCACAGCGACGTGAGCAGGTTCTTTTTGAACCAGGTATTCCGGTCATAGATTTGAGTGATGAACAACTATGGAGCAGCGAAAATGTATTTTACGATCCTACGGATGAAGCTGCTGTTACTCCCATTGAGGGATCTTCCTCAGATCTTGCGCATGTCATGTACACCTCTGGTACAACAGGAAAACCGAAGGGCGTTATGATCGAGCACCGTAATATCGTGCGTTTGGTAAAAAATAAAAGCCATGCCACACTCGACGAAAATACGCGTTTGCTGCAAACGGGTGCAGTGGTGTTCGATGCCTCCACGTTTGAAATCTGGGGAACGCTGCTGAACGGGGGTCAACTGTATCTGGTGAGCTATGACACCATTTTGGACACTGCCAAGCTCAAACAGGCAATTGACAAGCACAACATTAATACGTTGTTCCTGACCACGCCTTTATTCAATCAGCATTCACAGCAAGATATTGGATTGTTTGCGTCCCTGAAGGAATTGATCGTGGGCGGTGATGTGTTATCCGTACCACATATCAACCGTGTGCTGAAGGAGTACCCGCAGCTTCGTGTGATCAATGCTTACGGTCCAACGGAGAACGCCACCTTCTCCACCACCTATGACATTACAGAACCGCAAACCCAGGCGGTTCCCATTGGACGTCCAATTCATCATTCGACCACTTATGTGGTAAATCGTTCGTTGAAGCTGCAGCCTGTCGGGGCATGGGGGGAGCTGATCGTCGGTGGTGACGGCGTGGCGCGGGGATATCTGAATCGGCCGGAGCTAACGGCGGAAAAGTTTATAGAAAGTCCATTCCGGCCCGGAGAGTACTGCTATCGTACAGGGGATTTGGCGCGTTGGCGTGCAGATGGCGTATTGGAGTACAAGGGACGAATGGATGAGCAGGTCAAAATTCGTGGCTACCGTATCGAGTTGGGTGAAATTGAGACCCGATTATCCACCATTGCAGGTGTGAAGGAATCCATTGTTACAGTACGGCAGGACGATAACGGGCAAAAACAGCTGTGTGCATATTTCGTAACAGACAGCGAATTGAGCGCCAGCGACTTACGTAACGTTTTGTCACAGGATCTGCCTGGCTATATGGTGCCTTCCTACTTTGTGCAGCTTTCCGAGTTGCCTTTGACGCCGAACGGTAAAGTAGACCGCAAGGCATTGCTTGCACCTGAGCACAATGTGGATACAGGCATGGATTATGTGGCACCCAAAACCGATGTCCAGCAAGCGCTGGCTGCGGCTTGGGGGGCAATTCTTGGTATCCAGCGAGTTGGCATACAGGATAACTTTTTCCATCTGGGTGGTGACTCCATCAAAGCCATTCAAGTGTCGTCCCGATTGTTCCAGGCTGGATACAAGCTGGAAATGAAGGACTTGTTCAAATACCCGACGATCGCGGGGTTAAGCACACATATTCAGCCTGTTAACCGGATAGCGGAGCAGGGCGAAGTTACAGGACGTGTTTTGCTTACACCGATTCAGCGCTGGTTTTTTGAACAGCCAACGGCAGAGCCGCACTACTTTAACCAATCTGTCATGCTCTATCGACAGGAAGGCTATGCTGAACAGGCACTTCGGCAGGCGCTCAATCATCTTACGGCTCACCATGATGCATTGCGTATCGTTTTTCGTTCGTCGGAGAACGGGTGTACGGCATGGAACCGCAGTGTAGAGGAAGGCGAAACATATCATCTGGAGAGCTTTGATTATAGGGATAGCCACGTAAACGAGGGAGATTTGGCGAAGGTTATTGAAGCGAAATGCAATGAAATTCAATCCGGCATTTCTCTAAGTGAAGGGCCTCTCATGAGGCTGGGGCTGTTCCGTTGTCCAGATGGAGATCATCTGCTGGTAGTGATTCATCATTTGGCAGTGGACGGGGTATCCTGGCGCATTTTATTCGAGGATTTGGCGACTGCTTATGAGCAAGCCTCCAAGGGTGAACAGGTGATTCAGTTGCCTCATAAAACGGATTCGTTCCAAACGTGGGCCGAGCAACTGTACGCTTATGCCGACAGTCCAGTCATTGAACGTGAGCGGGCGTATTGGGAGGAGCTTGGGCAAGCGGAACTGTCTCCTTTGCCGCAGGATTACAGGCATAACGAGCACGAAAAGCCGTTGATTGGCGACAGTGAGTCGGTTACGGCTGTATGGACAAGTGCGGAGACAGAGCAGCTGCTCAAGCAGGCAAATCGTGCCTTCCGCACGGAGGTTAACGACCTGTTGCTGACGGCTGTAGGGATGGCATTGCAAGCGTGGAGCGGAAATGAGCGTTTCCTGATTCATCTGGAGGGGCATGGGCGCGAAGCCATTTTACCTGAGGTGGACATTACCCGGACGGTAGGATGGTTTACAAGCCAATATCCTATTTTGCTCGATATGCCGGAAGAAGTTGCTCTTTCGCAACGGATTAAGCATGTGAAGGAAGGACTGCGCAGCATCCCGCAAAAAGGGATCGGCTATGGCGTACTGAAATACTTAGCCGATCGCCAGGGACAGGCAGCATCTCCAGCCATTTTTACAGCAGATCCTGAAATCAGCTTTAACTATTTGGGACAGTTCGATCAGGATATGAAGGGGAACGACCTGCAGTCATCCTCTTTCGGTGGGGGCATGCCGCTTAGCCCAACCATGGCACGGACGTATACGCTGGATTTTAGCGGCATGATTTCGGGTGGCCAGCTGGGTTTGACGATCAGCTATAGCCGTACCAGCTATCGACCGGAGACGATAGAGCGATTGGCGAAATTACTGGAATCAAGCCTGCGTGAAATTCTGATGCATTGCGTAAATAAAGAACATTCGGAGCTGACCCCAAGCGACATTTCCTATAAAGGACTGAGTGTGGAAGGCTTGGACAGCCTGTTATCCGAAATGGGTGCTGCGGGTGAAGTAGACAATGTATATGCACTGACCCCGATGCAAAAGGGGATGCTATTTCATAGCCAGCTCGATAGTCAAGCAGCCGCGAATGATGCATATTTTGAGCAGTTCTCTTACGATTTGCGAGGTCAGTTGGACATCCAGGCTTTTGCAGAAAGCATGAATATACTGGTTCGGCGGCATGAGGCGCTGCGTACACACTTTTACTTTGGCCGGGATACAGAACCGTTGCAGGTTGTGTATCGAAGCCGGGATTGCGGCTTTCAATATAAAGATTTACGCAAGCTGGATGTGGATCAAAGGGATACCTGGCTGAAAAGCTTCAAGCTGGAAAATAAAGCACGGGGCTTTGATCTGCGTCAGGATGTTCTGCTGCGTGTGGCGATTTTGCGCACCGGAGAAGACAGCTACCATTTTGTATGGAGCTTCCATCATATCGTCATGGACGGCTGGTGCCTGTCCCTTGTGAACAAAGAAGTGTTTGAGAGCTATGCTGCACTTCAAGAAGGCAGAGTGCCAGTGCTGGCGCCGGCAGTGCCATACAGCAGCTTTATTGAATGGCTGGAAGCGCAGGATCGCGAGGTGGCAGCAGACTACTGGAGCAGCTATTTGTCCGGGTATGAGCAGCAAACAGCACTACCTGCTGTAAAATCCGGTCGCAAGAGTGAAGGCTACACTGCCAGCGATTGGGTGACGGATTTGGAGCGTGAGCTGACCACCCGGGTGGAGGAGACGGCTAAGCGGTATCAGGTGACCATGAATACGTTATTACAAACTGCATGGGGGATTGTGCTGCAAAAATATAACGATCACAATGATGCCGTATTTGGCAGTGTTGTCTCAGGCCGTCCATCGGATATTAGCGGGGCGGAGAATATTATCGGTTTGTTCATTAATACCATTCCAGTTCGCATCCGTAGCGAGGCAGGGGAATCTTTTGCAGAAGTCATGAAGAAAATGCAGGAACAGGCGTTGGCCTCTCATGCATACGATACGTATCCACTGTTTGAAATTCAGGCATTGACTGACCAGAAGCAGAATTTAATTCAGCATATTATGGTGTTTGAAAATTATCCGGTGGATGAGCAGGTCGAGCAATTGGGCCAAAATGACGAGGCTCCTTTCGAGATTGACAACGTGACGGTTTTTGAACAGACGAACTACGATTTTAATCTCGCAGTGATGCCGGGTGAGGCGCTGCGTCTCAGCTTCGGCTATAACACACAGGTTTATGATGTAGCTGATATTCGCCGAATCGCCGGGCACTTTATTCATCTGCTGGAGCAAGTTACAGTCAACCCGAACATCGCTGTAAGCGAAATAAAACTGACAACACCGCAGGAAGAGTCTGAAATCCTGAACGTGTTTAACAGAGGTGCTTCACCAAATACGATATCGGATGATACGACGAGGTATACCTTGCACCGGTTGTTTGAGCAACAGGCTGCACGTACACCGGATCACATCGCTGTTGTATTCGAGGATGCGAAACTCACCTACCGTGAGTTAAACGAACGGGCCAATCAGCTGGCGAGAACACTGCGTAGTCAGGGGGTGAAGCCTGATCAGCGTGTCGGGCTGCTAGCAGAGCGTTCCATTGAAATGATTGTCGGCCTGCTGGCGATTCTTAAGGCAGGCGGCGCTTATGTGCCAATCGATCCGGAATATCCAGCCGATCGTATTCGTTATATGCTGGAGGATTCGGGCGCACCCATCATATTACTGCAACAGGCACTGGCAGATCGCATTTCCTTTGGTGGAGTTATCGTAGCGCTGGATGATCCTCAGGCCTACGCACAAGACGGCTCCAACCTAGTAGCCGTTACCGGGCCGGAGCAGCTCATGTATGTATTGTACACCTCAGGAACGACAGGACAGCCCAAAGGGGTCATGGTCGCTCATCGGAGTGTAGCCAACACGGTGAGCTGGTTTGCTGAGCGTTATGCGGCGTATGTCACACACCGACTGATTTTAACGGCAGAATATACGTTTGACCCAAGCGTGGAGCAAATCTTCGGAGCTTTGCTTCATGGGGGTGAGCTGCATTGCATCCGGCGTGAAACGCTATTGAGTAAGCAGCAGTTGCTGGAATATATCACGGGCCAAGAAATTGGACTGTTGGACATCCCTCCCGTGCTCATGAGAGAGTTTTTAGCCGATGAGCCGAAAATCCCTTGCCTGAATACGTTAATTTGCGGAGGTGAGCGGCTGGAAGATTCATTGAAGGAAAAAATCGTTATAAAAGGGTATAATTTGCATAACCATTATGGACCGACAGAAACGACCATTGATGCGCTGGCTGCCGTTTGCGAGCCGGGAACAGCGGTACATCTGGGCAGGCCGATCCGTCATACGGGAGCATATATCCTGAATAGCGATAAACAACTCCAGCCTGTCGGGGTGATCGGAGAATTGTTCATTTCAGGTGCAGGTTTGGCCGAAGGCTATCTGAACCGTCCAGAGCTGACTGCCGAGAAATTTATAGACCATCCGTATGCACCCGGGCAAAAAATGTATGCTACAGGCGACTTGGCCCGCTGGCTTCCAGACGGCAACGTCGAGTTCGTCGGACGGATCGACGATCAGGTCAAAATTCGCGGCTATCGCATTGAACTGGGCGAAGTGGAAGCGCAACTGGCAAACGTACCATCTGTGAGGGATAGTGTGGTCATCGCCTTGCGGGATGGAGCAGGCCAACAGCAATTATGCGGATATTTTACAGCCGATGAGCAGCTGACCGTCCGTGAGATTCGAGGTGTGTTATCAGCCACTCTGCCGGGCTATATGATTCCATCCGCATTTGTTCAGCTGGATCGTATTCCGCTGACGACTAACGGTAAGATCGACCGCAAAGCGTTACCTGCGCCAGAAACAACGCTGCACACAGGTACAGAATATGTGGCGCCGCGAACAGATGTGGAGCAGTTGCTAGCAACAATTTGGCAGGAAGTGCTCGAAATCCCGCAAGTGGGTGTCCACGATGACTTCTTCACGTTGGGAGGGCATTCCTTGAAGGTGCTAGAGCTCATTCGTAAAGTTCACCTTGCCTCAGACATCGAGCTACCTATTCGTAGTGTTCTGGAGTTCCCAACCATAGAAGAACAGGCACTCGCATTATTGAAATCAGATTTGGAATCCAAGGCAGATAGTCCAATCATTCAATTGAATGAACATGGTCCTGTCTCCATCTTCTGCTTTCCGCCAATGCTCGGATACGGGCTGTCGTTCGCGGAGCTTGCGAAACAACTGGATCAGGACGCAGTCGTCTATGGATTGGAGTTCATAGATGATGCTGCGGATGAGCAGGAAATGTTGGCACGGTATGTTGATTTGATCGTCAGCACGCAAGCGCAAGGTCCTTATGTGCTGCTTGGTTATTCCATGGGCGGTAATCTAGCGCATAAAGTTGCCGATGCGTTGGAGCGTCAAGGCCATGCTGTATCTGACATTTTTATGATCGACTCGGTCAAAAGCACAGAAGCCCTGTCCTTCACAGCGGAAGAAACAGAGCAGGAGATTCATGCTATGCTGGAGCAGGTTCCCGAATCCTACCGTGAGCTGTTAAATGACACGTACCAACGTAAAATGATTGCTTACGCTGTGTATGGCAACCAGCTTCTGAATACTGAGACCGTTCAGGCGAATATTCACGGCTTTGTCGCGGCTGGATCAGAAACGGTTAAGGGAACAGGAGACAACCGACTTTTATGGAAAAACGCTACACAAGGCAGCTATGCAGAGTACACCTTGATTGGCGGTCACTATGAGGTGCTGGAACCCGGGTTTATCGAGGAAAATGTAAAAAGTATACGTGCCGCAATACAAAACATAGCACTGCATAGCCCGCCCCAATCCCAACCTACAGTCGATGATTTGTCTGGAATTCGTTAATTATGATCTGTAACCAAGATCTGTAACAAAAATCTGCAACTCCATGAATCCTGGTCGAACACGTACGAAAGCCTATTGCTTGCGCGACTCGATCAGGATTCTCCTTTATCATCTGCCCGCCCCTATGGGAAGTGCGATGATTCCATAGCGCCATGCTGGTTGCTCCAAGACCGACCGGAATGACCTGCTCCGCTATGCAATCACCGCACCGTTAATGAATCAACTATTTCATCAAAAATGGCTATACAAGCTGAACTTAAAAAATTCACATCAAAAACGGAGTGGTCGGAATGGTGCTGTACAAGCGATAGCGGTCGCCTTTGCCCCCAGATTTCGACCATTGTGAGTTCATTCAAGAAATCTGTGGGCAACAGCGATGGGAAGCACCATCCGCCTGCGCAGTGGCACACCATGTGAATTTTTGACTAGGCTTGTATAGACCACTTCACACGTAAGGATGGTACTTCACATGAAGAAAAAAGGCATTTTTTGCCTATCAGCATTCATAGCATCGTTGTTTTTCTGGAACCTGCTCATTGATACGGCATGGGCAGCAGGCAGCATAACGCCAGATCAATTGGAAGAGACAGTGGAACAAATCATGAGTACGGAGCTGGAAAAATTGCATATTCCGGGGGCCGCTGTCGTTGTGACCCAAGGTGATCAGATTTACTTCAGCAAAGGGTACGGATATGCGGACCTGGAGCAGAAGACGGCTTTCGACCCGACCAAGACGATTGTACCCGTCGGCTCGCTGACCAAGTCGTTCAGTGCAACTGCCGCTATGCAACTGGTAGAGCAGAACAAGCTTGATCTAAACCAGGACGTGAACAACTATCTCAAAAGCTATAAAGCTTCGCAATTTCAAAATCAGCCTTTCAATCTGCATCAGCTTTTGACACACACATCTGGATTGGACGAAGCGGTGTATGGCATTAACAGTCCGACCAAAGCAGGCTCTTTGCCCACAGATCAGTATCTCAGTACCTATTTTCAAAATCAGCCTCCCATTCGTAAGCCCGGCGTTCAGTATGACTACAGTAATGTGGCCTACGGGCTGGTTGGTAATCTGGTGGAGCAAGTGAGCGGTCAAGGACTGGATGATTACCTCCGTACACATCTGTTCCAGACGATGGATATGCCTAGCGCGACACTGGATTTGCCGCTAAACAATCCGGCATTGGCTCAATCGTATCAGTGGAACGATGGAGTATACCAGAAGCAACCTTTTTCTTATATCAATCTGCCTGGAGCGGGGGCGCTAAACGTCACGCCAAATGAATTTTCACATTATCTGATCACTCATTTGAATGAAGGAAAGTATGGGGAACAGGTGGTGCTCCAGCCACAAACCGCAGAAGCCATGCATGCACTGCAATTTGCAGCTGATGCGCGTCTGGATGGCGTGGGCTACGGATTTTTTCGCGGTCAACTGGAGACGGGAGTACCCATGCTGTGGGCTACAGGGGAAATTGATGATTTTATTTCCGAAATGGTACTGATTCCATCCCGAAAAATAGGTATTTTTGTGACCATCAATGCGGCTGACTCGGGCACCCTGCTTCATGGAGAAGTCATAAATTCGATAGCCAAATTGCTGCCCGCAGAGTCGCAGGCTGCTCCTCGATCATTGGCTCGTTCTGCCACGGAAGTGAAGCTTTCGCCAGAGGTTGAGGGAGTATATCAGGTAAGTCTGAACCCCGTTCATGGTTGGGGCAAATGGATTCGGATGCTGGGAAGCATTAAATACACCGTTAGCATTCAGGATGATCACACGTTGATCGTCAACGGAGAGTACCCAAATGAAAATGAAACAACGGACAAAATCTTTCAAGCGGCAGGCGATGGGCTGTTTGCGGAAAAGGGAGGACAGCTTAAAATTTTGCTGTATCAGCAAAACGGTACATGGATGATGATCGCCCCGGATAGCAAGACCATGAAGCAGACGACACTTTGGCACCGTACCTGGACATTACTTGTCAGCTACGCTGCCGCCTCCTTGTTTTTCATCACAACCCTGCTGATTTGGATCGTAAGGTATGTGATAAGAGCTATCCGCAAAAATAAAGCTCACATTTCTTCCACCCTTGCATTCATCGCGTTACTTAATACGATTTTTCTCGGCGTGCAGTTTAATTATGGTAACAGTCAGATTGTATATGGCTATCCCACCTGGTATATCTGGGGGATTTGCACGCTTCCGTTGATTTCAGCCCTAATTGCCGTATGGGTATTGATCGTGAACAGCGCAAGGCTGATTACAGGAGAGAGGAAGGCCAGAGCCACCGGAAAAGTCCTGTTTGCGATCATCACGTTATTGCACACGGTATATCTTTTTTACTGGAACTTCCTTCCTGTTCATTACTCCTAAACATTTACAAAACATCGCATGTCCGAACATAAATGAATGCTAGAATTTGTATTTGATCCCCCTCATCGGGGGCCATAACCAACAAACAGGAGGAATAGAATGGGAATCTTTCGCAGTTTTACATCCCGTGGCTTCAAATATGCAACCGCTATGGTATTCACTTTGTCATTGTACGCTGGTGCTGTGAGCAGCATACAACCGGCATGGGCAGAAGGCCCGGCTGATCCGGCCCCTTTCATTGCAGCCAAAGTGGTCAATGAAAACGCTGGCAAAAAAGTGTTGTTCGATAATACACACGGACAGACAGCCGGTGCGGCAGACTGGGTGATTGATGGCGGATTTTCAGACTTTGGCCAAGCCCTTGCAAGCAACGGCTATGATGTGCATGAGCTTCGCAAATCTACGCCGATTACTTACAATGATCTGAAGGATTATGATGTATTTGTGACGGCAGAGCCGAATATTCCTTTCAAACAAAGCGAACAGGCTGCGATGGAGCAGTATGCCAAAGCAGGCAACAGCATTTTCTTCATTGGAGATCATTATAATGCGGACCGCAACAAGAACCGTTGGGACGGATCAGAGAGTATTAACGGCTACCGTCGCGGAGCATGGGAAGATCCTGCCAAGGGAATGAGCGCGGAAGAAAGAAGCTCGGCAGCGATGCAGGACGTAGTCAGCTCAGATTGGCTGGGCAGCCAGTTTGGTGTGCGTTTTCGCTACAATGCATTAGGCGATATTACCGCTAATCAGATTGTCGAGCCAGCGCAGGCGTTCGGCATTACAGCTGGAGTGAGTAATGTGGCAATGCATGCAGGATCAACGCTGGCGATTATCGACCCGGCTAAAGCCAAGGGCATTGTATACCTGCCTGAAACGAATCAGGCTTGGGGGAATGCGGTAGATCAGGGCGTCTATAACGGAGGCGGAATACCGGAAGGACCCTATGCAGCCGTATCCAAAGTAGGACTGGGCAAAGCTGCTTTCATCGGAGATTCATCTCCTGTTGAAGATGCGACACCGAAATATCTGCGCGAAGAGACAGGAACCAAGAAGACGACGTATGACGGCTTTAAGGAGCAGGATGATGCCGTGTTGCTGGTTAATATCGTTGATTGGTTATCCAAGCAGGAGAACTACACCAGTCTGACGGATGTGAAAAGCTTGCAGCTCGACCAGCCGACAGCACTGCTGCCTTTTGAAGAGCCGCAGGCTTCGACGGAGCCACAAGCCGAGCCTTGGTCCGCTCCCGCAGCCGGTTACAAGTGGTGGGATCAGCAGACTTTTAAGGCTGGAGCCTATGGTGGATCTACTGCCAGTGCGCAGCCCGTGTACAGTATCGTTCGTCAGGAACAGCTGCCGAATGCAGAGCCTTTTCAAATTCGGATTGCAGCCGATCAACTTGCACCGAATACCACGGTTAGCGGATTCAGCACAGGTATTTATGTAGCGGGCGGCAATCAGGTAGCCCAGATTCAAAACCCGGATGGAAGCTGGCCGACCTCTTACGGCTATAGCGGAACATTCAGCCTGAAGTCCGACGGCAAGGGGCATGCCTACATAGACCTCACAGTTCGGATCAAGCCGGGAACCAGCGGTTCGGCCAGTCTCAGGCTGAGACAAAACGGCAGCAACCTGTTGACGCAATCGGTTGTACTGGCGAATGTTCCGGCCCAGCCGTTGCCCGAGGAAGGGAATACCGTCCCGGCTCGTATCCGTGTTGCAGAAGCGCGGAGTCTCCCGGCTGGCAAAGTGGTTACACTGGAAGGTACGGTGACGACCGAACCGGGTGCATATGGCGGTCAAGCCTTTTATATGCAGGATGAAAGCGGCGGTATTTACGTATATCAAAACCAAAGCGGTTTTCACCAAGGCGATCAGGTGAAGGTTACGGCAACCCTGGCGCTGTATAACAGCGAGCTGGAGCTGACCGATCCGGTGGCCATTGAAAAAACAGGAGAAGGACAGCTTCCGGAAGCTCTACAGATCACCGAACTAAGCGATGCTAACCAAGGGCAGTTGGTCGAACTTCCACATGCTATCATTCGTAATGTAGTAGACGCGACTCCCGTTGGTTCGTTCGAATTTGATGCGGTGTCCGGCGAGGTAAGCCAACATGTACGCGTGGATGCGCGTACAGGCGTAACACGGACCTCTTTTCCGTATCAAGAAGGACAGCAAGTGAAGATCAAGGGAATTTCAGCGATTTTCAAAGGGAGTTACCAATTAAAACCTCGTGGTCTCGATGATTTTACAGCTCAGGCAGGGGCGGCATTGCAAGAAGTGAAGCTTTCGCTGGATCAAACAACCCTCAACGTTGGGGATACAGCAGTAACACATCTCAGTGGTACGCTCACGGATGGTAGCCAGGCGGATTTAAGTCATGCTTCCGTTCAGTATGCCAGCAGTCATGAGTCTGTTACCCTTGATACGTATGGACAAATTAATGCAGAAAAAGAGGGGAGCGCCGAAATTACGGCTAGCGTAACCCTGGACGGTAAAACCATCGTATCCAATCCAGTAACCGTTACAGTCCGGAAAGCCGTTGCAGGCGAAGTGCCGGGCAAACCTGTACTGTCCCATGATAACGGGCAGAATACCGGATTGAAGGACGGCGATTATAATATCACCATGAATCTATGGTGGGGTACGAACGGTGACGAACTCAAGCTGTATGAAAACGGCGAGTTGATCGGGACTCAACCGTTGAAATCCGCCTCCCCCGGGGCACAGAACGCAGTCATCCCGTTAACGGGCAAGGCAAAGGGCACTTATACGTACACCGCTGAGCTGATCAACGCTTCCGGTAAAATGGTGAGTGACCCGTTAACCGTCGAAGTGACCGATGCTTCGCCCGGCATTCCGGTGCTATCTCACAACAACTGGGATGGTGACGGCAATTACACTGTTGCTATGAACATGTGGTGGGGCACGAATGCGACCCAATACCATTTATATGAAAATGGCGAGCTGATCGACACGCAAGAGCTGCCAAACCAAACGCCGCAGGCTCAAAGCGCAGTCACAGATATCCAAGGCCGCAAATCGGGCACCTATGAGTATCGGGCCGAGCTCGTCAATGCCTCAGGAGAAACTTTTGGCAAAACGATAATCGTCGAAGTGAAAGAACGCTAAATGTAAGAGCATCTACTGACTTTTTGAGAGTCGCTAGATGCTCTTTTTACTTATTCGGTCGTTTCATATGTCTGTCTATCGGTTCTCATCCCGGATATCGGTATTATTACAAAAAAAGCCCCCGGGAACGGGGACCTGCATATTTAAGATTGAGTTGGTTGAGCCGAGAGATTATCTATATTGGTGGAGCCAAAGAAGAATAAAACAATCAGAATTGTAATAATAAGAAACTCTGCAAAATGCTCTCCATCAAACTCACTTGGCGCAAGCTCACTCACCACAAATAACCCCTTTCGTAATCGGCATATTACTTTTGCATTTTCTTTTGAAAGGCTTGTATCACTTGATCCAGCGTCATATTCCCGTTATCATTTAAAAATTTCACCATGTTATCGACGTTGGAAGGGTCTGCTGCTAATGTTTTGTATTTTCCCGTTAATCCCACAAGCAGCGTTGCTTGTCTGTATAAAGTAACGGAATCGACATGCAGCTTTCCTGTTAATAACAGGGCTGCTACGATGACCTCCACATTTTTTCCATGCAGGGCGGAGAAGATAGACGAGTTACTATTTAACCCATTTTTCTTTTGTCCGTTGGGGTTAGGGGATGATTTGGATTTTTGATTGCGATTACGGTTTCCATTCTTTCCTAAGGAAGTCATTGAATCTTCCTCCCGCCATGTGCTGTCCTTGCCCGTCTTTTATGCCAGTGAGGTATAAGGACAACGGAACTGCGCGTGCTCATTCAAAATGCCGTTATATTCATATGATATGCGAACCAGAAAGCGTTGGTTACTGTAAGAATAACCCTGTCTGGGTGAACCCGACTCCTATCACCCTGTAATTTCTTTTCGCATGTTGCTCCAATATAGGTTAAACTACTATAAAGCAAGCCAAATAGGAGTTGTAGATAAAATATGTCGAATGAAGAAGTTTTGTTGACTAAAGAGGGATTGGCCAAGCTGGAGGATGAGCTTAAGGAACTGAAGACCGTAAAACGCAAGGAACTCGCCGAACGGCTTAAGCTGGCTATCAGCTACGGCGATTTGAAAGAAAATAGTGAGTATCACTCAGCCAAGGACGACCAAGCGTTTATGGAAACCCGGATTCTCATATTGGAGAAGATGCTGACCAAAGCCCGGGTCGTGGATGAGAGTAATTTGGACCTTAGAACCGTTAGTATCGGATCGACAGTCATTCTGAATGACCTCGAATTTTCTGAGAAGATGGAGTACAAAATTGTAAGTCCTGCTGAGGCGGACGTGCTGGATAACAAAATTTCCTATGAAAGCCCTCTAGGCAAGGAGCTTTTGGGTAAAGAAGTGGGCAGTATCGTTCATGTAAATGCACCTATGGCTGTCATCAAATACGAGTTGCTCGAAATTAAGTTAACGTAATCCGTTCCCGATTCCCTTGTATGAGGGGGCCGGGATTTTTACCTTTTCAGGAGATTATTTTTCATCCTGTAAGCCCCTTTATCGGAGCGCAGAGTGCGCTCCACATGCGAGACAGGGACTATATAGTATTTACTATCTGCTGCTATAACACTGCAAGCTAGTCCGCTATTAGAAAGCCTGCTTTCTCCAATGCAGCACAGGCTTCATTAATTTTGGTTTCATCCGGGGCGTGCAAGGTATGAAGGTGAATACCTCCGGTCAGTTGTGACAGATAAGTCGCTTGGGTGGAGCTGATTTTGCGGATAAAATCGTCCACCTCCTTGCGGGTTCCAACCCGAATCGGAGCAGTCAGATCACCATATACCGGATGCTCTACAATAACGTCCTGTACACTTACGCCATAGTCGACGATCAGCTTTAGTTCCTCTTCTGTCTGTTCAGGTCGGTGCTTGCACACGATAATACGTGAGGCTGGAGGGGCAGCCTGACCTGCTGGCTCCATATAAATGTATCCTTGACTTGTCGCAAGAATAGGCTCTTGGCTTGCTTTTAACAGCGAAATATCCTGTACGATTACTTGTCTGGAGACGGAAGCCCTGCGTGCGAGTTCGCTCCCGGTCAGCGGGGATTCGCTCTTAAGCCACAGTAATAGCTGTTCGCGGCGTTCCGTGCCCATCCGTTTTAAAGATTCAGTCAACGGGATAAGCTCCTTTCTTGTCTGCTTGTCAGGTCTGTTAAAATATCCACCAACACATCCAGATCTCTGGTGGTTGTTGTTCTTCCGAAGGAAATACGGATAAATTGCAATGCCTCCCGACCGGATGCTCCAAGCGCCTGTAAAGCAGGTGAAGGCTCGTGATGTCCGGCGGCACAGGCGCTTCCGGTGGATATACAGACACCGCTACGGTTACATTCCAGCATAACATATTGTCCCTCATAACCGTGAAAAAAACATCCCAGAATATGACTGAGACTGGCAATCCTATTGTTTTCCTGTATGGCCAAACGCAATGGGATTGATCTTTCCTGAATTTTGGTAAAAAAATACTCTCTCAGCGCGGCATATCGTTCCTGATGCAGTTCCATTTGTTCTGTCATCATTTCCGCTGCCGCAACAAACGCCGCAATCCCGGGAACGTTGACCGTTCCGGGGCGAAATCCGTTTTCATGCAGTGTATCAGGATACACAGGGCGCCACGGCGTTCCCGGCCTGAGATATACCGCCCCCACACCCTTGGGACCATACACTTTATGGCTTGATATAGAGATAGCGTCCACCCCCAAGGCTGCTACATCAATGGGAATATTCCCAAAGGTTTGTACTGCGTCGCTGTGCAGGAAAATACCACGATCTCGCAGCAGGGGAGACAAGGTCGCAAGATCCTGAATAAGCCCAGTTTCCGAGTTGGCGTGCTGTACGGATACAAGCCCGGTGTCTTCTCTGAGATAAGGTAAGAGATTATCACGGGTGATTCGACCTTCCTTGTCCGGCTGTACAATGGTCAGCTCATAGCCCTGCCGCTCCAGCAAAGCAGCCAGATTGTACATCGAATGGTGCTCCAGGGCGCTCATGATCCAGTGCTTTTTATGCTGTGGCAGTCCGTTCAGGATGGACTGTACAGCCAGCATGTTAGACTCCGTTCCCCCTGTTGTAAAATAAACTCCTTCCTTTTGACCTCCAATCATGTCTGCGATCCGTTGTCTGCTATAATCCAGTGCATAAGCTGCTTGACCGCCTGCATCATGGAGGCTGCTGGCATTTCCGAACATTTCCTTATTTAATGTGTTATACATATTCAAAGCTTCGTCACACATCGGTGTAGAAGCGGCATAGTCCAGATAAATCATGGCCAATCTCCCCCTCCTAAAAATAATTCCATCCAAAAAGCCTTGAGATTATTGTAGGCATGTGTAAATATAAGTGTCAAGACACTTGTAAACATATTGGTACACACAGCGCTTGTCTGTTCGTGGGAAGACGGGTCAGACAGTCGCAGAGATAATGGAGGGATTCAAATGTCTATGCTTGACGTTTTACAAGGAAATCGTGGACTCATGCCAGAGCATTATAAGACACTGACGGTTGCTGATATGGAGCAGCGTGTCGCCCATTTGAAGCAAAAATGGGGACAAAAGCTGCTTATTCCGGGCCATCACTATCAGAAGGATGAAGTTATTCAGTTTGCAGATATAACAGGGGATTCCCTTCAGCTTGCCCAAATGGCAGCACAAAATCAGGAAGCAGAATTTATTGTGTTTTGTGGAGTACATTTTATGGCAGAAACAGCGGATATGCTGACTACGGATCGGCAAACGGTCGTGCTGCCGGATATGCGCGCAGGCTGCTCGATGGCAGATATGGCGAATATGGAGCAGACAGAGCGGGCCTGGAAGCATTTGCAGGAGATGGTGGGCGACACGATCATCCCACTGACCTATGTGAATTCCACGGCAGAAATTAAAGCTTTTGTGGGGAGACATGGCGGGGCTACGGTGACCTCTTCGAATGCCAAGCAAGTGCTGGACTGGGCGCTGAAGCAGAAGGAACGCATTTTGTTTTTGCCGGATCAGCACTTGGGCCGCAACACAGCTTATGATCTTGGCATTCCGCTGAATGAAATGGCGGTGTGGAATCCAATGACCGATCAACTGGAGACGGACCGTGACCCGGCAGCCGTAAAAATTATTTTATGGAAAGGGCATTGCTCTGTTCATGAAAAATTTACAGTCGAGAATATCCATCGTATCCGTGAGCGCGACGAGAGCATCCGGGTCATCGTTCACCCTGAATGTTCACATGAGGTTGTTCAGCTTGCAGATTGCGCAGGCTCCACGAAATTCATCATCGACACGATCCATGCGGCAGAGCCGGGGACAAAATGGGCCGTTGGCACGGAAATGAATCTCGTGCAGCGTATCCGGCAGCAGTACCCCGAACAGCAGATTGAATCGCTCAATCCCGATATGTGTCCCTGCCTGACGATGAACCGGATTGATCTTCCACATCTGCTGTGGGCGATGGAGCAGATTGACCGTGGAGAGCCTGTGGGTGTGATTCGTGTCAACGATCAGGTTAGACAGGATGCTGTGCTGGCCCTGAACCGTATGCTTGCTATCCGTTAAGGGTTTTTCCAGCCTGTATCTCTATTTAAAGATTAGTCGCTTGCCTGGTTTCGTGCTATAATCGTAGCAACGAATCGAAGGAGGTGAATCCCTTGTTTGAGCTTCAGGACCTGCTCCCCTACTTATTTACGATCGGCTTGCTGTGTACGGTAACCTACGCATATCTCGCTCATTTGCACGGCAGTGTGCCCGAGTGCTGGATAGAAGGCGGGGCCGTGCGGTCGCATGCTTCTCCGCTGATGCCGTTAACTGCCCGCGGGCAGGACATGCCTATCCGGCTGGCACGTCATATCCGGCGGAAGGAAGCGCCGGATGAAGACGCGTCAGATTGTTCCCCCTCGTTGAACGATGGCACAGCCAATCAACGAGGAGGAACATATGAAACGATTCAAGGGATTCATCTTTTGGGGTAAAAAAGAACGGATATTCGGAATTATGGTAGCGCTGGCGGTGGTTATGCTGCTTTCCGGCTGCGGCGCGAATGCTGCGGAGATTAATGCACATACACCCGGATTTTTTAATCATTATGTGGTGTTCCCACTATCCTGGCTCATTCAGCAACTAGCGCAATGGTTTGGCGGAAGCTTTGGACTGGCGATCATGTCATTGACGTTAATCGTCCGTCTGGCGTTACTGCCGCTTATGATGCGCCAAACACGTGCTCAACAGGGGATGAAGCGCAAAATGAGCGCTATGCAGCCCGACTTAGACCGAGTTAAGAAGAAGTACGAAAATAAGAAGGATGCTGCCAGTCAGCAGAGTATGCAGCAGGAAATGATGTCACTTTACAAAGAGCATCAATTTAATCCGCTGAATATCGGCTGTCTGCCTATTCTCATTCAGCTACCCATATTGAGCGGTATGTACACTGCCATCCGGCTTACCCCGGAATTGGCGTCTCATTCGTTCCTATGGTTCCGACTCGGGCAGCCGGACTGGATTTTGGCAATCTTCGTCGCAGTCGTTTACTTGGCACAGGCCAAGCTATCCCAGCTTCAAATGACGGCTGAGCAACGCAAGCAGTTTGCGATCATGGGATATCTTTCGCCCATCATGATGGCTGTTTTTTCTTTTAACGCGCCTGCTGCCATGCCGTTATACTGGACGGTAAGTGGTACCTTTTTGCTGCTCCAGTCGCTATGGTTCCGTAGACGCTATCCAACGGAGGAAGCAGAGGATAAGGTCAAGCTCGGCGAAGTAACCCCAACAACTTAGAACGAGTATAGTGGCTTTAGCCTACACGTATTTAGTCACATCATGAATAGATGCCTCTTGAACCGTTAAGGTTGGAGGCATTTATTCATTTTCGGTCCTCTTCTTTTTGAACTAATCAGTTCCATCTCCCTTGAGTCAGGCCACCTGGGAAATTAGGGGGTTATATGGTATATAAGCTGAAAAGTAACTTCTAAGTTCAGCTTATATAACAATCATCCGTTTTTTATAGTATAGATTTTTAAAGTCGGGAGAGGTTATATGAACATTTCAACCCTTGAATGGCAGGAGAACCAAATTAGAGAGAGCGGCTGCTACTGCATGAGAAGTATGCAAAAAGCACCAGGATATATTCAAAAGTTGAATTGGACAGAACAGGAACTCAGTCGTGGTCTGACTTACATACAACTAAGAAAAGATAACAAGTCGGTAGGGTTTGTCGAATATACGCCGGGAGAACAGGCGTGGAGAGCTGTACATGCGGATGGCTACCTTGTGATTCATTGCTTATGGGCTGGCGTGACGGGAGCGGGTATAGGCTCTCAGCTCATTCAGCGTTGTATTGAGGACGCAGTGAAACTGGGCAAAAAAGGAGTGGCTGTTGTAACCAACTCGGATACATCGTGGGCGCCAAGTCCTGATGTTTTTCTTAAAAATGGATTTCAGCTTGCAGACAAAGCACCTCATTCTTTTCAGTTATATACGTACAAGCTTGATCCAACATTCGTTGATCCGTATTTTCCTGATAACTGGACCCAACGCTTGGAGCGTTTTGCTCAAGGATTGACCATCTTGCGAACCCGTCAATGCCCGTATCTCGAGATTGCCACACAGAATGTGATCGAAGCGGCCGAACTTTTGGGAATACAGCCTCAAATCATTCTTATGGATAACCGTCCACAACTGATGGAACTGTCTCCGACACCTTACGGTGTATTCCATGTAATTTTTAACGGAGAACTGATTTCGTATCACAGGCTGACTCCACGCTCTTTTGCTAAAAAGCTGAAATTACTTTACTCTAAAACATAATCCCCTTCATGATAGGGATAAACGAAATATGGATACAGTAAATAAAACACTATATAAGCTGAAAATGCACATTTAAAACGGTGTAGGCGGAATGGTACTGTACAAGCGAAGCAGCACGAAATACACCCGTTTTACCACGAAACGAATATTACGGAGAGGACAAATAACATCATGAAGCAAACGCAAACGAAGTTGCCTGTTTCCTTGGCATTACTTACCTGCGCAGTATGTGCGCTCGTTTTCGGTTTAATCGCATTGTGGGTCAGCGATCAACAAGTGCGGTATTTTGACCTTAGAATTATTACGGTTGTGCAACAGCTGGAATCGCCTGCTATGACTCGCTTCATGGAATTTTTCACCACCATAGGGAGTGAGGTTCCGGTTTTTATCATTCTGCTGATCGCCATGTTTGTGTTGTACAGAGTATTGGGGCATCGTAGAGAGCTGCTATTTTTAGCCATTACTGTGTTGGGCTCGGTGCTGCTGAATATGGTACTAAAAATGTTATTTCGGCGCGAACGCCCCGAGATTAATCGTATTATTGAAGCCAATGGCTACAGCTTTCCCAGCGGACACTCCATGACTGCCTTTACGATGTACGTAGCGCTCACTTTTCTCATATGGAAGCATGTCCCATCCAGGCTGGGCCGTATCCTGCTTGTTGCGGTCAGCGCGATACTGATTGTAACCATTGGGACAAGTCGTATTTATCTGGGAGTGCACTACCCGAGCGACGTACTGGGGGGTTATTTTATGAGCGGAAGCTGGATGACGGCTTGTATCTGGTTTTATCAGCGTTATGAAGAACGTATGCCACCTCTCCGCTCCAAATCGACAGCATAGCTGGAAAGGGCAAGCGTACGAACAGGAATAAAAAACAAACGGGTTGAACAAGAATGAAGTTACTTCAAAAAATGCTTGAATCAAACTCTAAAAAGAGAAAAACAGACGCGAACAGCGTCTGTTTTGTAGTCGAGAAATATGTTTGAGAACGATCAGCCTTTGACCTGCTTGGCAGGTTTGAGCCCCAGTTTATGCTCCCAATTCTCATAAAAAATAATAGCCGCCTGTATGAAGATAGCAGGAAGCTTACGGCTTCGAATGAATGTATGCACGCCGATGGCGCAGCCTGCTCCAATGAGTGCGCCTCCCCAACTGATCATAAAGCTGATACATACAGTTACAACAGCTTCTAACACTATCACCCGGCATTTTAAAGCTGAACCAGTATACAAGTAATGCCACTCCAAACAAATACGGTGCATATTGCGCCATAAAACGCATCAATCCATTCAAAAAGGCAAGGTGTTCAGCCAACCCATTGATCCAGTGAAACAAGGCATAGTCTACATTAATTAGCATGAATAAAATACTCCTTAATATCAAAAAATTGAATTACAAAGTTATATTATATAGGGATCGGACAACTAAAAGCTTAAAATTAAATAAAAAATGAATGTCATTTCCATTTATCATTTATTTTTTCTATGAAAAAAGGTGATTTTGTGGTGAAGAAGTCGGTGCTGGTGATCGATGATGAAGAGAAAATTTCCAGACTGCTTCAATTGGAGCTATCCCATGAAGGCTATATGGTCGAAATCGCCCAAAACGGCAGAGAAGGACTGGATAAGGCTTTGACGCGCACTTGGGACATTATTATTCTGGATGTAATGCTGCCTGAGATGAACGGGGTTGAGGTGTTAAGGGAGATACGGAAAATCGACAGACTTACACCTGTCATTATGGTGACCGCGCGTAACACAACAACTGATAAGGTTTCCGGTTTGGACGAGGGAGCAAATGATTATATTACGAAGCCCTTTGAAATTGAGGAGCTGTTGGCACGGATGCGGGCGAGCATGAGACATCAACCGGAGTCTGCGACGATCCCTCCACATGAAGAGAGCAAGCCCTCGTCCCGGCTTCAGGTCGATGGTTTGGTGTTAGACCGCAAGACACGGTCTGTGGTGCGTGAAGGGAAGCATATGGAGTTAACACCCAAAGAATTTGACCTGCTTCTCTACCTCATGGAGCATCAAAATCAGGTTTTGCAGCGGGATCAGATTATTCAGGATGTATGGGGATTTGATTTTGTCGGCGATACGAATGTCGTTGATGTGTATATCCGCTATGTCCGCAAAAAAATCGACCATGGCTACAAAAAGAAGCTGATCAAAACCGTACGCGGTGTAGGATATTGCATCAGGGAGGAAGAGTATTGAAGCTGCGGACGAAAATTACTTTGCTTGCTTCTATTTTAGTCCTCTCCATTCTCCTGTTTGTAGACGTAACGGTGCATTTACTGTTTGTCAAAATTGCGACCCGGAATGAAAGAGAAGTGCTGCAAAATAAATGGACTGAAATCATTGCCGAGGCCGGTCCGACCATGATCCTGAAAAATGCGTGGAGCCCCAAGCTAAAGGACGAGCTTTCAGGGGATACGATCCTGAGAGTTTTTGATCAGAAATCCCGCTTATTGTATGAAGTCAGCCGCCAGCCCCGCTTCAAGCTGGGTAATATACGTTTTAACCCTTCTCAAAGCTCGGAGCTGACGGATGTACAAGGACATAAAATTTTGGTCATCCATCTCCCGGTTCTCTCCCCGGAGGGCAATCAGGAGGGAACGCTGGAAATCGTGGAAAAATGGGATGCGCTCGAAACCAATCTCGATATTCTGAATACAATCCTAATCACATCAACCGTAGGGGCAATGTTACTTAGTCTGGTAGGCAGCACGATTTTGGCGAACGTCATATTGCTGCCTATTTCGAGCAGCATCGAGACGATGCAGGAGATTGAAAGAAGTCTGAAGTTTAAAAAGATCCCCGTTGGCAGTCATAATCATGACGAATTGTCCCAAATGACAGCCACCTTCAACCGAATGATGGGCAGGCTGGAGGAAAGCTTCCAAAGCCAGCAACAATTCGTCTCGGATGCCTCGCATGAGCTGAATACGACACTTATGATTATCGAGGGCTATGCCAACATGCTGCGGCGGTGGGGCACGCGTGACGAGGACATTTATAAAGAATCCATTCAATCCATCTATGAAGAAACACAGCGGATGCGCACCATGACACAGCAATTGCTGGCCTTGGCTTCCTCACAGCAGGGAAATCCCGAACCACATGAACGAATGGAGCTAGTTGGCTGCTGTCAGCAGGTAGTGGCTCATCTCAAGACAGTACATGATCGGCAAATTACTATTTTTAGGGATGAACCAGAAATCTGGTTGGATGCCAATCTGGCCAAAATGAAGCAGTTACTGGTTATCTTGCTCGACAATGCTCTAAAATACAGCTCGGATGAGATTGAAATCATTTTGTCCACAGAGGCAAAGCATGTCCAAATTCGAGTCAAGGATGCTGGAATCGGGATACCTGAGGGAGAGGTCAAGCGAGTGTTCGAACGATTTTACCGGGTAGACAGCTCCCGACACCGTAAAACGGGAGGAACCGGGCTGGGGTTGCCCATTGCCAAGGCTATTACAGATGCCCATCAGGGGACGATCCGGATGGAGAGTGTGGAGGGAAAAGGAAGCGAGGTCATCGTAATACTGCCGCAGAATCAACAGGAAAGGCTGTCCCTCCAGTAGACATATCTACTCGCGGAACAGCCCTTTTGTTGATTCCAGTATAGTGTGAGTGAATGGTTGAACAGCCCCTCGGGTGCTTGTCCTAAAGAACACGGCGTGCTGTAGTGTAATGGGAATTCCACCATCCTGAGTTCAGATCGGTAATCGTTACGCCGCCTTTACCAAACGTGTGCAGCAGCTTGCCATTTCCCATATAAATCGCTACATGGTGAATTGGTGAATAGAAAAAGACCAGATCGCCTTTTTGAAGCTGGCTGCGTGGCACAAAGGTACCAACGGTCGATTGTTGTCTGGACGAGCGTGGAAGCTTGATGCCATTTTGTCCAAAAACATATTGAGTGAAAGAAGAGCAATCAAAAGAATTTGTGTTGCCTGCCGGCGCTCCATGCTGATAACGTACGCCCATGAACTCGGAACCCGTAGCAATAACCCGATTAGCTTTGTTCGCGGAAGCCGCATGAATGGTATCTGGTCCTACAACGAAGCTGCCTGCACTGAAAGCCAATGTCATCGTAACGCAAATGCCCATCCATAATTTTTTAGTAGTATGTTTTTTCATGATGTTCCTCCGTTATCTCGTATTTTGTTGATGTCCTGAAATGACAATAACATAAATAAAATATCCGGAATTTACCACTCAAGGTTACAATCCTGTTACCCCAACGCTTTGCCCTGATTTATTAGAAAACGATGAGAATTTTCTCCTTAATTCTGGATTGACAAAATGTACAGCTTCCCCTTATCACTGGGCCTGTATGACAAAAACCGACTTGAAGACGATTCGCACAAGCAATGATGCAAAATATACATACCTATATACTACATTTATAACTTGTACGGGAGTAGGCTCAAGCTCCCGTCTTATTGTAATAGTCACACTGTATTTCCGGTCAGGAAGGGGAATTCACATGGCTCCAAAGCAGGATAAAACGATCAAAAGCCAACGTCTGACCATTGTTCAGGTCATTTCTAACTTTCCAAATGCACAGCCGGTGCCCTCCATTAAGGGCGGAACGGAAAAGATTGTGTATGAATTAACAGAGGAACTGGTAAAACGGGGGCATCATGTATCTCTTTTTGCCGCCCGTGGGAGTAAGAGCAGCGCCCGGTTGATTACCTATCCCAAGGGCTTGAAGCATGGTCAAATCCCCCAATTCGTATTAAAGCATATGCCTCCCGGAACGCAAATGATTCATGATCATACCTTTCGTTCGGCTATGGGAAACAGAAAGCTTCCTTGTCCGGCAGTATCCACGGTTCATCTTCCTGTGAAGAAGCATGGCAACAATCCGGTATATGTTAGCAAGCGGGCACGGCAGTTGATGGGCGAGGGAAAAGGCTATTATGTATATAACGGCATCAACACACATGATTACGAGTTTAGCGACAAAAAGCACGGCTATTTACTGTTCATGGGCAGAATAATACGGAATAAAGGCGTTTTGCAGGCCATTCAGGTTGCAGAACAAACAGGAAAAAGGCTGCTGATTGCCGGACCGATCAAAGCTCCGGTTTTTTTTCGCCAGGAGATTCAAAAACGGATTCAGCGCAATCCCAATATCCGTTATATAGGAGCAGTGGGGGGCCAACAGAAGCAAAAGCTACTCAAGCACGCGGAGTGTCTGTTGTTTCCGACATTGTGGGAAGAGCCGTTTGGACTTGTGATGGTGGAGGCGATGGCTTGCGGGACACCTGTGCTGGCTTTGAAAAACGGTTCGGTTCCCGAGGTGCTGGCAGGCTTTCCGCAGCTGATTTGCAAGTCGGTTGGCCAGATGGTACTAAAGGTGCGGCAAAAAAACTATCCGTCTCCAGCCAAGCTTCGCTTGTATGTCATGCAAAGATTTACCAACAAGCAGATGACCGATAAATATTTGAAGCTGTACCGTGAAATCATTCGCCGGGAAGGAAAGAGGAACGGGGCATCGAGAGCCTAAACGGAGGTGGAGGGAATGAGGGTCAAAAAGCATATGCTTGGGAAGGGTTCCCCCTGGGCTACTCCTTATTATATAGCGACTGAGGGACAGGGAGGGCCGCATGTGATGGTGGTTGCGGGCATACACGGCAAGGAAATGGCAAGCATTCGGGCCGCTGAGAAGCTGGTGGAGCTGTTGAATCAACAGAAGCTGCGGCTCAGCCAAGGCAAGCTCATGATCATACCCATTGTGAACCAGGTGGCCTACCGCAAGCGGATCAGAGGTGTGCCTGATCTGAACAGGACCTTTCCGCGTACGAAAAAGAAAGCGGCCACGCAACCGTTGGCAGCGGCTGTGTTCGAACTGGCACGAAAGCATCGACCCGAATGGTACCTGGATCTGCACGAAGCCAACGGATTATCTCAAAAGGATGCCAAGGTGCTTGGTCAGACGTTGATTACCAATAGCGGCAATCCGGCGGTCCCTACGGTGCACCGGATTATAAAGCGAATGAATTGTTCCATCAAGGTGAAAGACCAATATTTCAACATTCGGCTGCGCGAGCTTCCAGGTTCCTCTCGAACGGCGGCAGCCCGTATTTTAGGAGCGCGCTCGGTTACCGTGGAAACAGGCTGGAGTCTGCCCAAGAAAGTGCGCATAAATTATCATATGCAGATCGTACAGCATTTTTTGAGAGAAGCAGGGATGATGAAGACTAACGGAGTATATTTATCCGCTCAGGTCAGAGGTGTAGGTGTAACCTAGCCAGGCAAAACATTACAACGCAAAATCGCTCCTGAAGCAAGGGAAGTTTATTCCCCTGACTACAGAAGCGATTATTTGTTTGGTGGTTTCATGAAGGAGTAGTTACGTTAGTAAGTCCTACTGTAATGTCGTCAGGAGTCAGATTTATAGAAGGCACTCACCAAACTGTTGCCCAAACGTACCTCGATCAGTTCCAGCGACGTATCCAGACTGGCCTTGATGGTATGATACGTATCCGTTGGGATGCTGAACACGGAGCCGCTTGCCGCCGAAAACCGTTCCCCATTCAGCATGACCTCTCCCCGGCCGGAAACAATCGTCCACACTTTAAGCCCGCTGCCGTGGATACGGCCATTCAGGCGTTGATCTGGCAGTACCGTCAAGCGTATAGCCAGGATATCGTTCAGGCTACGGTGATCGAACTCGTCCAGCACACGATAGCTGCCCCAAGCGGTTTCACCATGCATAGGATATAGCGGAAGCGCCCCTAGCTGCTCCTTGATCGCATGGGCATAGCTCTTGGCGGCAATGAGGATGCCGTCAGGACTGGCAGCAGCGATAATATTCTCGACGCCAATGACATGAAGCGGATAGGGCAGTTCATTGACGATATGCGTTCCTTGAGCGGGACCGCAGATCTGTCCGCGCCCGATCACCCGGCTGCCGAGCTGTTCCGTTAACGCCTGCCAACTTCCGATATCACACCATTCACCATCGTAAGGCAGGACAACGGCATGTTTGGCACGCCCCGCGACCTCCTCGTCGAAGCTGCGAACAGGGAGGTCGTCATACATTGCGCACAGCTCCTTATCATTCAGCGGCAAATCGCAGCGCTTCATACAGGACAGCATATATCTCAGCGTAAAAGCGTAGATGCCGCAGTTCCACAATGCACCTTGGCTAATGAGCTGCTGTGCCCCGATGCGAGCCGGCTTCTCTGTGAAGCGGGCAACCAACGCATAAGAAGCCTTATGCGCCCGTGTTATCTCCTGATCCGGCACGATATAGCCGTATTGGTCAGAGGGATGGCTGGGCCTTGTCCCAAGCATGGCCAGATCAGCTCCACTATCGAGCAGCAGGTCGGGGAGCGCTGCCACACTGTGAAAGAAATCCTCTCCTGCAAACATATCGGCCGGAGCGATACAGAGGATTTCGTTCAATCCTGTACCTCTGGTGTGCAAATAAGCAGCCGCGAGCGCAGCAGCGGTGAAGGTGCCCCGCTTGGCAGGCTCACCCAGAACAGGCAGACGACTTTCCGTATGGCGAAAGGCTAGATTTACCTGATTCCGGTGAGCCAGCAGCAGGGCAGAGGCATCCAGTCCGGCCACAGTAAGCTGACGATACACCCGGCCAAGCATGGATTCTTTCTGCCCGTCCGGGGCAGGCAAGAGCCGGAGAAACAGCTTCGAGCGGATATCGTTGGACAACGGCCACAGCCGTTTTCCAGCACCGCCGCATAACAGAACAATGCGCACAGGCGCTTCCTCCTTCGATTTCAGATCTATTTTGGATCATGAGTTGAAACCATGTTGAGCGCTTTCGTTTTCACAGATGCTTCCGTTTTCCTTTTAGCTGCCAGCTGATACACCTTGCGTTGATGAAAAGATAAGGAACGGTGGCTTTTAGCGCATGTATCCAGTTGTTTTTGTGACAGGGAGTCCGCTCGACTATGAAGCCCTTTATTGAGTGACTTGCGTAAAATCATTCGGGAGGGATCACTGCTGTAGAGGTGGTTGGCATATGTTTCATATTCAGAAAATCCAAACTGCTTCGTCCGGTCTATACTGCGGATAATCGCTTTGTACCAGGGAATCCCGTGGCGGGCTTCAATGACTTGCTTGAGCCGGGTGAGCCGTGCTTTTTCAAACAGCATATAGTGGGTAACAAAGGACTTTGGTGAAGGGGCCTTAACGCCCATCAGCTTGTGGTAGGTGCGGAAATACTCCGGCTGGCTCCAGGTGCGATAGTAAAATATTGTCTTGCCGTCTTTGCGGAACACATGTGGACGAATCAGGACGGTATCTGCGTCAATGACCAGAAAAAAAGAGGCTTTGCTGATTTTGTCACCGTTCATTTTAAGCAATTGCTGATACAGCCAGCCTGAGCGATCCCAACGCGTTGTTCCGTAGCGAATATCCTTTTTCGTGATGGGCAGAACGGTCTTTTCGTCTACAAACGTACACTTCTTGTGTGCGCACAGACGGCGGAGTCCGGCACTTTGCGGTGAAATGATATAAATGGTTCCAATCCGGTGCTGCACGTGACGGCGCAGGCTGTCAATCACCAGTGGAAGCGTGGCGATATCCTTATCAATTGCAGGAATCAGAACATCTATCGTTAGGGAACCTTTCCGTTGCCCATCCGATTGCGCTGACATGTTATTCACTCCCTATTTATGCAAAATGTACGCGTTCGGCGTCTTATATTATTGTATGTACGGACAGGCGCTTTCGACCGGGCAAGGCCAGTCGTCCATTTATATGCGGAATAGGGCTGATGGCGCTTTCGGATGGGGATTTGGTGCATACGATGGATTGTTCTTTTCATACAGGAGCGTTCTACCCTGACAGCAGAGAGGAGAGGGGCAAGTGAAATTTTCACAAGCGCAGGCCTTGCGCAGCAAGTGGCACAAAACCAAATTGCTGCTCCAGCATCGCGGCATCAAGCCTTTTATACCGAATACTCAAAAATACAACAAAGCAAATCTGAAGTCGATGCTGGAGCAATACGGCATGGTTTATGTAAAACCTGAGCGAGGCACGTTTGGCAAAGGTGTGATGAGAGTAGAGCAGGAGGAAGGACAACGTTTTGCCTATCAGTATGAGGAAAAGCGTCTGGAGTTCAAAAGTTTGGAGGGCCTGTTTACCAGTCTGTCGAAGAAAACGGGCAAGCAAAGCTATCTCATTCAAAAAGGCATCCATTTACTGCGGCATCAGAAGCGTTATTTTGATATCCGGGTCATGGTGCAGCGCAATGCAAAAGGGCCATGGGAATCTACCGGAATTATTGGTCGGCTCGGTCATCCCCGCAAAATTGTAACCAACTATCATAGCGGCGGCAAGCCGATGGCACTGGAGCAACTGCTGGAATCCCATTTAACCAAAAGCAAGCAGGCTGAACTGGTAAAAAAATTGAATGAACTGGGCATCACCATTGCGACACATCTACAAAAAACATATCCAAATTTCCGGCAAATTGGAGTGGACATCGGGCTGGATCGCGGCTTTACCCCGTGGATTATTGAGGTGAATACGAAGCCGGACCCGTATATTTTTAACCAATTAAAAGATAAGTCTATGTATCGGAAAGTGTTAAGGTATTGGCAACTTGCCAATGAAAAGAAGAAAATCATCGTCCCGGTCAAAGATAAAATCAAAGATAAAGACCTTAAGAAAGCAAAAACTTCATGACGAAGAATGAATTTCTTAAATAACATAAAGCCAGACTATATGTAGAAATCAAAGGATGAATGTTCCATGAATTCATCCTTTTTATATACCTGATTTTTCGGGTTTCCTTTCCGTGAGCGTAAAAAACAACTCAACGAATTTGATGTAATGAAAAAAGTGGAATTGGAAAAGCGGCTCAACCTTATAATCAGTGCTTGACAGCTACCCGAGCATCCGATAACGGTTACATTCGATGAGAATGCCTGCTTTATAGCGGCTGCAATTTCGTGTGAAGTAATGGCGACGTTGAAAGGCTTTAATACGATTATGGCGACCTTCTACGGTCCCATTGGTCCATCGGCATTGATGATAGTTCACGATTTCCACTTTCCAATTACGCATCGTCTTAAGCACACTTCGGACAGCAGCATGGTCAAGTTGATCGCCTCGCGCTCACACCAACGCTCAAATCCCAGTTTGGCAACGACAAAGCTCGGTGAGCAGTCATACCAAGTCGTGAACGCTTCTTTCCACGCCCATACGCTGCGGAGCAGCACAGAGTAGTTCAGCAGCAGTTCCAGCCGTTTTCTACTTTCTTCATCCAACGATTCCATAGGCGGATTTAGCAAGCGATGATGGGTTTTCAAATAGGTCTTCGCCCGTGGAGTTAACGTGTTCTGGACGGTTTTTCGAACTTCCTGCACGCTTTCAATCACATAACTGTGCACATGAAACCGATCGGCAATACGAATCGCACTCGGAAGGCATTCACTGATCCAAGTATGGTACGCCTTAGCTAAATCCATGACCACCGCTTTGGGCTTCAACAGAAGAAAGTCTGAATGGTTGCTCGCATACGTCCGCAAGTCTTCCAACTTTTGGCCCGGTAGCAGGTCTAGCATCGCTTCGCCTTTGAGATTGTGAATGCCCGTGTTGTACGTATGACCTTTCTTTATGCAAAGTCATCAACACCTAATACCAGTACTACTTCCTTTGCGAATGACGTTTTGATTGGACTTACAAATGGCGCAGCGCTGTTTATACCCTATCGGTACGCCTCTAATGTGAAGTTCTTTGGTATCAATGGACAAAATTTGGTGAACCTGTAGCTCTGGTAAGTCGAGCATTTCATTGATATATTTAGTCTGCATCAGTTTATTCCTTTTGTTGTTTGTGGGGACTTACAACATTACAGGGGTTTGAGCGTGTTTTTTCTTATCTTGATTAAATGGGGCAATTGTTTTGTTTTGTTGTTTTTTTATCTGTTGTTTCTAATGCTTTATAAATATTTGTGGGTTCTGTTGCAAAGTTGAAAATTAAAAATAGGATTTATGATATGTAGCTATAGATGACATGTAGTTAGATACTTTTAGACAGACCAGTTATCGCTGGCGATACAAGTCAGATACTTTTTAAAACCTCTAATTTGCGTTTTAAGCCATTTTGACTATCTAAGTTGTTAAAATATATATAGTTGGAAATAGATGTTGTTTAAGAACGTGTCTGAGCGATTCTGTGAGGAGTTTTAACGACGAATGGGTTTGAGGAACCTCTCTGAACGACATAATTTTATTTTAGGAGCCATTCCTGTAATGAATTAATTTGAGGTTTGAAACAAAAAAGCGCCTCCTGTATGCTGGGTCTGGAATGCAGTC
>NZ_SLTL01000034.1:0-55075 GCF_014858585.1 Paenibacillus sp. 23TSA30-6 | reverse complement strand
TGTACCATCAGGCCAACCAGCTTGTCGGGTCCTACACCGTGCGCTTGAAGTACCCGTGCCAGTGAGTTAGCGCGTTCGTTCAACTCCCGGTAGGTCAGACGCTGATTTCCGAACACCAATGCTATATGATCCGGCGTCTGTACGACCTGCTTTTCAAACTGCCAGTGGAGTGTCTCATTGTACGGGAAAGGTACGATGGTATCGTTAAATCCGGTCAGCAGCAATTGCTTCTCTTCATCAGATACGATCGTAATATCAGCCAACTGCACCCCGACATCCTGCGTCACTGTTTCCAAAATTCGCACAAAATGCTCTGCCAGCCGTCGGATGGTCTCCAGTTTAAACAGCTTCGTGCCATACTCCAAAGTGAAGGACAAACGTTCTTTTTCCTCGGTCACATGCAATGAAAAATCCACCTTGGATATGCCCGCGTTGAATTCTTCCGGTTTAAAACGAATGCCTCCTGTTTCCAAAACATCTGTGCCGACATTTTGCAAACTGAACATCGTATCGAACACCGGGTTTCGACTTACGTCGCGTACCAGTTCCAGCTTGTCTACAAGCTCATCAAACGGGTATTCCTGATGCTCCAGTGCCAGCAGCGAGCTTTGCTTAACCTCCTGCAAAAAGGATTGGAACGTTAAAGAAGATTGCGGCTGATTGCGAAGAACCAGCGTATTAACGAACATGCCAATCATCGCTTGCGTATCCACATGCCGTCTTCCAGCAACAGGTGTACCCACGATAATATCCTCTTGGCCGGAATATTTGCCCAGCAGGACATTATAAGCTGCCAAAAGTACCATAAAGATCGTAGATTCGGTATCTTGGGCCAATGTGTAGAGTGTGCTAGTAAGGTTGGATTCCAATGTGACGGTCAAGCTGTCACCTTCAAAGCTTTGTGCTTGCGGACGTGAAAAGTCCGTAGGCATATTCAGTACAGGAAGCTCGCCATTCAAGGTCTGGAGCCAATATGATTCATGCGCTTGCAATGCGTCGTCAGTGATCTGCTGCTTCTGCCAAGCAACAAAGTCTTTGTAATGAAGCTGAATGTTCGCAAGCTGTCTGCCCTGATACCGTTGAATGATTTCATCCAGCAGCACGGCCATGGAGAAACCGTCGGACACGATGTGATGCATATCCACTAGCAGTATGAAGCCACCTTCGATAAATTCGTACAGTTCGGCGCGGAATAAAGGGGCTGTTCCCAGATGAAAAGGCTGAACAAACAAGGCCCGCGCCTGTTTTGCTTCTTCCTTGGAAATACGGGTATACGGGATGTCGAATGGAATCGTGTCCCGAACTTTTTGTACTACTTCCCCGTCCTCCAGATCGAAATACGTCCGAAAGGATTCATGCCGCAAAATAACTTCCTTAACGGCTTCAATAAAGCGGGAAACCTCCAAATCTCCTTCTATGAAAAGCTGACCGGGTACATGATAGGCCGTTCCGCCTCCCAGCTGATCCAGCACGTACATTCTCTTTTGGGAAGAAGATACCGGATAGAAGGCTTGCGATTTTACAGATACAATCGGTTCATAGGTCTGCTTTGCTCCACCCGCAATATATGTAGCCAGCTCAGCAATCGTTTGCAGCTCAAAAATGTGGCTGAGTGGAATGTGTACACCCAATTCCTTATTGACTCTCGACAGAATGACCGTCGCTTTTAGCGAATCACCGCCCAGTTGAAAAAAGTTGTCATCATAGCTGATATCCGTTACATTCAGAACGTTCATCCAAATGTTTACGAGCTGATCTTCTACGCCGTGGTTCTCAGAAGCGGCGTCTGTTTTAGCGAATACGCTTGCTTGTCCCGGCGCTGGTAGAGCCTGAAGATCAGGCTGACCATCTGGCAAAAGAGGAATATGCCCCATAGGAATCCAAAAACGGGGCTGTGTATAATCTGGAAGAATCTCGATTATAGCCTTTTTCAGTGCGGCTTCTTCCCAAGGCTTCGATGCATTCGCCACCACATAGGCCGTTATATATGAGACTTCCCCAGCTTCACCCGTTTGCGATGTAATGACGCAGGATTCCAATTGGAAAATGTGCAGCAGGTGTTTCTCCAGCTGTTCCAGATTAACCTGATGTCCACGAATGTGGATGGTCCGATTCAAATTTCCAATATGCCGCAGCTTGCCATCGTTTTCCACGTAAGCCCATTCCCGAGTCGTTCCCAACAGGCCTGCTACAGAGGCTTGATACACCTCCCCTGCTGTCCCGACAGGTGCCAGATGCTTGTAAGCATCAAGGACGCAAAGATAGTTTCCGTTGGCATCGGTATTTGCTGCCCATGCAGTTCGAAGTTGTTCGTTCTCCGACGCACGGAGTAAAGACATCGCGGAAACGCGAGCCCCTCCTTCCTCTACAATGGAATGCAGCAGATTCAGGAAATATCCTGACCAGGCTTCGATGATGTTTTGCTGAAAAAGATCCGAATTGTAGTCAAAATCAAGACGTAATTGCTTCTGCGCCTCTGTCACGTTCAAAAACAACTCGTATTTGCTGAATGATACCTCATTCTCAACGAGTTCTGCTTCCATTCCATGGAATTGAAAACGCGGAATCGGTCGATCCATATTGAATACAGCGTTAATGACAGGCAAATTCCTCAGCCCCAGTTGAGCGAGTCCGGCAAAGCTGTATTTTTGGAAGCTGTCCAGTTCATTCATGCGCTTTTTAACCGTTTGGGCATGCTCCGTAAAAGTAGCATCAGGACGCACTTCACTGATCACCGGAAGCAAGTTGACACAGTTGCCGATCAGGGAGAAGGCGTCCATATGGGATTGTCCTGCGGTGGGAATCCCCACCGTTACTTCCTGCTGCCCTGTCAGGCGATGCAGAAAAATCTGAAAGGCTGATAGCAGCGTTATAAAAAGACTGCTGCCAAGCTTTATGCTGGTGGATCTCAATTGTTTAACGAGCGGCGCTTCGAGCATTACAGTATGTCTGCTTCCGCTGGAAGACGGAATCTGTATTCCCCTCACCGGAGATGGTAGATTGAGGACAGGCGGCTGCTTTTCCAGCACTGCTGACCAAAAAGCAAAGGCCTCTCCTTTCCCGGCTTTCAATTGATCCTGCTGCCAAACAACATAATTCCGAAAAGGTACTGGATCGGGAAGGTTGTAGTCAGCATGTCGGACAAGCGCAGAATAGATGTGTTCCAGTTCCTGAATGAATACACCAATCGACCAGCCATCCGCGATAAAATGATGGAACGTAAAGACACTCAGATGCTCCTCATCTGATATTTTCAGCAGATGAATCCGGAATAACGGCTCTCCTGGCGTCATGGCAAACGGGGTTTCGCTGTCCTGGATCATCCATGCCCGGATATGCTGTTCCTGTTCATCCGGGTGGTGACTGGTAAAATCATGAAGCAAAACTTCCACTTTCATCACAGGAGCGATCACCTGAGTTTCCCCATCGCCGCTCATAAAGGTATGTAAGGCTTCATGACGGTTCACGATGGTCTGGACAGCCTGGTTGAACGCCTTCTGCTGAAGTGGACCACGAAACCGCAACAAGGCGGTTTCGTGTAAAGATTGAGAGTCACTTCGTTCTGAAACAGAGGCGAACCAAAGCTGCTTTTGATCAGGAGTCAGCGCAATTACGGTTTCTGGAACACCCACTGCTTCAGCTTCTGGAGGTACGGTTACAGGTACAGGTTGCTTGCCCGGCCCTGGGCCGTTTCCATTCGGGGGCGGGTCCGGTAAAAATCCCCCTTTACGCAGCTCGTTCACGCTATCCTTGACCGCTTGCACAATTCGCGCAATATCTTCCTCGGTATGGGCCGTGGACAAGAAGCAGTTTCGTCCTTCCCAGATATAGATGCCTTTGTCCAGCATGTGATAAAAGAACAATTCCAGATCGCCTTTGAGCACGAAGCGGAACAGGGAGCCAAAGTTAACCACTTTCATAGGTACGTGTTCGTTCGTAAAATAGCTGTTTAGCTCCGCTGCTAACGCCGAGGTACGGCTGTTCAGGCGATTTTGCAGCTGCTCGCCGTTGTGCTCCAAATGATCCAGCACCGCTAAGGATGCAGCCATTGCCAGCGGATGATGGCAGAAGGTTCCCGCGACAAAGGTCCGCTGCTGCTCATGCTGTGGATAAGAATCGTCCCCGAAGCTCCACGTACCTCCGTCGATCCCGTTCATAAAGGCGGCTTTCCCGGCTACGATGCCGATCGGCAGCCCGCCGCCAATGATTTTACCGTAAGTCACAAGGTCGGCTTGCACACCAAACCAGGCTTGTGCCCCTCCCGGCTGAATCCGGAAGCCTGTAATCACCTCATCAAAAATGAAGGCAGTACCTGACTGCTCCGTCATCTGGCGAATGTCCTGCAAAAAGGCTTGAGGCTGAAAATCTGGTCGGCGGCTTTGCACCGGCTCCACGACAACCGCGGCCAGCTCATGCGCATGGGTGCGGATATAATCCAGGGATTCGTCCGCTCCATAATGAAGCACGACGATATCGTCCACCATATGCTGCAGGATACCTGGAGAAAGAGGTGTCGAATGCTCTTTGTTGTCACTCGCGCTCCCCAGCGCCAGCACCCCGTCGAATGTACCGTGATACGAGCCAGCAAAAATGACGACTTTAGCCCGTCCCGTGGCAGCACGTGCCAAACGGAGCGCGACCATGACAGCCTCGGTACCGGAATTGTACAGTGCAATCCGTTCCACGCCGGTCATCTTGCAAATTTTCTCGGCGACTTGCCCGGCCATGTTGGACATCGGGCCGACACACATGCCGTTTTTTAGTTCTTCCTCAATTTTTTCTCTGATAAAGGCCGGATTGTGCCCAAACAGATTCACGCCAAAGCCCATCGTCAAATCGACATATTCATTGCCGTCCAGATCCCAAATTTTTGATCCGTCTGCACGTTGAGAAACGATTTGGTACACCATTTCCTTCAAAACAGGCCGGAAACCAGCCACATTACGGTTATTGGCGTATACAGAGCGATACTGCTGGGTGTACTGCTTGGTGCTATGCGTACGGGCCGTGTAGCGTTCAATCAGCTCTTGCAGATGTTGTTCCTGACGGAGCGAAAGCAATTCGCGTGCTTTAACATCCAGCTTTTTATAAGGTGTATACGGTTTGGCTTCATTGCCTGTCTGCTTGGGAACAGCCTTTACAGATGGAGCCGGTGCTAATGCAGCCGCGACTTCCTGCTTGGATTCGGTATGAATGATCTGCGCGCTTTCTCTACTTGCCGAGGGCAAAACGCCCGTTTCCGGGCTAAACGGCTCGGAAGCTATTACGGATGCAGATGGTTGATGCCGGAGAACATCGAGCTGCTGTGACATCAGATGTAGCTGTTGCTCCAAAATTCGCTCTACACCCGCAGGAGTTGTAGCGATTGGGAAACTTTGAGCTCGTGTTTGCCCAGCCGTATCTATACCATAAACGGATGCGGCAGCCGGAACGCCGGATTCATGAGACAGTTGGGTTAACGAGGATGCTGCATGATCAGCCTGATTCAGAGTTGTTTCCGGACGATTTACCACAGACTGAACCGGGGTTTCAGCAGAATTGGAGATGCTCACCCGCTCGGCTACGTAGCTGGCTAATAGCTCCAGCGTGGTCAACGATTCGAAAAATTCGTTCATTGGAACGTCCAGTCCGAAGGTATCCTTGATACTGTGGCGAACCTGGGACAAATTAATGGAATCCAGCCCAAGCTCCAGAAAATGTGTTTGTGGCTCCAGTTCCTCCAGACTGAGCTGGGACACATTACCGATCATTTTCGCTAACCTTTGAAGAATAGATGATTTGTGCTGATCGGTAACCGATGCCGACGCTAAATACTCGTTCCCCATAATTCCAGACTCCTTTACTGTTGAGTTTTCATGAACGGGTACCTTCTGTTCCGTTTGAACCTGTTCGGGCACGTTAATCCAGCATCTTTTACGCTCGAATGGATACGTAGGCAGAGAAACCTTTTTGTAATGCTTGCCTGCATATAGGGCATTCCAATCGATCTGCGCTCCCTGCACGTACCTGGCAGCCAGTTGCTCCAGTGATTGCAACGTGTCCAAGCTTCCAGTAATCGTCTCTGCACCACCTGTGCTATCCGCTTTTCCAGTGTATACGCCTTCGACGGCTCTGCCTTGTTCGTGCAATTGAAGTACCTTCGCTTTCAGCGCATCCGCTCCAGCAGCAGTTATCGCAATCCGGTGATTCAGGTGACTTCTTCCTGTGTTAGCCGTATAGCATACATCCTGCATCACGAGTTCTTCCGCGTGACCGAATCGTTCTGCGTACCGCCCGACCAGCTCGCGCAAAGCGGATTCACTCCGCGCTGACAGGGTCAGCAGCAGCGGTGATGATCCATTGTTGCTGACCGTGGAGGTTTGATCCGATTCCGTCTTCACTATATATTCCTCCAGCACCACATGGCAGTTTGTCCCGCTGAATCCAAAGGAACTCAGCCCGCTTCTTCTCGGGAAGCCGTCCGTTTTCCATTCCCTCAGCTTCGTATTGGCATATACCGGAGATTCCTCGAAATGGATCTTCTGGTTTGGCGTGCGAAAATGAACGAGCGGTGCAATCTGCCGATGCTTTATGGACAGTACGGATTTGATCAAGCCCGCAATCCCGGCGGCTTCGTAAAGATGGCCGATATTCGTTTTGACCGTGCTGATCGCCACAAACTGTTTGCGCTGTGTATGCTTGCGGAAAGCTTTGGTAATGCCGTCAATCTCGATTGGATCGCCCAGCTTGGTTCCGGTGCCATGCGCTTCGATATAGCTCACCGTTTCGGGATCAATCTGTGCATCACGCCACGCCTGCGAAATCACTTCCGCTTGAGCGAGCGCATTCGGCGCGGAAATACCAATCGTAGTGCCATCCTGATTGATGGCACTTCCCTTGATCACGGCCAAAATGTTGTCACCGTCTTGCTCCGCTTTACGCAGCGGCTTCAGGAAAACCGCTCCAACTCCTTCGCCCCAGCCCGTTCCATCCGACTGATCGTCGAAGGCGCGTGCCCGATCATCAGAGGATTCCATGCCAATGCCTGCTTTCAGAGGCAGTAAAATCGTCTTTACTCCACCTGCCAGTGCCATATCGCAGTCTCCGTTGAGGATAGACTTGCAAGCCAGATGAACCGCTACAAGTGAGGAAGAGCATGCTGTATCAATCGTTAACGCCGGGCCTTTTAGATCGAGCAAATACGCAATTCGGCTGGAAATAATGGACGATAAATTACCAATGGCAAAGTTCGGCAGCGCACCCGGTTCCACCTCGGACAGCAGGCGCTCGTATTCGAAGCTGGTTTTGGAAAAGCCGACATACACGCCGACCTTTTGGCCTGCCAGTTGCTTACCTCCATACCCCGCATCCTCAATCGTGCTCCAGGCGGTTTGTAGAAATAGCCGTTGATTGGGGTCCATTAGCGAGGCTTCCCGTGGAGTCAGCTTAAAGAAGGAGTAATCGAACTTATCTACTTCGTCCAGATAACCACCTTCTGCGATTTGCATATTTCGACCTTCGGTATTCAGACGGGAAATGAAAGCTTCGGCGTCTTTTCTTCTTTCATCGCTGTACGGGCCGATATTGTCTACCCCTGATGACACATTTGCCCAAAACTGCTCCAGCGTTTCCGCTTGAGGAAACTTGCCGGACATGCCGATGATGGCGATATCCCGATCATTTGCTTCCTCCTTGGCCTCGGACTGTGCTGTTGCAGCCGCGTCGCTGCTTAGGCCCTGACTGGAGATATACGCTGCCAGCTTGGCGATGGTCGGATAGGAAAAGAAGTCCGTCACTTCAATATGAACCCCTAATTGATCCTCCAACTGGTCCACAATCTGAACGAGTTGCAAGGAAGTTACTCCGATATCAAAGTAGCTGTCGTCCGTACCAATCGACTTTACATTTAAAATATCCTGGCAGATTCCAATCAGCTTCTGTTCTATTTCTCCCTGAGGCAAGACTGCACGCTCAGCAGCTTGCAGGGTTTGAGTGGCCTCGGCCAGAGTTGTCAGTATTTCATCGAATTCGCCCTGCTCATAACTTTGGGCTAATTTAAAGCGCTGAACCTTCCCGCTGGTTGTTTTAGGGATACGCCGGATCGGAACTACATCTTGAATATACCAACCGCCCCGGTAGTTCAGATGGCTTTTCAGCTTTTGAACTAGCGGCACAAAATGCTCTATCTTTTTCGTGTGCATCACAAAAACAACAATACGATCCTGCCTGGTTTGCGCATCATGGACACCACACACCGCTACTTTTCCGAGATCCACGCCATCCAGCTCCTCGGCAATTCTCTCGATGTCATGCGGATAAACGTTCTGTCCGTTCACGAAAATGATATCCTTGGCTCTACCCGTAATAACCAGGCGGCCATTCCGCATAAACCCTAAATCTCCGGTGATGAGCCAGCCATCCTCTGTTTTGACCTTGGCGGTAGCCTCGGGATTGTTGTAGTATCCAGCTGTCACATTTTTGCCGCGGATCTGTGTGTGTCCAATCACACGATCTTCCAACACCCGATTTTGTTCATCGCAAATGCGGACAGAGGTACTGGCCATCGGATACCCCAAATCCACAAAAGTAAGACACCGCTTGTCGGACTTGTCTACTTCTTCTATGGGTTCACCTACGTGTAACTGCTGCCGATTCAAATAAAGCGGAATAAAGGAATCTTTGTCCAGAGGGGGAGTGGAAACACCCACGCTCGCCTCTGCCAATCCATAGACGGGAAACATCGCATTTTTATTCAAGCCGTGAACACTCATCGCATCCATAAACACATGGCAAAGCTCTACAGATATCGGCTCAGCCCCATTTAAAATCATACGTACGCTTGACAAATCCCAGTTATCCGCTGTTTCAGGTTTGTACTGATCAAGAAAAAATTTATATCCGAAATTGGGAGAGCATATTTGAGTCACCTTATGCTCCGATACTTTTTTTAGCCATAAAGACGGGCGTCGGATAAAAAGTGCCGTCGGCATAATCAGCTGCTTGGCATTAGCGACCACACAGGTTAAATGAAAGGCGATCAATCCCAGATCATGCGTAAGCGGCATCCAACCCAAATAAGCATCCTTGGAGCTCATGCCCGTTTGATTTGCGACATCCCGAATATTGTAAACCAGATTTTCATGTGTCAGCATGACCCCTTTAGGATCACCTGTAGAGCCTGAGGAAAATTGGATAAAAGCCAAATCCTCCGGTTTGGATACATGAACTACACCTTTATTCAGACCGGAATAGTCGAATGTATGGCTTGAAAAAGTTGCTTTTTTAACAGGCTCAAAGGAATCCAGCAGTTCGTGCTGATGCGCGTACTTTTCCAGTTGCTCCAAAACCTTGTCATCCGCAACCATATAAGGGCGGGAGAGCGTATTCCAGATTTTAAACAGTTTCATTTTATGCTCATCATTATTCCCTATGCTTACGGGAACAGGAACGATTCCACCGAGCAGGCAGCCCCAAAATACATTCACAAAGGTATGATTGTCGTCGATCTGCATGATCAGCTCATCGCCAGGTTGTATCCCTTTTTCCTGTAATGCATGAAGCACCTGTGATGCTTGCTCCAGAAGTTTACTGTAGGACACATATTCCTCTTGCTTATCACCGGAAATAAAGGTGATCCCGTTCTCATCCCGGCTTGCACGGTCTTGAATGATTTCAATTAAAGTTTGAAACTGTTCCATCCTGATCCCTCCTCAATTGCTCTAGCATTACTTTCTGCTCTCCTTCGGAAACCTGTTTGGTTTGTAACACCAGGCAAATACACCCCAGTATTTCCTGTCTTTGCTCAGAAGCAGGAGGTGGGCTACTGCCTGATTTCGAGTTTCGCAGTAATTCTTCCAGTTTCCGGACAGGTAAAATAACACCTTTTCGATACTCATCTTCATTCCAATTGGCATTGGGGGTAGACACCGCCAGTGACAGGGAACGGGCAACCCAATCACGGATCGAGAAACGGCGTTCCAGTTCAACGCGATCCAAGTCTCTGTCCAGGGACAGCACTTCGATGGTAGTGTTTATTTCTTTCGCCAAATTTTTCAGCACTGTCCGTGGGCCTAACTCAATGCCTTGCTCCACGCCATGGTTTTCCATATATTGCATGGTTTGTATCCATCGAACCGGGTGAGTCATTTGCGAAACCAATCCTTGACGGATGCTGTCCACATCGGAGTATGGCTGAGCGGTCGCATTGGAAATCACGGGCCACCGCGCTTCATGGAAAGTATATTTTTGCAGCTCTGCGGTCAGCTTGTCCGCAGCGTGTTGCATAAGCGGACTATGAAAAGGACCACTGACCTGCAACCGGGTAATTTGAGCCCCTCGCTGCTCTAATTCGCCAGCTACCACAGCTACCGACGTATGATGACCTGAGACGACGTACTGATTAGGTGAATTGTAACAGGCAATGACGACAGGCTGATCGACTGTGGAGTGCAGACGACAGATTTCTTCCACAGCGTTCATCTCAGCTCCGCGAACGGCAATCATGCTGCCCAGCCCTGCCTCAGCGGTTTCTTCCATGAAGCGTCCCCGCTCTTGAACCAGTCGTAAAGCGTCGCCAAAGGATAGAACATCGCTACTTACCAGAGCTGAATATTCACCCAGGCTATGACCTGCTGAAAATTCCGGAATAATCCCGATTTCGTGCATATAACGCCGGAATGCAATGACGCTGATCGTAAGAAGTGCGGGCTGAGTATAGAATGTCTTGGATAATTGGGTGATCGGACCTGCCATGCATAAAGCTTTCAGATCATATCCCAAAATATCAGCAGCCTCTTCAAACAAGCGATCCGCTTCTGTAAAATCACTATGCCATGCGGCTCCCATTCCTACATACTGAGATCCTTGTCCTGGAAAAACCAAAGCCATGCGATTCATACGAAACCCCTTTCCTCCCCACAAAGATGTGGCAAAACAAAAATGTTTTTACGATTCAGGTGTTAATGTACATATGTATGGAGATATGGAGAAATGCAGATAGATGCAGCAAACCATAACAAAGCAAGGTTGTACGGTTGCCAAAAAACAATAAGCACAATTTAAGATTTAATTAGGTAATTGAATTGCCATTCGTGGTGTAATTGAAAATGAGTTAGGTGTGTGTAAAAACTTGGAAGTGTGAAAAACTTGGAAGTGTGAAAAACCTGGAGTGGACTAAAGACTTAGGTTGGGACCTAAGAATCCAGTATCATAGATGAGTGTGTCGAAAAAAATACCGAAGGTAACGCAATTTTATTCCAAAAGAAAGTATTAATTGTGAAATATTTTAACTATATAATAAATATGGACTTGAAAAATGTCAATATTTTTTCAAATTCCTTTAATAAGAAAAAAATTAAATAAATAGAAATTGATAGGGTCTTATAAACACAAAAGTAAATTAAAGTATGACGTTGTAATGTATAAGTATATTATACACACAAACAATGCCCTCTTTGGTCTGAAAATAAGGCATTGTTTGTAATTTTTTAATGAATTTTGATGAATTTTTGTAAAAATTTCTGTGTAGTGAGTGAAAGCAACGGGTTTTGTACTATATCTGGTGCTTGACAAACCAGTTTGTAATGCGTTGAAGTCGTTCCACACGAAGCTGCGGATGCCCTTTTCGTGAAAGCTCATGGCTTGAGTCTGGAAAACGGACAAATTGTGTGGATTTCCCCAATCGCCGCAGTGCAGTAAATAGCTGTTCTCCCTGCTCAATGGGACAACGAAGATCCTGCTCCCCATGCAAAATAAGCAGTGGTGTATTTATTTGCTTAACATATGCCAGCGGGGATTGTCTCCACAAGACCTCGAAATCGTCCCAAGGATTGCCGGAAACCTCGTCTTCTGTAAATGAGTAGCCAATGTCGCTCACGCCATACATGGATAGCCAGTTGGATATGGAGCGCTGGGTCACGGCTGCACGGAAACGGTCTGTGTGACCGACAATCCAGTTAGTCATAAAGCCCCCATAGCTCCCCCCTGTAACTCCTAGTCGTTCTGGATGAATGAATGGAAACTGGCGAATGGCCTCATCTACCGCACTCAGCAAGTCCGTGTAATCTCGTCCACCGTAGTCGCCAAGAACGACATTGGTAAAAGACTGGCCGTACCCTCGGCTTCCTCCAGGATTGGTGTAAATGACCGCATATCCCTGCGCCGCTAGCAACTGAAACTCATGAAAAAAAGAGTGGGAATACATCGCATGGGGGCCGCCATGGATTTCCAAAATAGCGGGATAGGTTACTCCCTCCGCAAAACCGACAGGTTTCATCACCCACCCTTGGACCCGCCGACCATTCTCGACCTCGGTCCAAAAGCCCTCAGGCACACTTAGCTCGATCTCTTCAAGCAGCGAGTCATTCACCTGCGTCAGCCGTTCCTCTGTCCCGGAAGAGATCGCAATTCGAAATAAATCGCCCGGCAATGCCACGTGAGTTGAAGCTGCAATAATATGCTGCTCATCCGGGGTGAGCGTGAACTGATAAATTTCTCTGTCTCCCTGCGTCAAAATTGCAAAGCTTCCATCAAATGCAAACTGATATACATGTACATTTCCTTCACGGGTTACAAGTGTATACAGGGATTGACCGTCCGTACTAAAACGTGGTGGCCCTATATGAAGGTGTGAGCGCATATCGCTCATACCCGCGTTACCGAGGTGTGCGTCCAGCGTTTCACTAATGCATACTGCCGAGCCACCACTCGAAGGGATGATGTATAAACGGGTCTGGGTCGCGTCTTTAGCATGTCGATCATGTCCGTAAAAGGCAATCGTTGAACCATCGGGAGAGTATGCAGCACTCTCGATTTGCAGCTCCGACCGAGTTAGCTTACGTGGTATTGCCATACCTCCTTTTGAAATAGCAGGATCTATCGTAAACAAATCATTCTGCCTTCGTAAATCCGTGTCCTCTTCTGAATGCTCCGCTATTCTGGCCACGAATAAAATAAGCTTGCCATCCGGCGACCAGACAGGTTCCGCCACATCATACGCGCCGAACGTCAGTTGGACGGTGTCCCCTGAATTTACATCAGTCACATATAAGTGATTTCGCGTATCATCCCACAGCCCGTAGCCATCAGACTTGGCTTTTGTTCGGTTAACGACCTGTCCTTTTGGCTGCACTTTAGAGTTTGCGCTAGCGGATAAAGGAGGCTGGGTCGATTCCACACCCTGTTTGGATGTACCGATCTGGCCGTGTTCGACAGTTCGAAGTGTATGTACCTCCTGTTTTCCAGCGCCGGATGTTGGGGGTGACAGACTCTCTGCGGTTTTTGCGACAAAGGATATGTAGGCACCGTCAGGTGACCAAGCCAATGAATGAACGCCTTTCTCTGCCCATGTAAGCTGCCGAGCCTCTCCTCCGCGAGCTGGAATGATCCATACCTGACGCTTACCTTCCAGTGTGCGGAGAAAAGCAAGCTGTGATCCGTCAGGTGACCAGACAGGTGATTCGTCTTTCGGCCCATATGTGAAGGGCAACGGCTCGGATTGTTCTGATGGCAAAACCCAAATGTTAGAATTATAGTCTGTCCGGTCTTCATTAATATACTGCTCTACGTAAGCGACTGCACCGTTACCTGGATGGACAGCAGGATCGCTGACCCACCGAAGATGGTATAAATCCTCTGCTGTTATATGGCGTTTAGTTATACTGGATTGCGGGTCACTCAAAACAATTCCTCCTCAAATCATCAGATCTCTATAAGATTAGGAATTTATTAATCCGATGAAATTTGTAAGATTTAAATAATATAAAAATCACGTTACTCTTTTTACTTGTCTCTGTCAATTTGCTTCTTCATATATTTCCAATACAAAAACCTTATCTCTAAAAAGCCTCCTAAATGGAGGCTTTTTAGAGATAAGGTGATTGAACTGTCAACAACTATAGTTGAAAAATAGGAGATATGGGTGGCGCATCATTTTTTACAGCGGTAATTGACCTGCTTCCAACATCAAGATTCGGCCCATGCTGCCAAATCGCGCTCGGAATTTCTCGTCGCAGTACTGGTATGATATCCTCGCTAAACCGATGCAACTGTTCGAGCTGCTCTTGCTCACCTAGCCCGTCCACGCTGATGCTGAGTACCTGATTACCGAACGCGGTATGATAGTTCCGTATTTTCTCAAGAACGCTCTCCGCAGAGCCGATCAGAACAGGACCATTACGAATATTATCCTCCAGACTCGTGAAGGGCGACTGATTGTGCTGAGCTGCCGCTGTCGAGTGGTAGGCATCATAATAAGGACGATACCGTCGAATCGCTTCCTCATCCGTATCTGCCAGATACAAACTCCCTGCTCCGGCACCAATTACGGCCTGTGCCGGATCATGTCTGTAATAAGCCAGCCGTTCGCGGTAATGATCAATAAGCGCTTTATACTTGGCCTGAGGATGGAAAGAATTCGAGGAAAATATCGGCTCCCCGTATTGAGCGGCCAGCTCGGTCGATAGTGTACTGGAAGCACTACCGTGCCATATAGGAATATGCTGCTGATACGGCCGAGGTTGTGTCGTAACTTGATGCAACGGAGGGCGGTAGCTTCCTTCCCACGTAACCTCTTCCTCGCTCCACAGCCGTTTGAGCAAACGATAGCGCTCGGCAAGCGAGTCCCACTGTTCTTCCTCCGTAATTCCAAACAACGGATAATGGCGCGGGTCATTGCCTTTACCAATAATAATCTCTAATCTTCCACCTGATAAATGATCCAACGTCGCATAGTCTTCTGCCACGCGCACCGGGTCCAGCACGCTAAGCACCGTTACCATAGTCAGGAGACGAATCCGTTCGGTTCTCGCCGCAATAGCGGTCAGCACCAGCGGGGGTGAGGATGACAGAAAAGGTGCACCGTGCCGCTCCCCCACACCGTATGCATCATAACCAAGCTCCTCTGCGAGAACAGCCTGCTTGATTACATTTTGGAATTTTTGCTGCGAGCTCCAGGTTTCCCCGGTAATCGCATTAGGCAGATTAGCCATCAGGCTGAATAACACAAACTTCATTTCATGAAACCCCCTTTCGGAGAACGAATCGGCTTCGTCCCATCCCGGGTATCGGGTCTAATTGCGGTTAGCAGTCTCTGCTCCGTTTTTTTCACGAATATACGTTTCAAATAATTGGGGATTCACAACTTTACGCAGTAAATGCATCGTTCCGTCTCCTGTACCATGGTCAAACGCATGGATACGCTCATACCCCCAACGCTCATACATAGACAGCAGATAGGGATGCTTTTCGGCTGTTGCCAGCGTAACGGCAGGAGCTCCCACCTGATCACGGATAATATTCTGCTCTACCCAGTTTAGCAGCTTGCGTCCGTAGCCCTTGCCCTGAGCAGCCGGGTCGACGGCAAACCACATGACAAATGGTAGATCGGTTATAAAATTAAGAGCTCTATTTTTGAGATGGCTCACCGTAGCCTGAATTACGCCATCGACTTCCAGCACGTAGCAGTCATTATTTTTAATATTCTCCTGAATGAGAGGAATGTCTGCCTGAGCGGCAGGCCATTTAAGCTCCAACTGCCGAATCGTTTCGTATGCCTCATAAGTTACGTACTGCAATCTCTCTGCATCTTCCTGTTGTGCCAGGCGATAGATTTCGCTCATGTTAACCCACCTCTCCTGTATAATTAATAATTTATTAATCCCATCTGCTTAATAAGGTATAAAAGATAAAATAACTGTAGCATGCTCTCCATCCAGCGACAAATTAATTTTTTCTATAAGTATATTTAAAATAACGATAACCTAACGAAAGTGAGCACGAATTGCAAAATCTTCCTCCGTTAAATCCATATATACACACATAGCGGTTCGGCTGCCGTCGGCCGCGGCAAAAATCATTTGGGAAGGCATGAAGTATGAAGAATCCCCGGCGGCATATACACCAGGTATTGAGGTTCTAGCCCTCAAGACTTGAGTTCCATCCGTAAAGCGAACATGCTCAAGCTGTCCATTTTGGCCGATGAAGGCCGGACGAATCAAGCACCTCAAATCCGAATTCAGTTTTGTCAATCGAAACAACCTCGGTTTGCAGATGATCGACAGACGGATTGCGCAGTACTTCCTCATAAGCAACTCGACGGAACTCGGCCGGCGTTACGCCGTCTTTCGTAATAAAGCCATGCGACGCATGCGTAACGGCATCTCTGGGCTGGTTGTTGTCGATTAAAGCCACGCTTCGTCTTGCCCGGCCAAGCACAAGGGCTGCATTCAATCCGGCGGGTCCTCCGCCAATAATAGCACAATCGTAAATCATGATGCTCATCTCCTTGCCAAATGCTAAACGCCTATCGGCCAACCGACGAAGCAGTAACGAGCATGAGCACTGTGTGCAGGGCATAATTTGTCGCTTTGTAAATTTCATGACTACGCCTAAATTAAAGACTTATTGTGCCTTTAATATCCTCGAATCGGCTAATGTGCCAAGCTTATACCTGATTATAAAAAAAGCAGAGAAGCCCGCAAACCGGGCTTCTCTGCTTTTTCGTCCATACATGTTGCTTTATTCCGCAGGGGCTACAAAGGTGCGATTGGCAAACTCACTGTCCAGCATATAAAAGGCATTGCTGTCCCTTTCAATCCGTTTGAGCTTCTGGATTACACTGTCGAACAGAGCTTCCTCTTCGACTTGCTCATCAATAAACCATTTCAGGAAATGGATCGTCGCATGCTCACGTCCGTCCAGAGCCAAGTCAGCCAAATGATAAAATTTCTGCGTATTTTGCTGCTCATGCTTGTAGCCGTGCTCGAACACATCCAGCATAGAATCGTAGCTGTTTTTAGGCTCCGGTAATGCTGCCAATGTGGCGCGTCCTCTGCGATCATTAATATATTTGTACAGCTTCATGGCATGAAACCGTTCCTCTTCAGCTTGTACCAGGAAAAAGTTTGCGAACCCATCCAGACTTTCGCTGGAGCAATAAGCAGCCATTGCCAGATATACGTGAGCGGAGTAAAATTCAAAATTCATTTGCTCATTCAGAGCCTGTGCCAAATTGTCTTTCATGTCTCAGGTCACCTCGGTCATATATGTAATGATGTAGCGATCTTAGTGTACCACAAGAGTGTCGGCGGGAATATACAATATCGGAGAAATATCATTGGAAAACGGGCGCAATACAATGTGAGGTTCCCCCCTCCTTACATTGCGCTCGTCTCACCCAATGTTTATTTTACATTCAAGGCTCCAGACCCCATACGCGTTGGTCGTTCACATACAGAGGCGTTTTGTCCCAATCTGTATAAGACGTTTTGGTCGCATCATAGGAAAAATCATCACTTTCGTTATAATTGCTCCAGTCCGTTTTGTTCAAGCGAACCTGAATATCCCCCGTATTGGCTCCTGCTGCCAGACTTCCCGCACCAGCTCCAAAGGAGATTTCCAGATAGTAATCTGCACCCGTCACGGCCTTATCCAGCTTCACAATACGTCCCTGAACGTTGCCGCTACCGAGCTGTGCATAGTCACAATGAAATTCCTGCGGCTTGTCGCCATCCACTGTATAATAATACCGGAGCTTGACAGTCTTCAGATCAACAGCCTCTTTCCCCTTGTTTACAACACGGAAAAGCGGACGGATCTGATTATCTCCCGGGTTCGTGTCGCCCACGTGGTATTGGGCAATCACATCTCCCGTAGCCGGAACGGATGCTGCTGTCGGCTTGGCGCTGACCTCGGCAGAATCCGGGCTGGTTCCCAAGGAATTGGTTGCATTTGTTACATAATAATAGGTGGTTTCATTCACCACTCCTGTATCCTTGTAAGTGCTGTCTGTTACTGTGGCTACCGTGGTATAAGGTCCTCCACTGGTTGTGGAGCGCTTGACGGTATAGCTGTCGGCCCCCGTCGCTTTGCTCCAGCTCAGTGTAACCTGAGCATCCCCGGTACTTGCTTTCACATTGGCCGGAGCTTTGGGAGCTGTCGGCTCGGTTGTTCCACTATTGTTGATGAGACGGTCATATTCGGCATAAGCTGTCGCCATATCGACTTGGGACCAAAAACGGTGATACGTAAATTCCGGAGCACCTTTATCCCATTTTTTCGTCTGATTATTCCATGAAGTTGTGTATTTGTCCTTGAGATAAGACCACTGCGGATCTTTGGTGATGTTAGGCCGGATATCGGTGTAGCTAGAATACGTACCATTGCCTCCCTTGGACGGATCAGATGCGGTAGCGGCTGCGCCAGGAATGGTGTTGCCTTGCCCCGTTTTACCACTCCATCCGTTCGGGATATACACTTCTTTCGTAAAATAACGATAATAATCCTCACGTGCTTCCTTTGTGGTAATGCCTACGCCGTCGTTGTAACCCCATGCAGCATCGAGCAAAGCTTTGGACAGATCCTTGGCTTCCTTGCCTAATGCGGTGTAATCTCCTTTTTCGGCCTTCGTTCCGGCAGCAAAGAAAGTAAGCGCTTTAACATAACTGCCCAGCACTCCCGCATCTTGCCCTGGATTCTTCGTTACCACATGCAGATTGGCATTCCCCTTATGATTGGCAAATCCGGTCCAGGTTTCTGGCTTCCCGCTCCATTCCAGATTGCCTGGCACCCAGAACTCGCCTTTAGCTGCTGTAGTGGCAACCTTCGGATTTTTACCACCCAGAATGCGCTTGCCTTGAGCGTCCAAATAGTACCCCTGCGCGTCTGTCACAGGACGTTCGTTGGCAAATGCATAGCTCTTGGACCATGCTACCCAGTTTTCCGTCACTTGCTTGGCCATTTTAAACTGCTCGGAAGAAGTATCACCCTTCTTGGCTAAAATGTAGTACAGCTCGGCAACCCGCTCGACAGGCCAAGCCTGCATTCCGAACCAATTGTTGGACGGTGGATCTTGGTATACAGGAGCGCCTGTATAAGCCAATCCATAGAAGGTGCTTGTGCCAGACGGATACGCCTTGTAGGCACCATCCCAGCTATTCGTTGCTCCACCTGCAATGGCTCCCTCATCGGATTGCAGCCACGTATAAAATTCCAGTTGGCGCTTCAACGAGGTAGCCCAATCCTGTCCCGCCGTTGGTGAATTTGGTATTAATCCGCCATCCTGATCGGATAACGCGTAAGCCGCAACGACATTTTGGTAGCCCTGATGCGCGTGGCTGGCGCCAATCCGCCAAGCCCAGTTGCCGCTTTGACCCAGTCCGCCACCCCATGACGTATACCATGCCATCAGATAATGGCTTGCATCCTTGCCGGTACCAGCTACCGGGGTTCCGTTGGAAGCGCTTCCGGTTTTCTGGAAGTATTTATCGTACATGCCGTACCGCAAGAAGTCCCCCATCTTTTTTGCTTTATCCAAATAAACGGAGTTGTCATACCCCAGCTCTTTAGCCCAATACATGGCTTGAACCGCCCGTGCGTCCGCATCGGTGGCATTCGTGTAGCGCCATTGCTGTGCAGGAGCATTATTTTCCTTGGTGAACAGGCTCATAAAGCCTTCATTTGCTTTACCAAATTTTTGATTATCCTGCGATGGATGCGGGACGGCTTCCCAAACCGATTCCTGCTCCCCGCGTTGGAAGGTGTTCACATAGGTCGCTGTATGAGACGGATTCAGCAGATTGCCAAAACCGTACCAATTATCCACGTCCAGCAGCCAATGCATCAGATAGGTCTGATTGTTGCCATAGGTTGCCTTCAACTCTGCATCCAGCGGGTCCTTGCCACCGCTATACTGACCACTCAGACGGCTTGGATATTGATCCGGCTGCGGATACTCTGCTGCATAGGTGGCTGGGCTGTTAGGATTGTAGTTACTCATGGTAGGCTGCTCTTCCTTGCCGTCACCCTCATTAACAGGAATGATGTATTTCTCCATGTTATCCCATGCCGATTCCAAATGTCCCCAATCCCCGGTATAATGGCCATACAGCACTTCCAGCCACATCCAGTAGCTATACGCTTCCGAGGTCGTTAAGTGTCCGTAGTCCGGAGCCTCGCTCATCAGGGTTTCAACCGAATGATAAGGAATACCCTCCTTGGAAAAATATCCGCTGGCCGGGTCCTTCAGTTGTTTATACAATTGAAGGAAGCGTGTGGATTCCGGTGTTGCGGCTGATGCACGGTCGGGTTCGGCTTGAAATATGCCTAAAGTTAGCGGAAGTACCAAAATGGCTGACATGACCATAGAGACAGATTTCCTGAACACGGATTTTCTGCTGATCACTTTTGCATCCATCCTCTCCAATATCAATTTTGGCTTTACACAAGCTTTTGTTCCGAAAAACGACTGCACAAAAAGACAGCACCATCACCTCACTTTCCCGTCAAAAAAGTGGAGGACACGCTGTCCATTAGCTCCAAATGCTTCACATTGGCCCTGGAAAAAATATACCATACCCACCGCCAAATGAGAGTCGAAAAAATCAATATGTTTAGGGTTTAGTAATGAAAATTGACGAAATTACAGGAAATCGGTACGATTTTACAGGGAGGCGTTATAATATGAAAATTTTACTGGGGCTTGGTTGTATAATGATGGTTTTAGCTGTAGTTCTGGGAGCTTTCGGAGCACATGCTTTGAAAAAAAGACTTTCTGCAGATATGATGAGCATATTCCAGACAGGTATCCAATATCATATTGCTCATGGCTTGGGCTTGATTCTGCTCGGAGTAGTTGCAGGAAATCTGGTCCATTCTTCTCTGATTGTTACCGCAGGCTGGGTAATGCTAGCAGGTATTCTCCTGTTCTCCGGCAGTTTGTATGCCCTTAGCTTGTCCGGTGTGAAGAAGCTCGGAGCGATTACCCCGATTGGCGGAGTGGCTTTTTTAGCAAGTTGGGTACTTGTGATTGTGGCGGTAGTGCAGGATTAAACAAAGCTAAAGAAAAGAGACTTGGAAAAGTAGACGCTTCCAAATCTCCTGAGAAATTCCCAAATATGAAAGAATAATATTATTTCGTCTGTACATCTTGCGCCTTTTGAGCCGATAAGCGATGGCTCTCGATGTAGCGTTTCGATTCAGCCATCTGGTGCTCCTGCGCGGCCTCCATAATGATGTGAACCCCCGGCTTGTACTGTTCCAGTAGCTCCATGTATAGACCATAGTTCATGTCGCCAAAGCCCGGCGGTACGGTCTCGATCTCACCTGTCGATGACAAACGCCGGTCTTTGGCATGCGCCGCGATAATCCGGGGTCCCAGCAGTTGAAACGCTTCGCGGATGACTTCATCCTGTCGTGCCAGATTTTCCGTTTTCAGCAGATTGCCCGGATCTATCACTACGCCGATCTGGGATGACGGTACTTCCTCCAGCAAGGTAGCCAGCTCTACCGCCGTTCCGACCAAATGATCGTTAGCGGCCTCCAATCCGACGAACACGCCCCATTTTCCCGCCTCGTCCGCTAATTCGCGCACAACTTCTTTTACAACCTTCCAGTCTCGTTCCGTATATGCGCTTCCATCCTCATTACGTCCGACTTCGGCAGCCACCATCGGTGCCCCTAACAGGCTTGCGTATCGGATCAGCTCTTTAAAGCGCTCTACATTTTCACGTAGAAGATCCTCATCCTTTTCAAAAAAATGCAAATAGCAGCCAAGCACCGATATAGAAACTCCATGCTGACGGAATGCCTCCGCGATAGACAGTGCCAATCCCGGACTGAACTTGCCCGGTTTGTTAAAGTCCACATCACTGATCGCTCTCCATGGAGCCAGTTGAACATGAGTAAAGCCCGCCGCTCCTACCTTTGCAGCCAACTCGCGATAAGGCAACTTGCCAAATAAATGCGCCAATACGCCTACAGTCACTTCCAATCACCTCTTCTTTTTTAATGTTGCATCCTGTTTGTCACAGCACTTCGTTCCAAGGTCTCATTAATGATTTGCGTAATCCTCTCCACCTCGTCATGAATAAAAAAGTGTCCTCCATCAAAGGTGAAAATACGAAAATTCTGATCCGTATGCTGCCCCCACGCCTCCGCATCCTGCAAGGTCATTGTGTTATCGGTCAGCCCTGTCAATGCTGTGACCGAACAATTCAAAGGTACGGCTGGGGCCATGTACTCATACGTCTCAACGGCTTTGAAGTCCGCTCTTAGCACCGGGATAAAATAGTCGTACAATTCGCGATTGTCAAAAATGGCCTCCGAAAGCTGACCATACCGCTGCAAATGCGTCCTGAACTGCTCTGCGGGAAGATCATGGGCCCACGGGAAATCTCTCGGGACATGCGGTGCCCGTCCCCCAGATACGAACAGATGAGCAGGTTTCCCATAACCGCCAGCCACCAGCTTGTAATACAGCTCGAATGCGATCATCGTTCCCATACTGTGACCATAAATGGCATAAGGATCGCCGGGGGCTATTTCTTGACTGATCTTGAGCAATAAATCCTCGCTCATTTCCTCAATGCTGTCCTTTAACGGTTCACCGGAACGAATACCTCTGCCCGCCAGCTCCAGCGGAACAAGCTTAATCTGCGGAAGCAGCAGCTTTTTCCATTTGAAGCTGACCGATGCCGATCCGCCCGCATATGGAATGAAAAACAATGTGATGGGTGCCATCCTTGCAACCTCCTGCCATGCTGAGTCCTTACTCTTTCATTTTAGCATAAAAAGGTATATTTACCCATTTCAAATATTTTGCAAATTCAAGAAACAAGGTCGGGGAAATCAAGCATCTTTTGCATCAGGCAGGAAACCGATTCTTTTAGGAAGAACAGCTTCATTTTTGAATATAATAATGTGTTTGGCCTTATTTCTTTAAATTCGAGAGGAGTTCTGCGCCATGAAGTACGGTTTCTTCGATGATGCTAACCAAGAATATGTCATCCACACCCCTCAAACCCCATATCCCTGGATCAATTATTTAGGCAACGAACGATTTTTTGGACTGATCTCCAATACAGGCGGCGGCTATGCATTTTACCGGGATGCGCGCTTACGTCGCTTAACACGATACCGATACAACAATATTCCTGTCGATAACGGCGGTCGCTATTTTTATATTCATGATGACAGGGATTACTGGACACCGGGCTGGATGCCGGTTAAACGGGAGCTGGATCTGTATGAGTGCCGACATGGGCTTGGCTATACTTCAATTATGGGTGAACGTAACGGTATCCGGGCGACGCAGTTGGCTTTTGTACCGCTGTCCTTTGATGGAGAAGTACATCAGGTCAAGCTTCAGAACACCTCTGCACAGACTAAAAAGATCAAACTCTTTTCTTTCGTGGAATTTTGTCTGTGGAACGCCTATGACGATATGACCAATTTTCAACGCAACCTGAACACGGGCGAGGTCGAAATACAGGACTCCGTCATCTATCACAAAACGGAATATCGTGAGCGTCGCAACCACTATGCTTTCTTCTCTGTCAATCGTCCAATGGCAGGATTCGATACAGACCGTGAAGCTTTTCTGGGACTATACAACGGGCTGGATCAGCCGCAAACCGTCACCTCCGGGCAAGCCTCTAACTCTATTGCCAGCGGGTGGTCGCCTGTAGGATCGCATTGCATCGAAATCACATTGGAGCCAGGTGAAGAAACGAGTCTTAACTTTGTACTTGGTTATGTGGAAAATCGGGAGGATGAAAAATGGGAATCTCCTGGCGTGATTAACAAAAAGCAGGCTCATGCCATGATTGCTCAATTCGCGGATGAAGCCGATGTTGAACGAGCCTTGAGTGAGCTGCGGGCCTATTGGAACAACCTGCTCTCCAAGTACACCATTCAGAGCCACGACGACAAGCTGAACCGGATGGTGAATATATGGAACCCGTATCAATGTATGGTTACGTTCAATATGTCGCGTTCCGCTTCGTATTTTGAATCTGGCATCGGGCGTGGTATGGGCTTCCGGGATTCGAATCAGGATTTGCTCGGCTTCGTCCACCAGATACCGGAGCGCGCGCGGGAACGGATTATCGATATCGCCTCCACTCAATTTGATAACGGCGGGGCTTACCATCAGTACCAGCCTTTAACCAAAAAAGGAAACCACGAGGTCGGCGGCGGTTTCAACGATGATCCGCTGTGGCTAATTGTTGGCACCGCTGCGTATATCAAAGAAACGGGAGACTTTTCCATATTGGACGAACAGGTGCCATTCGATGGGATTGAAGAGCATACCGCTACCCTGTTTGAGCATTTGAAGCGATCCTTTTATCATGTAGTTAACAATCTCGGCCCGCATGGTCTCCCACTGATTGGCCGGGCAGACTGGAACGACTGCTTGAACCTGAATTGTTTTTCTGCTACACCGGATGAGTCCTATCAGACCACGCAAAATTTGGAGGGTCGCATAGCGGAATCGGTATTCATCGCCGGACTATTCGTATATACAGGGCCAGATTTTATTGAGCTGTGCAAGCGTAGAGGATTAGATGACGAAGCAGCCACGGCCCAGGCCCATGTGGATCAGATACGGACCGCCACGTTGGAGCATGGCTTTGATGGGAATTGGTTTCTGCGAGCCTACGACCACTATGGGAATAAAGTGGGTAGCAAGGATTGTGAGGAAGGCCAAATTTTCATTGAGCCTCAGGGTTTTTGCGTGATGGCCGGAATCGGGGTTGAGGAAGGTCAGGCTCAAAAAGCGCTCGACTCTACACGGGATCGGCTGGAGACTCCCTATGGCATTGTGCTGCAAAATCCGCCTTATTCCCGCTATTATATCAATCTGGGTGAAATATCCTCTTATCCTCCAGGGTACAAGGAAAATGCGGGCATCTTCTGTCACAATAACCCGTGGATTATGATGGCGGAGGCCGTGATTGGCCGTGGAGATCGCGCTTTTGAGCTGTATAGCAAAATTGCTCCTGCCTACCTGGAGGACATCAGCGACATCCACCGTACCGAGCCGTATGTATATGCGCAAATGATTGCAGGCAAGGATGCCGTTCGTGAAGGCGAAGCCAAAAATTCATGGCTGACTGGCACGGCCGCGTGGAACTTTGTAGCCATTACCCAGTCTATTCTAGGTATCCAGCCCGAATGGGATGGTCTGCGTATTGACCCGTGCATTCCTGCAGCCTGGGACGAATTTACAATCACTCGCGTCTTTCGCGGCGATACCTACGTGATCCAAATCACGAATCCACAACATATATCCAAGGGTGTAGCTACAGTCACGATAAATGGGACTGTTCTCACGGACAATGTTCTGCCGGTTGCAGGAGATGGTGCTGTCCATCAGGTTAAAGTGTTACTGGGCTGACAAGTACATTGGCACCTAAATCGGCACCTAAAAAATTAGCTTCAACTTCATCACATAGTACCTTATAATACGAGAATGGCTAAAGATACATTAAGTGTGGTGACATCATGAATAAGACAACACGACTTACTCAAACAACCGATTATAAATTAAAGGAAGCTCGCTGGGTACGGAGGATGTTTTTATTATACTGGATGATTATAGCCGTACATTTTATTGCGCAGCTTGGTTGTTATTTATTTCTCGAATACCACGCTTCGTCTTATGAATTTTACGTTGGAGTTCTCATTGTTCCGACACTGATTATGTGTGGTTCCAATCTGCTTGCAGAGCTGGTTCATTATAAATACAACAGATATTCATTTGTGATCCTATTTATGGCAAGCACGGTCATTTGCTGGACCATCATTCGTTTAAACTACGATGTTCGGATTATCCCGGCGTTGTGCTTGTTGCCTATTTTCTCATCCATCCTGTTCTTCAATCGTCGCCTAATATGGTTTTCCTTTGTCTTGCAAGTTGGAGTCTTTTTACTTTTGCTGGCAGTGGATGGTTCGTTCCGTACCTACTTGTCGTTCTTTGATATTGTAGCGATTCTGATCTTTTTGATTATGTCCACTTTTATTGCCATTATTATTCAGGCAAGCGGCCGTGACCTGCTGTTGGATTTGTATAAAACACAGCGTGCTCACCAGGAATTAATGATTAGTAATGCGATTATAAGCAAAATGTCGATGACCGACGGGTTAACCAAGCTCTATAATCATTTGTCCTTTCAGAACTTCTATGAAAAAGCACTCGAATATGCTGAGCAAGGCGCCATTATCCATCTTGTGTTAGTGGATATTGATAATTTCAAGAAAATTAATGATAATTACGGGCACCAGTTCGGAGATAAAATTTTGGAGAGCATTTCGCTAATCATTACAGAACAGATTACAGCAAATGATATTGCGGCCCGCTATGGTGGTGAGGAATTTGCCATCCTGATGTTCGAGCATACCTTTGAAGAAGCTTATCAAATCGCCGAAAACATCCGGCACGAAGTAGAAAAGATGACTTTTTACGAAAAAAAGCAAAACATTTCCGTAACCGTAAGCATTGGGCTGAAAAGCTATACAGAAGAAATGAACAAAGATGCGTTTTTTCAGGAAGCGGACGACTATCTATATCAAGCCAAGCGTTCTGGCAAGAATAAGATAGTTTCGCTCAATCATATTGCCTAATTCGACAGAGAATACTCACAGGATGACTTCTCCGGCACTCGCTTGCCGGGGATTTATTTTTTAAAGACAAGCCATTTGACAAGAATATAAGCTGAAACTATAATAACTACAAGTAATAACGTAATTTACTTACATAAAATAAGTTAAGGGAGATGTTTTTCATATGTCAACACTTGTTATTGTAACCCACCCTAATCTTGCGGAGTCCCGCGTTAACAAAAGATGGGTCCAGGGGCTTAAAAAGCAATCGGGTATAACCGTTCATAACCTGTATGAAGTATACCCGGATGAGAAAATCAATGTAGCTCAAGAGCAGGAACTCGTGGAGCAGCATGACCGTATCGTACTGCAATTTCCTTTTTACTGGTATAGCACCCCTTCCCTGCTGAAAAAATGGCAAGATGTGGTTCTGACTTACGGTTGGGCTTATGGAAGCGAAGGTGGCAAATTGGAGGGCAAAGAGTTACTGATTGCTCTGTCTGCCGCTAGTGCAGAGGAAAACTATCAACATGACGGACGGAACAGATACACAATCGAAGAACTGTTGAGACCTCTCGAAGCTACAAGCCACTTGATTGGTGCCAAATTGCTCCCTTATTTCGTACAATATGGTGCTGGGGTTCTGACCGACGAGCAGCTTGAGCAATCCGCACAAAAATACGTGCAAACCGTTACTTCTTAATTGTATTGGAAAATGCCCCTTGGTTGGAGCTACCACCTGCTGTGACGCAGAATGTGGCAGTCTACCGACCAGGGGGCTTTTTTTTGAGTTTAATTTTCAAATCAGGAATTATAACGAACTGCGTTCTGATTGCACGGAAACGACTTTCCCCCTGCTATTCAGCACGAAGCCTAATACATAGACGACAGCCCCCAAGCCGTAAGCGGCGGCAAAGCCCCCCATATGCTCGATCATCCAGCCTGACAGCGCCGGACCCAGCATCTGCCCTACTGCATAAAATACAGAGATAAACCCGATGGCAGAGGGAACATATTTGGACGGAACCTGCTGTGAAGCTTTAACCTGGATCAAGGTGACTAGTCCTCCGATGCTCGAACCCCAAATGATAGATGAAATCGCAAAGCCCCACACGTTGTCCATAACGATGGGAACGAGATCCCCAAGCACAGCAAAAATCCACGCCAGCATAAATGTTCGTTGCACCCCAGCCTTGTCCGAGATACTTCCCCATACAGGGCCGCCTATAATGCTGAATACCCCTGCAAACGCATATATCAGCCCTGTCGTGCTGCTTGAAATACCTGCCTCCAGCATATAGCTGCTTTGATACAGATTAGGTATTAGATAGGCCATGCCAATCAGAAAATATAAAACAGCAATGCGGGTAAGCTCTTTATTTTTCAACCACTGGGGCTTATCCTCCTCGCTTACCGTTTGACAGGCAGATGCCGGATTTTTCAGAACAAATAGTGACAACACAAGCACCACTAACGAAATAATCCCGAAGCACAACCATACAGCACGCCAGCCGTCATGAGGAAATACCTGTATGATCACAGGGATCAGAAAACCGCTTAATAACATGCCGATACCGGCGCCACTCAACAGTATACCTAATACCTTCCCCCGCTGCTGCGGAAACCAGCCGATCATCAGGGACATCAGTGGAGTAAATACAAGTGAGCTGCCAGCCCCAATAAGGAACATGAACAACCCGATAGCCCAAAATGAAGGCGACCATGCCAATCCTAGCATACTGACCACTACACCCGCACTGCCTGTTATAAGCACCAATTTAGCTCCCCAGCGTACAGCCAGCACACCTGACAAGCCTACCGTGAGCAAATAACCCAGAAACATGATCGTTCCCAGTAATCCTGTCTGTGATATTGTCAGATGCAGCCCCTTCTGCATATACGGAAGCACAGCGCCATAACCCATACGGGCCAAGCCTGTGGTTGTAATGACCAGTAAAGTTCCGCACAGGACGAGTGTCCAGAAATGTTTTGGGTTAGGTGCTTTTTGTACATGTGGTACGGAATTCATACCCTAGTTCCCCCTTCTTATGAATGAATAACAGGTACAGTAACCTTGCCATTCATCCTACACGGGGGTTCAGTTCTGATCTACCAGCTAACGGAATTCGTTGCTGGTTTGCGGGAATGGCTTATTTAGCCGAATAGACGATTTCGGACGAGCGTACCCGGGTTGCAGCCGTATTTTTTTCGGAATGCCTCTGCAAAGTAGCTTGGATTGGAATAACCCACCGCACAAGAAACTTCCGTCACACTATTTCCTCCGACTTGCAGCAAATGAAGAGCCTGATCCAGCCGTTGTTCACGCAGATCTCCAAAGACGGTTGTTCCGAACATTTCCTTGTAGCCCATTTTCAATTTGTAGTCATTCATGCCGATCATACGTGAAAGCTGTAAGAGAGACGGCGGCTCCGCCATGTGCTCCAGCATAATTTGACGCGCCCTCTTAATTTTGGCGATTTCGTCCCGGTTCAAGGAGACAGATGGATCATGCCTATCCTCGAAAAAGGTGCGTAAAGCAAGCATCCACAAATCCAATACGGCACATTCCATTTCAATATTGCGCATCGAACCGGATTGGATGCCCTGCATCAGCTGAGTCAACTTGAAGACGGCAACTGGATTCATGCGAGCCTGAAAAGCGCGAAACGAATGAGGTCCGAGTAAATCCGCAAAATCAACACTCCTTCTCCCGTCCGGCTCTTCCATAAAATAATGAAATGTCGATACCGGAATGCCAATGCCTAGCATCGTAAATTGCTCATTCGCCGTAAATTCAAAGCGGGCTTCGCCCGGCTTCAGAAGCTGTAACGAAAAATGCCCCGGCACAATTTCATGCCGCACTCCCGACGCCTGAACCTCACGGCCGCCGCGAAAACAGCAAGTAAGCTCGACCATAGGCACAGTAGCCACAAAATCAATCGTTCGGCTTTGATGAAAGGTATAGTCGGAAACCACAAGCTCCATATCCAGACGCGGGGAGCAACGGCGAATAGTGCCCTTCCCCACGGTTTGTGTAAGTTCCATCGGAGCTTTATGACCTGTAACGTCAGCGTTCAGCTCCAGTTTTTCAAGAAACAGATTAAAATTATGATGAAAAGTAGCTCCCTGCATAGCGTTTCACTCCAGTATTGTTCATTGATAATCATTCTCATCATACCGGATTATTGGTGGTTTGACAAAGAACCTCCTACCGCTAGAAAATAGCAGTGATGGAGGTTCCCGTCGATCTGTTAAAATATGAAGATTTACAAAGTAACCAGTGTGCTGGACACCTGAACCATGCATTCTTTAATGATGTTGCAGCCTTCACGCAGGTTTTCCAAGCTGATCGTTAGGGCAGGCATAATTTTAATCACCGTATCGTTACGTCCAGCCCGCTCAATGATGAGGCCCTTACTAAAGCAGAGAGTAGCTACCTCCTTGGCGAACGCTTCTCCCAGGTGGGATACATCAATTCCCCAGATCAGACCCAAGCCTCGAATTTCAATGAGAGGATCGATTGTTTGAATATGTTCACGCAAAAATTGCTGGACAAAAGCCTCTTTTTCCTTCACCTGTGCTTCCAGCCCTACCGTATCCCTGAACTCCAGCGCTGCCTTTGCAGCGACAAAAGCAAGCTGATTTCCACGGAAGGTGCCATTATGCTCACCAGGACTCCAAATATCCAATTCCGGCTTGATCAGCAACAGGGACATCGGCAAACCATAGCCACTGATTGACTTGGACAAAACAACCATATCAGGAACGATACCCGCCCGCTCAAACGAGAAGAACGAACCAACCCGACCGCAGCCAACCTGTATATCGTCAATAATCAGCAAAATATCATGATCATCGCACAGCTGCCGCAAATCACGCAGCCATTCGGTATCTGCGATGTTAATACCGCCCTCAGCCTGTACCGTTTCCAGAATGATGGCCGCTGGCTTTTCCACCCCGGAATGGGTATCTGTTAAAAGCTGCTCCATATATAAAATGGTATCCAAGCCGTTAAACGTACTGTTATAAGGGATGAAGGTAACGTTATTCAAGGATACACCGGCGCTCTCTCGCATGGAGTTGTTACTGGTAACAGACAAACCGCCTAGCGACATGCCGTGAAACGCGCCCATAAAAGCAAAAATTCCATTTCTTTTCTTCACCTTGCGCGCAAGCTTCAATGCCGCCTCCACCGCATTAGTACCAGTCGGACCGCAAAATTGCAGCTTATAATTCAAGCCCTTGGGCTGGAGAATACGCTCGGAGAAAGATTCAATAAACTCCTGTTTGGCCGTCGTAAACATGTCCAAACCATGCATAATCCGGTCTGAGGTTAAATAATCCAAAAGCCGGTTTTTCATGAAATCATTATTGTGCCCGTAGTTCAAAGCCCCTGCTCCGGCAAAAAAGTCGATATATCCCTTTCCTGCCTCTGTGTACAGCACATCGTTCTTCGCTTTGTTGAAAACAACCGGAAAACTTCTGCAATAGGATCTTACATTGGACTCCAGTGCTTCGAATGTGTTCATAATCTCTCGTCCTCCCGCTGACCTGATTTGAAAAAATACAAGCATGGAAAGCAAAAAAAGTGTAAATATGTAATCTGAAATAAGAAGACAGCCTGAATCGCAAAGGGGTAGCCACACCAAAGAATCATGAGTACGATCACGAGAACGAATAGAGTACAGATAAATAAATGCAGAGTAGCCTATTGAGAGTAAATTAAACTCCAGAAGATTAAGTGGTGGGGGTTTCTAAGGGGTCTCTATCAGTGGATGTCACTCCTATGTAATAAAATACCATAAATATTTTTGAAGTCAATGCATGATTCTAATGTGTTTTGTTAAATTTTTGTAATTGAGTGTCGAGGGCTTGGTGTATTTTGTTAATTCTCCACGAAAAATGTCGGAATAGAGCTAAAAATCTTATAAATAGAGCATTTCCATATCAAAAAAGTATAAATCCGTTCTGCCCGGCTATTGGTTTGCCCGATGCCCCTGATCTTTTGACAGACTGTCCAAAGGGGGTTACTCTATCAAAAGAACTTGCCAAAAACTTTTTGAATGCATTGAACCTATCCTAACCATTTGGCTCGAATTTGATAGAAAGATAAGGAAATATCATCATGTCTAATGTTTTGATTATTGAAGATGACAATATGCTGGGAGATACCCTTTCCTTGTATTTGACTGGAGAAGGCTACAACGTTACCCGGGTGGAACAGGCGGCTGAGGGAATTGCCCGGCTGGGTATGGTGCAGCCTGATATTATTTTGCTAGATCTGCTGCTTCCAGATTTGGATGGTGTCAATCCCTGCCCACTGGTACGCAAGCATACGGATGTGCCAATCATCGTGATTTCTTCAGAAAACAATATCTCAGAGCGCATCCGTACACTTACGTTGGGAGCAGACGATTATATTTGCAAGCCTTTCAGTATGCAGGAGCTAAAGGCGCGAATCGAGGCTCTTTTCCGTCGTATTGAAATCACACGGTTACAGGCAAGAGGCCTTGCGCCTGAAGCCGAGCCTGAAACAGGCATTGTTTTGGATCTGGCGCGAAGAATGATTACCGTTGATGGGCAGATTGTGGAGACGACATTTTCGGAATTTGAGCTTATGAAGCTTTTTTATTTGAACCGGGGAATTGTATTCAGCCGATATGCCTTGATTCAAGCTCTTCGTGGCACAGACTCCTTTATTAATGAGAGGGCTGTAGACGTACATATCAACCATTTGCGCAGGAAAATCGAAAAAGACCCTAAAAAGCCGAAATTAATCAGGACCATCTGGGGAATTGGTTATAAATTTGTGCAATAGCACGATCAGCTCCAGGGAACCGATGACTTGATTTGGTTAATCTCCTTTTGAACCAAGATCAATTGCTCTCGCCAGTCTGGATACAGCTCCCCCGGTGAGGTTTCATGGCTACGTTTCAATCTCTTTTCCAGCTCTATGACCTTTGCCAACAGCCCGGACGCAAACAGGTTTCCTGCCCCTCCCTTAAGCGAGTGGATTAATCGGAGAGCGGCAGATAACTGTCCGTTGTCCATTTTCCTCGTCAATCTTTTATCGAGATACTGGTATTCCTGAATCCATTTGTAAAGGGCAAATTGGAAAATATATACCTTGCCATCCATGCCGGCTATCGCCTGTTCCGCGTGAACACCATTTAGTTCTTGCAGCCATGCTAAATGAATCCAACTGTTTAACACTCTTACAGCATTCAGTTCATGGACAGGCTTGAGCAGCACAGCATTAATGCCTGAACGAAGGCAAACCTCCTGTTCATGCTGCGTAGCATCGGCCGTAAAGGCGATAATTGGAAGTCTGTTAAAAGCTTTCTTTCTGCGAATATGTCTGGCCGTCTCAAAGCCATCCATCTCTGGCATATGCAGATCAAGCATTACCATATCCCAGGAACGCAGTTCCAGTGACTCTAACAGTTCTCTTCCGTTTGCAACCATGGTTACTTCAAAACCGCGCTCTGCCAGGAATTCGGTAATTACCACCTGGTTAATCTCATTGTCCTCCGCTATGAGAATTTGATACTTCTGTGTTGTCATCTCTCCTTCATAACGAGGGCTCATCATCGTATATGTATCCAGAGTATTAACATCTACAGACACTGTCTTTTCCTTTTCCAGCCTCCAGCGGATAACCTCCAATACAGCGTTTCGAGTCACGGGCTTAGACAAAAAGGCATCCACCCTGCTATCCTCGTCCCCAGCCGCTACCCCTTCCATCTGGAACACTGTTGTAAGTCCAATGACCTGAGTCATCTGTCTATTTAGCAATTGAAGCCATTGTCTCCGTGTATCCAGCTCTCTAAAGCCATTCATCCCCATGTCGACCATAACCAAATCAAAATATTCGCCATTTTGAAAAGCTTCCACACATTCCTGAAAGGATGAAATGGTGTATGTTTCTAATCCTGTGCTTTGTAGTAATTCGTTCAGACTAAATCTCAACAGCTCATGCCGCACAACAATTAAGGCTTTGCCGCTTATTTGTTTTTCTATCTGTGCGCCTTCCGGATGTAGATCCCCGATATTCAGTTCGACATTAAAGTAAAACCGACTGTATTCTCCCAATCGGCTTTCAACCTCTACATTCCCGCCCATGGCTTCAGCCAAATGCTTGCTAATGGCTAAACCCAGCCCGGAGCCCCCATATCGGCGGCTGGTTGATGTATTCGCTTGGGTAAAAGGGACAAACAGCTTGTTCACACCCACCTCGGAAATACCTATACCCGTATCCTCCACCATAAAGGACAACACTACCCGTCCGTTCTGCTGGCTTAGCATTTTCACCTCTAACAATACATGTCCCTGTTCTGTAAATTTGACGGCATTAGTCAGAAGGTTTAAAAGCACCTGTTCCATCCGCAATGGATCACCTTTAACACTTTTGGGTAATTTGGGGTCCGTTATAAAAATAATCTCTATTTCTTTGTGTTCCAGCAAAGTACCCACCGTCTCTGCAAGATGCCTAAGCATTTTTTCCAGCTCAAACTCCTGTCTTTCCAATTCCAAACTCCCTGCTTCCATCTTGGAAAAGTCCAATACGTTATTGAGCATGGATGAGAGGGTTCGTGAGGAGGCGAGCAGCTTGTCAAGGTAGTCTTTTTGGACAGCAGTCAGTTCTGTCTTGTTCAACAGCTTGGACAGACCGATAATACCATTCAACGGCGTGCGAATTTCGTGGCTCATATGAGCCAAAAAAACGCTTTTGGCATGGTTAGCCTCGTCTACCTCCTTTCTTTTCTGCTCGGAAGCTTTATACTCCGTAATATCCATTACGTGACCGATGACATGCTTGGTGATCCCGTTCTCCCTGACCGGATGTAAGGTAATTAAAGCCGAGTATTCCCAAAACTCCAGCTCAAATACCGTCCGGTCACCGAACCATGCCTGTTTGTAATATTCGCTAAGCTGCTCCAGCGTTTCAGAGGAAAGCTCAAAAATATCCCCGAGTCGCTTAACATGCTCCCTTCGATTATAGCTGACTTGCAGATTCAGACCCATGCGCTCCAGCAAGCCTCCTTCGAGCAGCCTATAATAAAATTCGTCGCCGCTTTTCTCCAGCCTGAAGGTAAAACCGGGTTGAACCCGAAGCACATTTAGGAGATCACGGTTTTGGTCCAGTAAACGTTGTTCATATGTATGTTTAATGATCCAAACGCGTACAAACAAAGCGATGAACATCAGACCAATCACTAGCTCCAGAACACAAGTCATCAGAGCTCTATCACTTATGCCAAAATATAAGAATAGAATTCCTGTCACTCCATAAAAAACACGCGTGATCGTCTGCCGAATGAGCTGAGAAATCAGATTGCGGCGCGCAAATGTAATAGGTGGCTGAAAAGTCAAAACAATTAATAATATCACGATAACATAAAGCACCAAGTCTCGAACCAAGTGTTCTCCCTCCTGTAATCTCCCTACTTTGTAAGCTATATTGGAAATATAAAAAAACTCAGGACAGATTCCTTATGCCATAAGGCTTAAAGAACTGTCCCGAGCATTCATTGTACTATAGATTCCATAGGGTTCAAGTTCGTTTTAATACTTGAAACGACTAATCATAGACCTCAACTCAGCAGCCATTGTTGATAGCAGCTGAGCAGAGGCTGATATTTCCTCCATGGAAGCCAGCTGCTCTTGCGAGGAAGCGGCGACTTCCTCAGATGTAGCAGCATTACCGGTTGCAATCGTCGCCAGCTCGTTGGCTGTCGCTGCAATCTCTTGTACACTCGCTGATATCTGTTGTGCAATCGCAGCGACCTCCTCCACCTGAGGTGTGGTCTCCCGAATGCCTTCCATCGCGTCTCCCAGCTTGACAATGGTTTCTTTGGAAATCTGCAGCCCATCCTGAACCTCAGTCGTAACACGGTTCATCGTCTGAACCGTGGTTTCCGTTTCATGCTGAATTTCGGCAATCAATGTGGCAATCTGTGTTGCAGATGTCTGCGATTGCTCTGCCAGCTTGCGCACCTCATCTGCAACGATGGCAAAGCCCTTGCCATGATCACCTGCTCTAGCCGCCTCAATCGCTGCATTCAAGGCCAGCAGGTTCGTCTGATTGGATAGTTCACTAATAACCTTGGTAATTTCACCGATTTCCTGAGAGCGGGCTTGCAAGGTTTGAATCATTCGGTTAGATTGCTCTACCGAATGGTGAATCGAATTCATTTGTTCGCCTGTTTGCTCAACGGATTTCCGTCCTTCCTCTGCTTGTAAAGAGGATCGTCTGGCCAAATCGGCTACCGAGATGGAGCGTTCCGCAATTTGTGTGACTCCCTGTGCAATTTCATCAAGGGCTACTGAGTTATTTTCCAGACCTGTAGTCTGCTTCTCTGCTCCACTGGCAATTTCCTGAACAGCCTGTGATACCTGCTCACTTGCAGCACTGGTTTGTTCTGCGCTTACCGTTAGCTCGTTCGAGGATCTAGCGACATGATCTGCACTTTCCCCTACGTTCTGAATGACAGATCGCAAGTTATCCTGCATGTTTCGGAAAGCCAGTCCCAATTGTCCAATCTCATCTTCACTCTTCACTTGAATGTCCTGCGTCAGATCCCCTGCGCTCACATTAACCGCTTGTTCCTTCAATTTTAAAATAGGTTTGATGATGGAACGAATCAGGAAATAGACAATGATTATACCCACCACAAGACACCCGACGACCGTAAGCAAAGTGCTGATCAAAATCGGCTGTGCTGCTTCATCCACTTCAGATAAATACAGCGTTCCGCCTATTTTCCAGCCTGTCAGCTTGTTGGTCGCATAGTTCATATATTTGGACTGACCTTCATACTGATACTCGTATTCACCAGCGTCGCTCTCATACATGCGTGATTCAATATCTGCAATTTTGGTGCCTGGTGCCTTCGTCGGATGAACAATGTAAGTGCGCTTGCTGTCCAGCAATATGGCATAACCTTCACGACCTACTTTAATCTTGTTCAGTGTCTCCTTAATACCGCTAATTTTCAGATCGATGCCAATAACACCCGAACCATCCGTCGTGGCTCTGGACACTGTAACCGTCATTTGTTTGGAGGATGCGGAGAAATTGAGCGCACTAATCGCTGTTTTTGCTTGTTCCTTTATGGACTCCTCATACCAAGGTCTGACTCGGGGATCATAATTATCCGGTAATTCCTTCTGTGGATAGGTTATAAATTTACCATCCTTCGTTCCATAATAAATGGATTCTGTTTCAGGATGGAGTGCAATATATTGCTTAAAGAATTCTTCCAAATTCGCCGCTTGTTCCTCCGTCTCCACCAGGTTGCCTTTTAGCCTTTCAGCGAAATATTCTGCATCATGCACATTGGGTGAAATGGCGCTATCAATAATAAAATTAGTGCGGATGATGACCTGCTCGGCGCTATCTTCAATCTGGTTTAGAATCTCCTGTCTGGCGCTCACAAATGATAGAGCCCCAACAATCATAGATGGTATGATCAAAAAAGCAATAAAAGCGACCATCAGCTTCGTTTTAAAATTATTGCTGAGCATCCTTCCCATGTGCCATGGTTTTCCTGCAAACTTCTTCATTAGTCAACATCTCCAATTCATCATCTGGATTGCTTGCATATTGTGAACCGCTTCGCTTTGCCAATGATTATTCACTCGACAAATTCACTTCCCCTTTTCCATTCTTCATCATCTCCCTCTAAAACACTTCGACACAAAAAAAGATATAAACACGATAACGAATAGGTATATGTACTTAGTTTTGAATGAAGCAAGGCTCCTTGGAACCGATTCCTTAATATAATATACCTAAAAACTATTAAAAAAAATGCACAGAACATGTTAAGGAAATGTTAGTTTTAACTCACTATACCTACCTCTAAACATGAAATAATCCCCTTGAGGTTGGCATACATAAGGTCATTTTTCGAAAATCACCATATGCTTGTTACCCCAAGGGGATCAAATTTGTTTTTATTTTAGGTTAATCAATTCAGTAAAGCCTTAAGATCATCGAGACGGGTGACAGGTGCCTGGCAGGCGAAATGCTCGCACACATATACGGCTGGTTTGCCATCCACAAGAGCGTAATCACGGATATAAGGAACCGTCTCTGTAATCTCCGGCTGTCCTTCATCCTTCAAAATAATCACTGTATGGGGTCTGAATCCTGCTCGAACCGCCTGAATGAACTGTACGGTCTGCGGATCATCCCTATGGCCCACAATAACAATCTCCTTTGTCGTTCCAGTTGCATACAACAACGAACTGAGCAACGCCGAATAGCCTGACGGGTAATGAGCAACCATGCCGCCAAAAGCCTTAAACTGCTTGGCTGCATAGTCCTCCAATCGAGATTCACCCGTTAGCCGCGCAAGCCTCACAAAATTATGGGCCGCGATACTGTTACCCGACGGAATGGCTCCGTCATAAATTTCTTTAGGCTTGGCAATCAGCTGCTCGCTATCTGACCCGTAAAAGAATAATCCGTCCCGTTCTTTATCCCAGAACAGGTCGATCATATCCTGATTAAGCGTCAGCGCCCGTTGCAGATATTGTATGTCAAAGGAGGCCTGGTACAGCTCAATCAAGCCCCACACATAAAAAGCATAGTCATCAACATAGCCGGGATAAGCTGCTTCTCCGTCCCTATAACGCGCCAGCAGCCGTCCGTCCTCCCGTCTCAGTTGGTTCCATAGGAACGACTCTGCCTTCTGGGCCTGCTCTGTATATCTGGTATCTCCAAAAGCCTGTCCCGCCTTCGCCAAAGCAGCGATCATCAACCCGTTCCACGAGGTCAAAATCTTGTCATCCTTGTGAGGGTGAACCCGTTGTTCCCTGGCAGCAAACAGCTTGCCGCGTAGCTCATTGACCCGTTGTTCCAGTTCCTGTTCGGTCAAGTCATGCTTGATCCCGTAGGCTTCCAGATTAATATCAATCAGGTTCGGAATGTTATGGCCTTCAAAATTCCCGTAAGGTGTAATCCCATACAAATCGTTAAAAAAGGCGGCATCCTTATCGCCGAGTACAGCCCTTACCTCAGATTCGTCCCAGACATAGAATTTGCCCTCTTCTCCTTCGGAATCCGCATCCTCCGCCGAATAAAAACCCCCTCCTACATCTGTCATGTCCCTTGCGATATATGTAAAGATTTGTTCCGTAATCCGCCGGTACAGCTCCTTGCCCGTCACCTGCCAAGCCTCTGTATACGCGATGGCCAGCAGAGCGTTGTCATACAGCATTTTTTCAAAATGCGGCACCAGCCACTTCTCGTCCACGGAGTACCGTGAAAATCCCATACCTACATGGTCGTAGATTCCGCCCCGGGACATCGCATCCAGCGTCTTCTCTGCCATTTCCAGCGCCTGCTGATTCCCCGTATGCTGTGCATATCGCAGCAAAAAAGACAAGTTATGCGGAGAAGGAAACTTCGGAGCTTCCCCGAAGCCGCCATATTCCTTATCGAAGGTATGACTGTACTGATGGAAAGCTTTATTCAAGCTCTGTTCATCCAGTTCACCGCGATACCCCGCAAGCATGTCCTGTCGCTCATGCTCGGTTAGCACCTGCTCACTCAGCTCCACCAGCTCTTCGGGCTGCTCCTTCCACCGGGTTCCCACCTTCTCCAGCAGCTCCAACAGTCCGACACGTCCAAACTTCTGCTCCTTGGGCAAATACGTACCCGCAAAAAAAGGCTTCTGATCCGGGGTCATCAATATCGTCAGCGGCCAGCCTCCATGCCCCGTCATCGTCTGACAGATGGACATATAAATATGATCCACATCCGGACGTTCCTCCCGATCCACCTTAATGGATACATAGTCCCGGTTTAATATCTCCGCAACCTCTTCATCCTCGAAGGATTCTCTTTCCATTACATGACACCAATGACAAGTGGAATAGCCGACAGATAAGAAAATGGGCTTATTCTCGCGTTTGGCGATTTCAAAAGCCTCATCTGACCAAGGGAACCAATTAACTGGGTTGTGAGCGTGTTGCAGCAGATACGGTGATTTTTCCTTGGCTAATCTATTCGGTTTGCTGCTCGTTGACATGGGACATCACCACTTCCGTAGTTGGATTTTATGCTTGGTACTATTTTACCCTAAATGGGTGGTAAAAGTCGGAAGGGATGAAAAAAAGATAATATCAGATTAGAATTAATACATTGTTAAAAAGTATCAAGTACATCAGGTAGTACACCATTATCCATCCCCCTCACCGACTCATCCAGCACGATCAACTTGGGTTTTAGCGCAATCGCCTTGGCGACATTGACACGCTGAGGCTGGCCGCCACTAAACTGATGACTCTCAACCGAATCTATCAATAAATGGTTTATTCAGATCATAAGTAGATATGAAAAAGCACTGATGGATATTCTCCATTAGTGCTTTATTTACTGCAATCCTACCTTATTAGCGTTTACATTATACTCATTAGAATTTATATCAAATATCTCCAGAGCTTTTAGTAAGGCGTATTCACTTGTTCTGGCCCCTTCTTTTGAAAAATGCGCATCCGGAAACGCGGGAGACATATGATGGTACCCGGGATAGACATGTAATTCCACTAAGACACCATCAAAGGCCAGTTGTTTTGCAAAAAATAAGGCTTCATCAATGAATAAATCAATGGTACCTATATTTATATAAGTCGGTGGTAACCCGGTCAGTGACTTAGCACGGGCCGGCACATAATACTCACTTACCTCCTCCTGACCCGGTTCATCCCCCAACACAGATTTCCAGCCAAAATAATTACTTTGTTTTGTCCAAATAAACTCTCCTGCGTATGGATGCTCTGGTGCGGTACTTGTGCGATCATCTAGCATTGGCCTCATTAATCTTAGATGATGGATTTCGAATTCCTTCTGATCACGAATGTACAAGGCTAGGCCAGCCGCCAAACCGCCGCCAGCGCTGCTGCCCCCTACGGCAACTTTCTGAGTATCTATCCCTAACTCTTCCGCATGCTCAATACACCATTTTAGGCCCGAATAACAATCCTGTAACTGACTTGGCTGTACATGCTCTGGTGCTAGGCGATAGTACACAGATACACAACAGAAACCATGTTGTGCAGCAAGAGATGCATTAGCAGGACGATCCACGACTGGACTTCCTAAGACCATCCCGCCTCCGTGTATCGAATAATATAGAGGCATCTTATGATGCTTTGATTGTTTGGGCTTAATGATTTCTATTCGAATATCTGGACCACTAAAATAACTTGGCACAACCTTTTTTTCTAATGTAATAGGGTACATCTGCGTTACATCTATTTGTTGCATCATTTGAGATTGATTTTTACGTGATTCCATTAGTGTAGATTCGGTAAGATCGGTTGTTGGTATTAAATCAACTGCACTGATAATTTCTGGATCAATCAGATGTCTACTTCTACTTTTTTGTTCCCCCATAGTAATCGTTTCCTCACTTTCTTGTTTTAATGACAATGAATCAACACATGTTTCCCTTCATTTATTCAGAATCGGCACCGTTCCAAATCCGTCGTTGCTGTCGTTTATATCCATATATTAAAGATTAAAATAAACTTTATAAATGAAAACAACGATTTAGAATCATTTTTGACATAAAAACAATAATGTAAAAAATGAAGTACAACCTTTGGAATAGAAAATGAAATGCCATAAAAATATTTGGGAATCTGGATGTGGGAGGTAATACGAAGAACTGGAAACGATAAACTACCGATTGGGTGAACGTTGGCTGTACCTATCGGCGGTGGGATCAAATCTTTTGCCAAACAAAAAGACGTGACCGGATTGGTTTTTCACCGCGATCATCCGGTCACGCCCTAAGCTCATCACGTTATGTCCATCTACTTTTTATGTGAATAAACAATCTTCTTAATGGTTTCGGTAGAGAGGAAAAACTCCTTAGCTAATTGCTCGATACTGCTGCTATTTTGAAAAGCATTTCTGATTGCGGCATTTCGCTGTTCAAGCAACCTTCTCCCGCCACTCAAACTGCCCCAATTCATATATTCCGTTTTTGGCTTAGGAATATACAGAGTCTCTCCTTGAACATATTTTTGAATTTCCGTAATTAGTTTTTGAGGTAAAACTTTTGTAGCATTCGTATATCTCAATTTTGCTCGCCCCTTATTTTGATTCTTGAAAATAAGGTGCAAAGCCAAAAATATTAAAAAAGCTTGTTCAGCGTTAAAAATTGTTTCGCCCCATACAAAGTAACACTTTCCTAATAATTGGCTTTGCATGAGTGTAAGAAGTCACAGACAATCCCAATAGATTCTCCATCAGTAGGCACCCCCTTTTACTTCGCAAGTATAGCATAACTTCTGCTCACCTGGGACCAGCTAAATAATATCAGTACAATCAAACTATTAAAATTGAGCTGATATATAACTGATCTTCATTCGTTTACGAGGTGTTGCCGGGACGTTTGTTTGCCCGACTCTTGTTATTCGCAAGCCGATGTTTTATATTGACATAAGAGTAGGTCAAAAATAAAAGAGGTGAACGGACGAGATGTCTCCACGCACGAAGGAACAAAACGAAGAGATCCGGCTGCGGCGTCTAGCGCAAATCCGGAAAGCCGCTGCCGATGTGTTTTTGAATAAAGGGCCTTTACTGGAAATCCGCGATGTGGCCGTGCAGGCGGGACTCGGCTATGGCACGGTATACCATTATTACAGTAATAAGGGCGATTTGCTCCACGATCTGCTATGGGACGCGTTGGAGCGGGCCGGGGGATGGCTGGAGGCCCCTTCGCCAAAGGTCCCGCTGGAGGCTCAACTGAAGGCGCCACGCGCTTCGGCTTCGGGGGAGGCAGCGGCGGGCGGGCATTTCGGCTTAGCTGCTGCGGCGGACACCGGGAACTCGGCTGCTGCGGATTCCCAAAGCGGAAGCCGCGAAACGGCCGCTGCCGCAGAGCTTAGCCCCGTCGCCGCCGCCGGCATCCGGCTGCTGCAGCTTTGGGCGGAGGACCACGCCCTGTACCTGCTGCATAAGCTGGCCGGTGAGGGCTTTGCTTCGCTGCCTGAAGCGCGCTCAGCCCCGCTCTCGGCCGCCTTTCGCCGGGAGGTGCTCGCGCCGCTTGCCGCGCTTCTGGAAACCGGTCGTGCGGCGGACGGGGCTTCCGGCGGAAACGCGGCGGAGCCGCCGTATCGGCTACAGCGCGCGGAAATGCTGCTGGCCGCCTTGGTCGGCTGCGCCTCGCTTTCGCTTCGCCGCGGAAAGCTGCACGAGGAGGCCAGGGATATCGCCCGATTTTTAAAATTATAGAATTGATAAGGAGCGAATAAACAAAGATGATCATTTTAAAATCACCTAGGGAAATTGAAGAGATGAAGCCGGCGAGCCAAATCGTTGCGGACTGCTACCGCGAGGTGGCCAAACTGATCGAGCCTGGGATCACCACCCGGGAAATCAATGACTTTGTTGCCAGACACATCACCAAGCTGGGCGGCAAGCAGTTTACGAAAGGCTACAACGGTTTCCCCGCCGAAACCTGCATTTCGGTCAACGATGTGGTGGCCCACGGCATTCCTTCGAACCGTGCGCTTATGGACGGCGACTTGCTGAAGCTCGACATCGTCGTGGAATACGGCGGATGGTTCGGCGATTCGTGCTGGTGCTATGCGGTGGGCAATATCCGGCCGGAAGCGCAAAAACTAATGAAGGTGACAAAGGAATGCTTGGATCTGGGGATCGCCCGGGCACTCCCGGGGGGCCGGCTCGGCGACATAACGTCGGCGATTCAACAGCATGCGGAATCAAACGGGTTTTCGGTCGTACGCGATCTGCTGGCGCATGGGATCGGGCGGAGCCTGCACGAGGAGCCAAGCTACGAGCATATCGGCGTAGCCGGCAAAGGCATTCGGCTAAAGGAAGGCATGGTGTTTACGATTGAACCGATGATCAACCAAGGTACGTTCCGTATCACGATCGACGACGATCAGTGGACGGCGAGAACGGCTGACGGCAAGTTGTCAGCGCAATATGAGCATACGATCGCAGTTACGTCGGACGGACCACTGATTTTAACGGCCCAGTAAGCATAGAGGCGAACGGACGGCAATGCGTCATTTTAGGAAATAAGTCGCCAACCCGGCCTGCTTGGCCTGACGAAAGTTCGTAATCCGAAACGCGAAAAAGCGCTGGTTCCAGCCTGGGACCAGCGCTTTTTTTACATAGTTTGTAACTTTACCGATTTACGAAAAAACACGTTGTTATGCGGTTTTTTATTATGACTTTGGTATCGTGTTACGGATTTACATTCTCTCTTGGCTAGCCTGTCTTGCGTGTATTTTTTTCATTGCAAATCTTGCTATTGGCTGAGCAATCAATAGCTCAATCCAAAATGCTACACCAAAATTTCTAAACCAACTGTGAAAGAAGTTCTGAAGAGGTTCTAGGCTTATTTGTTTCGTACCAACCCAAGTTCCTATAATGGTTAGAAGAATAGATAAGACCGTAACATTCAATAAAGTATTCAATAAAACTCTAGCATTGAATCCATCTGTTTGTCCTACGAATTTGGGTATCATCTTCCCCACTAACGGTCCTGCAACCAATCTTACTAACAAAACAACGATAATCCACATAAACGGAATAATCTTTAGCGTTTCTAAATAATTTTCTTTACTAAAGCCGCGTTCCAACCCCATAATAATCGGGGCGATCGTGTTCACTGAAATAATTGAAATAATCAATAAAAATAATATGCCTTCTTTTGCGTTTGAGGCAGTCTTTCTTCCTTATACATATTGTTCCCCTCCGAAATAAAAATATTTCAGATGGTAGACGTATCATGCGACATATATTTTTGGTCATTAAAACTAATACCAATATCTCTACACACTGATTTAACAATTAAACAACTTTTTTAAAACAAATGAAAGGATTTCTAAAACTGTGCAACAGCAAGGAAGATGAAAATTATTATAGATGAGGATTTTTTCAAATTCATCTAAAATTCTAAATCCAGATATTTCATCTTCCTTTTCTCCAAGTTTTATCATAATCGCTATTGCTAAGTCTCCCACCTTATAATGACCTAATAGCTTATCTTTATGTTCCCTATTTAATGATAATTCACTTAATTTTTTATTATTTCCTCTGTGCGGAAGCCTTCTTTTCCAATACGTGTCATTACATGATATAAGACTATGGGATTCTTATCTTCACTACGATCAGCTCCGCAATTCTCTTCGCAAACTATGCCGCTATCATACTCATGGTTTGGGACTCCGTTTGTTTTACTGAAGCGAGACTCCGGTGCAGCTTATTATTGACGATTCCGATCACCACATCCGGCTCCATTACATCCTGATGGGAGAGCATAACCATTGCTGCAATATCTCCCATCTGATATGCCGCCGTCAACGCCCTTAGAAAAGTTTTCGAGTTTTCACTTTCAGGTAAGGATAACTCTCCTTTGAGGAGATCCTCCTTGACTGCTCCAAGCGATTTTCGTGCCCGGTGGAGTGCAACTTTTACCGCTCCCTCCGTTGTTTCGAGCATGTCGGATGTCTCATTAATCGAATAGCCAAATACATCTCGCAGCAAAAATACAGTTCTCTGAAGCGGAGATAAATGATTCATTAAGGACTGCAACGCTATTTCGATTTCAAAAGATTCATTATCCGGTACGGTTACTTTCGTTTGTTCCTTATTCAATATCCGAGTGTAAACTGCTTTTCTCCGTATATCATCAATCCAGGTGTTCTTAGCAATCCGCAGCAAAAGCGCTTTGGGATTTGTATGCTCAAAGCTATTTAGCTTTCCTAATGCTTTTACCCAAGTGTCCTGAGCCAATTCTTCCGCATCCCAATTTGATTTCGTAAGCGACAGACAGTAACGTTTCAGGACTGCCTGTAATTCCTCCAAGTTCTCGATGTTCATTATATTGTCTGTCATTTGTATAGAATTATCTATCTTCATAGGCCTTCTCCTCCACGGTCTTATTCTGCCCTTTTCTAAAGCAAAGCCATTTGCTACCTCCAATGTAAACGAACAAGTGGTTATAAAAGTTACACCATTTACGCAAATCGTTTTCCCTTTGAAACCTCCGTATCTTTTTACGACCTCGGTTCGTTTACAAGGAGAAATCAACTGAACCAAGAAAATGGGGGTATCAAAAATGAGTGTTTATGTTCCTTATGTTGTCGAGCAAACTGCTCAAGGTGAAAGATCGTACGATATCTATTCCAGACTATTAAAGGATCGTATTGTGTTTGTAGGGGCAGCCATCGACGATCATTTGGCTAACAGTATTATTGCTCAATTATTGTTCCTGGCGGCAGAAGATCCGGAAAAAGAAATTTACATGTACATCAACAGCCCGTGTGGCTCTACTTCCGCAGGATTTGCCATTTATGATACGATGCAGTACATCAAACCCGATGTACATACGATATGTACGGGATTTGCTGCTTCGTTTGGCGCGATCCTGTTGCTGGCCGGCACCAAAGGGAAACGTTCGGCGCTGCCGAACAGTGAGATTATGATCCATCAGCCGCACGGTGGCGCTCAAGGGCAGGCCAGCGATATTGCGATCAGCGCAAAACGAATTTTATGGACTCGTGAAAAGGCAACCCGTATTACAGCTGAGCGGACCGGGCAATCTTTTGAAAAAGTCGAAAAAGATATGGATCGGGATTTTTACATGTCCGCTCAGGAGGCACTGGAATATGGTGTTATTGATCAAGTGATAACTTCTTTGTAGAGTATGCTCAAAACCTAATGATCCGCAAGAAACTTCAAGAAAATATGAGGTGATATCATGTTAGCAAGCTTACAAGGCAAGGAAGTAACTATTCATTTTATAGATGGGACCCATGTATGCGACGGGGTATTGGATCAGATTGACGACAAGTTCGTTAAATACCTTACGCAATATCAGACGCTTGTTATTCCTATTACGTCCATTCGCACCGTATCCATTGACATTAAGGAACGGCAACGCTACAGAGTTGGATTCGCCCCATGAACCTATTTTAGCATTACTTAACACTCGCCGATTCAACAAACCACGCTATTCTTTCATGTCTTGTTGAATCGGCGAGCCGCATGGGCGGCAATTTCATTTTACGGAGGCCCGATATTATGGAAATTTCACAGGGAGTAGAAATGCTTCAGCTAGATTTTCATGGGAATATGATTCACCCCATTCTTTTGTGGGATCAAGAAATGGCTGTTTTAATAGACACAGGATTCCCCGGGCAAATTGAAGATTTACGCGTGGCTATGGAAAAGGTAGGCGTGTCGTTCGACAAATTAAAAGTTGTGATTTTGACGCATCAGGATGTGGATCATATAGGAAGTCTTCCTGAGATTTTGCAGGAGTGTGGCAATCATATTAAAGTATATGCACACGAACTGGATAAGCCGTATATTCAGGGGGAGATACCCCTTTTAAAAGATAGTCACCTTGAGAATCCCCCGAAGGGCAAAGTGGATGTTACCTTAATAGATGGTCAGGAACTGCCGTTTTGCGGCAGAATTCGAGTCATCCATACGCCTGGGCATACCCCTGGTCATATCAGCCTTTATTTAAGACAAAGTAAAACTCTCATCGCCGGGGATTCGATGTACAGTGTAAACGGGATTCTCGGGGGAATTCATGTCCCGACCACACCGGATATGGATGCAGCTCGTCTCTCATTGAAAAAGTATTTAGATCTCGACATTGCATCCGTAGTTTGTTATCACGGGGGATTAAGTAATGTACATGTGAATGATCAGATATTAGGACTTAGCCACGGATTATAAAGTCAAAGTTACAGCAAGTTACCTTTTGGTGAAACGATGTTGTGAACGAGAAGGATTATTTAAAATAACACTTTGTTAATTCGTGATTGAACTTTAACAAAGTGTTATTTTACATTTCACAAAATAGTTCATAAAAACATCACTCCACGCGTGCTAACTTGTATATAGATCAGACTTTAACTGATTAAAAATATATTCCTGCAAATGATCTAAAAAAAGAATGATGTTAGCATCTTTGCCATTTTTCAAAACCCAATGGATAGACATCATGGAGTTAGCAGCATATAGTTCTGCTAAATACTCCAATGCGATCGACGTTGAATAATTCTGTTGCTTTAAATAATCTAAGCAAGTCCTAAACAAAATTTGTTCAAATTCCTTACGTAAATCAGCTGTTACCTCATGAACGGCCAATAATGTTGAAATCTCGAGCTTATTTTTAATCATTTTATCGGTTACAAGTTCTATGGCATTTGCTACCTTGCCGTCTTCCATTGCCTCAAAACGATGTTCAACCTCAACTTTAAAATCAGAAGCATACTGTTTAACTATTTTTTCTAGCAAGTCGTACTTATCCAAATAATGACTATAAAAAGTAGAACGTCCGATAAGAGATTGATCACAAATTTTTTTGATTGTAATATCTTTAAAATCATGTTGTTGGAGTAATTCAATTAAAGCTCGCTCAATAGCTATTTTTGTTTTATAAATTCTGATATCTTCATCCATTCAACCACTTGCTCCTTTTGTGTAAGTTTTCGAACACTTCAAGTATAACGTGTAAGATATCCTACAGATAATACGATATTAATTATATTTTAAGCAGTAACTATGCTCTATAGTAAGCACATACCCAAATCGAAGGAGGAAAATATATGTTTAAGCAATATGTAAATAACGAACAATTTAATCTCCAAATTAATCGTTTTATCAATGATTATTACCAAGAAGATGAACGAGCTGAAGCTGATTTGGAAAAAATCATTCCGAAATTAAACGATACCCATAGTTGGTATGAAGCTTGGCTCAATTCTGCAAAGAAACGTGAAGATAGCAAGGACTATGACTTAGCCTCAGTCTACTATCAAGCTGCAGAATTTTATCTTGCAACCACAGACCCCAATAAAGAAAAAATGTATCAAAAATATAGAGAAACCTTCTATAAAGGCTTTCATGATTTTGATTATGAATCCTACAAGATTCCCTATGAAGATTCCCATCTTCCTGCTGTAAAATTGTTGGCGCCTGGAGCTACAAAAACATTACTTGTCTTTGGTGGGTATGATTCTTACATGGAAGAGATGCTTAAAATGATGAAATTTATGAAGGGAATTCATTACAATATTATTGTATTTGATGGTCCAGGACAAGGAACTGCATTAAAAAACGGTCTAAAATTCATTCACAACTGGGAAAAGCCCATATCAACGGTGATTGATTATTTCAAATTAGATCGTGTAAGTCTCGTAGGTGCCTCTTGGGGAGGATATTTGGCAATGCGGGCAGCAGCTTTCGAAAAGAGAATCGATAAAGTAGTTGCTTTTAACATTTTCTATTGTGGTTTAGATGCCTTAAAAATGGGAATGCCAGAAGAAACTTATCAGAGTATGATGCAACTAGTCGATCATAATGAAGTAGATCAAGTGAATTCATTATTCGAACAGATGATGACTCACAATATTGATTTGCATTGGAAGATTAGCAAAGGGATGGAAAACACCGGTGAAGCAACGCCTTTTGATCTCATTAAAAATTTCGAAAAGCACACGATGCAAGGCGTTGGGGCACTCATTAATCAAGATGTCCTTCTATTAGCTGGAGAAGATGATCAATACGTACCTATTAGCCGACTCGCACAAATCCAACAAGAATTAATCAATGCGGCGTCCATTACAACCAAAGTATTTACTAAAGAAACGGGGGGTGAGCAACACTGCCAAGCAGGTCACAGGGAGTTAGCATTTAATGAAATGAAGAAGTTCCTATAACAAAGAGGTATAAATACTACAATTTCTCACATAAAAAAATTCAGAGTATGGTTAATGCGGATATTTAGTAAATATTTAAAAGAATTATGTATAGCGTATGGTTTCCCCAAAAGGGGAAACCGTCTTTTTAACGTAAGTATTGGCCTAAACATGCCTAGTCTTAATTTACCCAATGGAGAGATATCAATTTGTTACTTCTCCTTGTACCTTTTATATATTTATCTATGGTTTTTCTCTTTTAATTTCATTTACAATCACTTTCTATATAAACCGCAATTAAGATTATAACCTGACAAGCAGGCGATCTATCGTTTCCATCGGATGCTTATTGATTCGCTTCATAAATTGGCTGACATGAAGCTTAATTTTATAGAATTTCTCAAAAAAGACGTTGTTGACTACATCGGCTTTGAGCCACATGCGCACCATTAGTAGCTTCCCCCAATAACTTTTTCAGTATATTCAAATACAGATTGAGAAGATTTTCCTCTCGTTTAAAAGGGGAACGTCCTAATCCTGGAAGATCCAGGATCCATACAGGTTGACCAGTTTTTTCATAAATCTCTTGTCCGAAAGGAAACAAACCCTCTCCATCACTCAACAAACCATGTAATAAAATAAACGGTTTCCCTTCTCCTTGTAATTGATAAATGGTAGTGCTATCGATTAATGTTCGTTCAAATATATGATTAATGTTGGTCATTTTGATACATCATGCGATAATCCAGATCCGCTACTACGGCTGGGAAAAATTTCATTACACTCGTCTCCTTAAACCAATCTTCTCCCATAATTTTTTTTGATGAAATTTTTGAAAACTTTCGATTTGTAATAAAGTTCAGTCCATCAGAAGGAATTTGTCTAATTTTACTTACTCCACTATTCATAAGTGCTCTCGCATCAAAGATATGTATGAAGAAGGTGATTACGACAAAGAAGAATACTTGGACAGACTAAATAAAAGAAAAGCAGATATCAATAAGCTAGAAGCGGAAATTGTCAATTATCAATTATTACTTCGAAAACAATCCGACTTACTAATGACCAAAAAGCCAAAAAGTTTGAGGATGTAATATCTATACTTGATAGCACTTCTGTTGAAACAGAAACCAAAAATGGTCTGCTAAAAGAAATTATTGAGAAGGTTATATATATTAAGAATAACAATTGTCAAAAGAAAATAAAGTATTAGACTGACGATGCTTCATTAAGCTAACTGGCAGATTAGTTACATAGACGTCAGAATTTTGCATAGGAGTGTAGTCCACCATCCAATACTAATTGTATGGAAAAGAGTCTAGATAAACAGTATACTAGCTATAATTGTTTTTTGTTGAGGTGAATATCAAATGGATGAAATCGATGAATCAAAACAAATTGTATTACAAATCGGCGGTGTCTTGAAAAAGTACAGAAAAGAAAAAAACATGAGCTTAGACGACTTAGCGGAATTAACGGGTGTAAGCAAACTTACTCTGGGGAATATCGAGCGTGGCGATACAAATCCAACTTTGGCGATTATATGGAAAATTTCAAAAGGCATATCTTTACCGCTATTGGCTTTGTTGAAATCAGAAGACCCTGTTAGTTTGTATCGAGCAGGCGAAGGACTGCGGTTTTCTAATGATCAAAAAAATTGGATCATTGAACCAGTCTTTAAAAACGCAAGCAACGATATTGAAATGTGTCGGGCTTACTTACAGCCGAATAGCTCGTATCACCCTGAAGGTCATCATGTGAATACAACTGAAATTGCGACAGTAATGACTGGTTCCATTGAAATTCAAGTTAATGGAGAGATTTACACATTGAATCAATATGATACGATCAGTTTTCGTGCAGATTTTCCTCACTCTTATACCAATCATACGAATAGCGAAACAGTGCTCCATATATCCTTAAAGTATGGTTTCTAAAAGTCGAAAATTCCACTTATTAAATACAACTCCGAATTCCATGACGGGAATTCAGAGTTGTATTTTTTTAGATGAGTTCAGGTGTGCTATAAAATACTTCTTGTTAAAAATAATATAATATACTATACTTTTATTGTTCGCGCGGATGTTATTTCATAGTTTTTCAATCAGCAGGAAACAAATTATACGTATGAATTCAGGAAGGAAAAATGAAGAATGTCGAACAAACAACATAAAAAAGCCGTACCATCCTCTATAGGACTGATAATTCTCGGCATTATTGTTATTGCAGCTAATTTACGTGCTCCCTTAACCTCAGTCGGTCCTTTAGTGAGTCTCATAAGGGATGACGTTCATATTTCAAATACATTAGCAGGCCTGATAACAACGGTACCTTTGCTCGCCTTTGCTTTATTATCGCCTCTAGTACCAAAATTAGGACGAAGGTATGGGGTTGAACGTATCATTTTGATTGCCCTAATCTTTCTGACTGTTGGCATTGTAATACGTTCTTTATCTGGCGCAGCTAATCTGTATATTGGGACAGCAATTCTTGGATTCGCAATTGCCGTATGTAATGTATTATTGCCAAGTTTAATCAAAAGGGATTTCCCAAATAAAATTGGCTCCATGACAGGTGTTTACTCAATTTCAATGAGTTTATTTGGAGCAATCGCATCGGGAATCAGTGTACCGCTAGCCGTGAACGCAGGTCTAAAATGGCAGGGAGCATTGGGAATATGGGGGATTCTAAGCTTTGTATCGATTCTCTTTTGGTTACCCCAATTAAGAAATCAAACGAAGCAAACAACCACGACGAGTCAACAGATGGCCAGCAACGATGTGAATGTTTGGCGATCCCCTCTTGCCTGGCAAGTAACCTTGTTTATGGGTATACAGTCCATGGTTTTCTATGTGTTGATCGCATGGTTGCCTGAAATTTTAAAGCAGCAAGGAATTGACTCAAACCAATCAGGATGGTACCTCTCGATAATGCAGTTAGCTCTGCTTCCATTTACCTTTATTGTCCCCGTTGTTGCTGGGCGCATGTCTAGCCAACGTTTGTTAGTGGTCATCACAATCATTTTGCTTTTGACGGGAACGCTCGGACTTCTATACGGAAGCTCCAATATCATTCTGTTGTGGATTATAATACTCGGAATTGGTGGAGGCTGCGCCTTTAGTTTGTCCATGATGTTTTTCGGTTTACGTACTGAAAATGCGCATCAAGCAGCGGAACTGTCTGGCATGGCGCAATCGATCGGATATCTTCTGGCCGCAATCGGTCCTGCCCTTATAGGATTTCTGCATGATGCGACAAATAGTTGGAATCTGCCACTTTTCATTCTGCTTGGCGCTTCGGTCTTACTCTTTTTAGTCGGTATAGGAGCAGCAAGAAACCGTTTTGTAGGTAGCCAAAATAGTTACGAGCTGCCACGGAAAGGACGATAAATATGTTTGACAAAATTATTGTGGCAATTGATAAAGCTGAAATAACGAACAAACTCCTCGACGCAACTGTTGAAATAGCCCGAAACAAACAAACTCAAGTTACCTTGGTTAATGTCAGCCAGGAATATGTATCGAATGGCATGACATATTTACCAAAGAATTTCTTGGAAGAAATATTGAACGAAATGGAGAAAGCGAGTTTGGAACAGTTGCAACAAGCCAAATCAAAATTAGAATCTGCGGGGATTAACCCAGAAACACTTCATCTTAAGGGAGATCCTGCATATGAAATATTAAATTATGCAAGAGATTCCGAGCAGCAACTCATTATTATTGGAAGCCGTGGGCTAAGTGGCATAAAAGAAATGATGCTTGGAAGTGTCAGCCACAAGGTTTCACAGCTATCAAGTTGCCCAGTCCTCATTGTGCATTAACTCCTTCGGGAACTGCAGAGATGATGCATTGTTATACTAACGGAGAACTTTAGTTCAATAAAACAGCGACAGTCTAGGACTTTATTTACTCGTCCACGGCTGCCGCTGTTTTTATAGCTGGGGCCAGTCTAATACTTTTTTTTCTTTCTACAGCAATGGCGATGTTCCGCAAGTAGAATCCTTGTTTAAGTAGGTGTATTTTGGGGACATGACACCAATGACAAGTGGAATAGCCAACAGATAAAAAAATGGGCTTATTTTCCCATTTTGCCTTTTCAAACGCTTCTGATCCCCAAGAATACCAGTCAATTGGATTATAGGCATGCTGTAATAAATATGGTGATTTCTCATGGCTAATCGGTTTGGCTTACGCTCCTCTTTTATCTCCACAATGTATACCCATCCGATAGAAAAAAGACACTAACGAAGTGTCAGTGCCTTTCGGTATTCTATTTCATGTTGTGGTCGATCCAAGAATGAATCGATTCCCCCATCGGATTCCAGCCAAGCAGATTCCGTGCATGAACAGCGCGAACCCGACTATTGGTAGCGAGCGCAAAACGAGCGCCACCTCCAAATTCTGCAATGGCTTCATCAAAGGGCCAGCTCACAATTTGCCCTTCATAAATAAATATGGCTCACAGAACCATTTTTATTTCTTTGGCAAGTTCGGACAGCTTTTGACTTTTAAGATGCTCATCCATTTTGTTCTCCGCTGAAACCATTACTTTTTGAATTAAGCATTCTGCTTCATGGTTCAGACAACAATCGAACAAAGAGGTTGTGCCTTCAATCGCATGAATGACATCTAGAAACGAAATATCCTCCCAGTTCCGCTTCAATCTATAACCGCCGTTGGCACCTGAAGTGGATTCAATCATTCCCGCCTTGACCAGCTTGGTCAGTATTTTAGACAAGTAAGTAGGTGAAACCCCTTGTCGATCCGCTAACTGTTGTACACCAACAGGCTTATTATTAGGAGTTAATGCTACTAAAAAGAGCATGGTGTGAAGGGCATAGTTCGTCGCTTTAGAATACTTCATCCTCGGTGGTTCACCTCAATTCAGGATTTAATCTATATATAATATCCTTTATAATGTGGCATCGTCAAGTTTCGAATGCTCCGACAGATACAAGGAAAAGACAAAACCAATCCCTGAAATGAAGGTTAATATTCCAAAAGAAGCACGAATACCTTCAAGCATGCTGCCGGAAAAAGAAACTGAGCTAGTTGCTGTCATGATCGTTACAAGCAAGGCACCTCCCATTGAACTACTTAACATGCGTAGGGTAATTGTCATAGGCGAAGCATGCCTAATGATATCATGAGGGACACTCATCATTGCATAGGCGGTAATCGGTGTCAGCATAAAGCCTATCCCGAGCAGCAGGAGCGCGTAAGCAACAACTAATAGAATGTAAGAAGTATGGAAAGATATTGTGACCGTTAAAAGGAGTGCAATAACCGTGATAAAAAAGAAGCCTCCCTGGAGCAGCATACGGATACCAAAACGATCATACAGCCTTCCCGAGATTAAAGCAGCTCCCGCTAAAAGCAACGCTAACAAAGTCAGCCATATTCTTCTGAGATGTTTGGAATCTATAATAGAATTGCTCCTTTGTTATACCCTCCCAAAATCGTTCCATAAACGAAATTTGCTGCGATAACTGACTATTCATTTGCATCGCGGTTTGCTGTGCAAGCTCAAATTTCTTAGAGACGGATATAAGTTGTTCAGGTGTCACTTTAATTGTTGTCATAATTTACCTCGGTTTAGGTTCGTTAAGACATAATAACATTATTCAAATTTATGGAAAACTATCTTTATTACTAATTGTTAAAAGAATAAGAAGACTTAATCCCTATAACCTCTGACTTATATTTATCAAATACAGCTCCCTCTTAGTTATAAAAAAGTACCTCTTTAGCTCCTCATCTTCAGCTGAATATTCCTGAAAAATCTATCTTATTTCAGTCAATTCATAATCAAGGTAATCTCCCATAAATATATTGAGTCTCAAAATCATTACTTCAAACAATAAATGGATACGATCACGTCTGCGTCCCTTCTCCCTCTCATCTAAATGAAAACCTCCCGAATCAAGTAGGAGGCTACCCATTAACTGAGTAGCCGACCTCTCACACCACCGTACGTACCGTTCGGTATACGGCGGTTCAAC
>NZ_SLTL01000033.1:0-57728 GCF_014858585.1 Paenibacillus sp. 23TSA30-6 | reverse complement strand
TCCTCACCAAACGCTCACGTATATCCTACTCAAAAACAAGGGCTATCCCAAGCAGCCATTTCATGGCTTTTGGGACAACCCCATTTTTTTGTCTTAAATTGTGTTTACGAATTTGTCGGTGAAGGAATCACCGCATTGCTATTAAGCAGTTCTGCTGTAACGAAAAAAACCTTTGTCGAAGTCTCATGGAAATAATTCTGAGAGACTTCGACAAAGGTTTTGGAAAATAATTGTTGGCTAATATTCTAATCAGCATTGTTGCAATTTAGGGCAACACAACCACTTTCTCTTTACAGGACGCAACAAATTTTCCATATTGAATACAAGTTTCTAATGAATCATTTGGCTCCATTGGCCACCATCGTATGGTCCCCCTGGGAGCTTTGGAGGCATAGGTTTCAATTTCTGATGGAATTCGACCTACAACCACAATTTCAATCTCCCTAAAGTTGTTTTCAATGCCCTTTTGGAGTGTCTTAATTAATTGCGTATGCTCTATTTCAGGGCAGGAATGGGGGATAGGGAACAATATCGAGAATCTTGAGGTATCTTCTTGAATAACGTGAGCAGATTTCCGGGCAGGATCATCCGTAGAAGTCTCCCATATACGACGATAAGGCAATTGCTCTGGTAAATTAAGCTCTTTCAATCTCATTTGAATCCTTTGAAAATAGCATCTATTTAGTTCCCCTACAAGAACCTGAATCTGCTTATTTCTGAGGAATGTAGTGTTATTTCCATTTTCGTTACGATATTGGATATATATCAAATCGGGGATGTTTACAAATTTAGTACAAAGAAACGTCCGGACCAGCATATCGTAATCATCTGCTACCAGCAGTTCATTGCGATGGCCTCCGATCAGATGATAACAGTCCCTCGTCCACGCACGGGGATGATTGGGTAAACCGACCAAATGACGAATGGTTTTGCCATTAATGGTCGTATGTTTTTGTGCATTTTGCCATCTGTTCATTTCATGCAGCCAGACTCGATAATGAACACTGTAACCAAAGCCACAATCCCAGCCATACCAATGTGCATGATTGCTCTCTGCATACACTTCAGCACAATCCCCATAAACAAAGCCACAGTCAGGGTTTTGTTGAAATGCTTTGACGATTTTCTCCAGGCAGTCAGGAGTTAGCTCATCATCATGATCGACTTCTACCAAAATTTCCCCAGTACATAGACCTGCTGCAAACCTTTTGATGGCCCCTATATAGCCATTACGGGAATCCTGGCGATATCTCCGCACACGGTGATCCTCTAAAGGGAGTAAATACTCCTTGTATGTCTCATCTTCATCACCGGAATCATCCACGATTACCCATTCCCAGTTCTTGTAGGTCTGCTTCAATAAAGATTGATAAGGTCGTAGAATTTTTTCTTTTGACCTGTAGCTGGCAGTAAACACGGATATTAAAGGTGTGTTTGAAGAAAAATGTGTTGGAGGAATCGTTCTATTCTCCGGAAGAGGATCTGTTGCCTTGAGCCAGCAGAAAAATAAATGCATAGGTTGAATTTCGTCTGGTGATTGGAAGTGCAACCAGCGTTTTTTTTCGTGACCAGGCAACGCTTTTAGTGCTGAAAATTCTCCCCACTCTTCTCCGAGCGAGATGTAAACCCGAGGCTTTTGGAGGCTATTGTCTATTAGTGGATGATCAGCCTCATACAAGTTTATTGTAATGTGATTTTCTTCCAATCTATCTATCAATTCTTTTACATCATCCTTTAAAACCTTCTTCGATACAAATAGATGAGTTGTCAGTAGCGGAGTGAAATTCAATGGCATGATCATTCCCCTTTACCAGTTTCGAACACCAACGAGAGGAAGGTGCCGATTCAGACGTGAGTTATTGTTTTTATTGAAGCATTCATTTTCCTGGCATCATTTTATTTCCCAGTAATATATATGTATGTGTATGTGTACGGGGATGTGAGGAAAATGCCAGCCCATATGAACATAGCAAATAAATCGTTTGAAACCTCCGGCGTAGACACCTAAGCATAAAAGAAAGGTGGAGTAAGTGTGGAATGCCCATTAGTAAGTGTAGTTATACCTGCATATAACCGGCCGCATACACTAAAAATCGCCATCGACAGTGTATTGGAACAAACTTACCCGAACATCGAAATCATTATCTGTGATGACAGTACAACGAATGAAGTACAAGAAATGCTTGAAGATTCTTATTTAGATTCTTTTACCCAAATTAAATATTATAAAAATGATAAAAATCTTTTCCTCGGAAATTGGCATAAATGTTTTGATTTGGCGTCAGGTGAATATATCAATTACTTGATGGATGATGACATATTTCATAAAGAAAAAATAGCAAGGATGATCTATTTCTTTGAAAATTTCGAAAATATCACACTGGTTACCTCGTATCGGCAAACCATTGATGAATCAGGGGCTATTATCCCACCGCTCTATGCAACGGAAAGGCTGTACGAAGAAACAAGGATCATGGACGGAAAAATGCTGGCAAACGTTGCCTTAACTCGTTGTTTAAATGTGATTGGTGAGCCTACGACAGTGTTTTTCAAAAAAACAGATCTTATCGAACGGTTTGGGGTTTATAAAGGAAAACAGTATTCTCTTCTTAATGATTTAGCTTCCTGGTTGAACTTACTATCCAAAGGAAAAGCAGTTTATATTCCTGAAGCACTAAGCTATTTCCGAATACATCCCAATCAAAATAATCAGACGCTTGGTCAAAATGCGTTCACGGAATGGTTAGATATTATGATTGCCTCAAGAGATGATGGATTTCTTGATACTAACGATTTGTTTAAAACTGCACTTCATTCTTATCAGGAACGTATAAGGGGTCGTCCACAATTTGTAGCAGATATTAAGCGAATTGAAATGATATTAAAAACATTGGAATCCTAGCTTGCTCATCCCATGTACAAAGGAGGCTGGCTCATGTTCGACATTCCCTTCTTACGACCTAACTTAGTAAAAAAGGAACGATTTATTGCCAATTTTGAGAAAATAGAAGAGACGCGGATTTACTCCAATTATGGTCCCTTAAATAACCTGTTTGAAGAGCGGGTCATTGCGCAAATGTTTGATGGAATCGGTTCGGCTGTAACCGTTCATAACGCTACCATCGGGTTGATTTTGGCGATTTCTCAAAGCAAGCGACCACAGGGCAAATATGCAGTTATGCCAAGCTTTACTTTTGCTGCCACCCCACTTGCTGCTGAGTGGTGCGGGCTAGAACCCTACTTCCTTGACATTGAACCGGAGAATTGGCAAATGAATAGGGAGCAGTTAGAGCAGGCAGTCAAGCTGCTGGGGGATGAGATTGCGGTAATCGTTCCTTATGCCACTTTCGGTACAGCCATTGATTTATCCGTATACAATAAGCTGCAGGAGCAAGGAATTCCGGTAGTCATTGATGCTGCTGCCAGCTTTGGAACGATAACTCCCGAGGAAGCCACCCATTTTGGTAAAGGCTTTGGAGGAGCTGTAGTATTCAGCTTTCATGCCACCAAATCTTTCGGTATTGGAGAGGGTGGATTGGTATACAGTTTGGACCAGGATCTCATTAAGCGAATTCGTCAGGCAGGGAATTTCGGTTTCTCCAGCAGCAGGGAGTCTGTCTCCCAAGGTCTTAACAGTAAGATATCCGAGTATACCGCTGCTATCGCTTTAGCCACTCTCGATCATTTCAAGACTGTACGGGAGAATAGAAGGACTATCTACGAATATTATCTTCAAGAACTGCTCCAAGCAGACTTATTAGAACGAGGATGGTCTGTACAAAAAACGCAAGGATCGGTTGTCCATCAATTTATCCCTATTCTTAGTCCGGATTCACACACTAATCAAGAGGTCGTTAAGTTATTAGCCTCTAATTCAATAGAAGCCAGAACCTATTTTTCTCCGGCATGCCATCAGCAGAAGCAGTTCCAGAGTTATACGCGATCTGCTCTTCATGTTACCGAGCATATTACCAAACATATTGTCAGCCTGCCCTTGTGGGAGGAGCTGGACGAGATTATTGTTCGAAGAATTGTGAACGTTCTAGGGAGCCTGGGAAGAGAGACAGCCAGATGAGGAAAATCGTTATTTGGGGATCAGGCGGACATGCAAGGGAAATCAACTGGTTATGTGAAGAGCTGGGAGTTCAAGTGGTAGGTTTTTTAGACGAACGGCCTGAGTCGAAAGGGCAGATCGTTAATGGCGTTCCTGTACTGGGGACGTTGACTGACATTGAAGCGTTAAAATATGAGGTAGAGCTGATATGTGCGGGGGTGGGTGATCCGGCATTAAAGAAGCGATTTGCTTATCATACAATTCAATCGGGATTTCGTATCGCAGCCCCGCTAATACACCCCCGTGTTCGTTTCTCTCGAAGAAATACCATTGGAGGGGGAAGCATGATCTTTGAGGGGGCTGTCCTGTCGGACAATATTAAGACCGGACATCATGTAATTATCAATCGGAGTGTTAACGTCAGTCATGATGCGGTTATTGGCGATTATGTAACTATAGCCCCCGGTGTGAATCTGGCAGGCAATGTAACCATAGATGAGGGAGCCTATATCGGCATTGGAGCCTCGGTACGGGAGAAACGTCACATCGGTTGTTGGTCTATAATTGGTGGTGGGGCCTTTGTTAAAGAGGATATACCCGAATTTACCTTGGCTGCAGGTGTACCAGCAGTCGTTAAAAAACGACTTGATATTCCCTGAACCTACCAGACGAGGGCAATTAAGTGATTTACCTACCAAAAGCCCGTGCTGGAAAAGGTTCTTAAAACCCGATCCCGGCACGGCCTTATTATATTTTAAAGCTTATACTTACGAATCAAATAGGTTGGGGTGCAGCTCCACGCGTGACAGTAGCTGTTGATCAGATAACTGCCGTAGGGTGAAAAGGCTTTATTATGGGGATCGTACAATTCCCAGAACGTGTCCGCTCCATCCCGTAGCATACCTCCCCAGTAGGACTTGAGATGTTTTACGGCCCCGTCCCGGTCACCTGTGATCAGCAAAGCTTCGACCAAATAGTGATGCATATACGGTGTCGTCAGGCCGATATCCGGTTGCTCGGATAGCAAGCGTTGCATGAGAGCTGCGTTTTGCTCTGCATCCAGCACCTCGGCCAAAGCCATCCAGATTTGTCCGGCCCACGAAATTTGGCGGTTGGGACCGCTGACGAAGAAGCCTTGCTTTTCATCCCATAGTTGGGCCAGTGTTGCGGTCGTAACGTCCTCCAACCGCTGGTTCAGGAACGGAAGCTTGTCAGGATCAACCTGTTTAGCCAATCGAATGGCCCGTTTTAACGTGTAAATAAGTATGGCTTGAGAAGGGGCTTGCTTATCCAACTGCTCATGCCAGTCGATAAAAGACCACCATTCGTTGGTATGCGGCGGGAGGTGCTGTTCATTCAGACGCTCCAAAGCCAGTTCCACTTGTCGGTAGGCTGTCGGCCACAGCTCCTGCAAAGTGCTGCTGTCCCGAGTGGCCTCAAAGTAATCGTACAAACTGACGGTGAATAACAAAGAATAGTCGAACAAATACGTATCATCCGGTATGAGCGATGGCGTAATGAACAGATTCGCTGCGACTTGGCCGCGGTCATCCGGTACTCCTGCGAACAAGTAGAGGCAGCGTTTAACAAGCTCATTATTGCCAAAAGTTTCATAATTAGCTAACGCCTGAAGTCGCAAATCGCCCAGCCACAGTCGTCGATCCCGCTTGGGGCCATCCTCGAACACTTCCTGCATACAGTTTTGCAGGGTACGGATGCTGACTTGATCAATATCCCGCAGGAGTGGATCAGCATGTTCCATCGGGACAAGATGTGAAGCATCTGCCGAGGTTACAGCCTGAATCTGTATGTCATCGAAGGCTACACGATATTTCATGGACGTATCTTTAATTTCAAATTTGACATAACGGAAACTGTAACGACGCGGTAACTCGATGACACCAGGCAGCACGTCAATATATAGCGTTTCCTCCTGTAGCCATGAGCTGCTAATCCAGCCTGTATAGTTGGAAAAGGGCTCTGCGACTTCGACGGGCATTTCACCAAAGGTCAGCTTGAGATGAAGTGGCGCATCCGGCGGACTGCCGACTGAACGAACAGAAAAGGACAAATATCCCACCTGATGCGTGCCAAAGTCGAGAATAAATTCATCTCCCTTGCCGTAATGCTGCTGCGACAGCGTGGAAACGGATTGCACCGGATGTGTTTTCCAGCCATGCATCGCGTCTGCATCATGGACAATCTCGACCATTTGCTGTGGATCGACAGTGGACGTATTCAAATGCGGTTGTGCTTGAACCGCCTGGTTAATAAAAGCTTCATTACGTGCAATTTTTATTTTGTCAGCTTGCTGAATAGGAGATGTTTCTGACATGTGAATGCCTCCTTTAGGATAATTAAACCGATTGAGGAAGGATATCTTTATTTCCATGAACATTCGAAGTGTTCTCGCCTTCAGACGCATCCTGCGCTTGATTTCGTTCCTGAATGTCGTTACGGATTTGCGGGAAAATGTGATCCAGACGATAAAAGTACATAATAATCATCGAAATGACCGTTAAAATCAGCGGAATGATGAGATAATTCAGTTGAATGGCGAACAGGCCGGAAGCGCTTTGTGTTTGATTGGGAGCATAATTCCCCCACGTTAAAAATACACCGGAAACAGCACCTGCCAGAGCCATAGCTACCTTTCCGATAAAACCATTCAGTGAAGAAATAAAGCCGGCTGCGCTAATGCCGGATTTCCATTCCCCGTAATCAACCGGGTCGGCTTGCATGGAGAAGTAAATTGCTGTCCGAACGCCGTTCCCTAGGGCAGAAATGACAGCACCGACGATTAAACCGAAGATGTTGGTGCCAGAAATAAGCATGATCAGCATACCTGTAACAGTAACAGCGCTTGCAATCTGGAACAAATTACGTTTGTACATACGCCGGGCAAGCATTGGGGTGACAAAGGTACCGATGATCGGAATAAGGGAACCCATTCCTGCGACCAGACCGATCAGATCCGGGCGGTTCACATAATACGTGAAATAATAAATCAGACTGCCTTGATGAAAAAACATGCCTCCGAACATAAAGATAATGTTGGCTGCGAAGATGTACCAGGGTGTATTCCCTTTAAGCGCAGAAAAGGTTTGGGCAACCGTCACTTTTTCCTGCCGGAGCTTTACTTTTTCTTCTACATTTTTGAAGGTTACAAAAAACAACATCATATCCACAAACGAGAAAATAACCATTGTCCAAAAGAATCCGTGCGCCTGTGATCCGTTACCTAGCATACGGACCAGCGGCATCGTCAATACACTAACCGCCGTAGCTCCAATGAAAGAAAAGATAATACGGGTCGTCGCCAGCACTGTACGTTCCTGTCCATCCCGAGTGAGGCTCGGCAAAATGGAAGCCATCGGGATATTGACCATCGTATACGCCAGCGATAGGCCCATATAGGTGAAATACGCGTAAATCAGTTTACCGACAGGACCGATATCCGGCACGTAAAAGGTAAGAATACCCAAGATACCGAACGGAATAGCTCCAAACAGAAAATAAGGCCGTGATTTTCCCCAGCGTGTACGGGTTTTGTCGATAATAATCCCCATAATGGCATCCGCCACACCATCCACAACGCGTGTAACTAACAGCAGCGCACTGACCGCAAGTACCTGTAGCCCCATGACATCCGTATAGAAAAACATTAAATAGAGCGTGATCATTTGCCAAATCAAGTTACACGCAAAATCGGCAACTCCGTAACCAAGACGCTGTTTCCAAATGCCTGCCTTTGTAACCATACTCATCCCTCCGTAGACCTCTATGACGCCGATACGACATGATTAGAGGCTAAAATCAGTAGTCCAGCTTCCTTGAAGAGGCTGTGCTTGTTGCAAGTTGAATGAGGCGGCTCCGGATTGCCTTCCAAACTCACATTTATTAAAGCGCTTTCTTTTTCGGATGGCAATTATCGTTTTACAGATCAATGTATTCGTTTTACAGGTTATTCAAAATTAAAATTTATTTTTGATTATTTTTGTATTTCTTATTTTCAAATGAAAACAAAAGTGTTATAGTCTCCATAAACCAAGAATAACCACTGTAATAAAGCAGTTCAAAACTAAAACTGAACTTGGAGGTCTTTTTCCTATGGTACAAAGTCTGTGGAATTCTTCACAAGCATCTGAGCAAAAAAACACGCTGGAACAGCTCGTATATCGTTCTAACCTTATCGGCACAGACAGGAGCGTGTGTAACTGGGGAGGCGGCAATACTTCGGCCAAAACAACGATACAGGATTTTCGCGGGCGTGAAGTAGAAGTAATGTATGTCAAGGGCAGCGGTTCCGATCTTGCTACAATGAAAGCGCATAACTTTACAGGGCTTCGTATGGAGGATATCCGTCCCTTGTTCGAAAGGAAAGATATGTCTGACGAGGATATGGTTGCGTATCTGGCAAATTGTATGATAGATGCCAAGCATCCGCGTGCTTCGATTGAGACACTATTGCACGCTTTTTTACCTTTTAAACATGTGGATCATACCCACCCGGACGCCATTATCAGCTTGTGCTGTGCGCATAACGGCAAGGAAATTGCGAAAGAGATTTTCGGTGACCGTTTTGTATGGGTACCTTATATTCGTCCTGGTTTTAAGCTGTCCAAGATGATTGCTCAAGGTGTACTCGATCATCCGCAAGCAGAATTGGTATTGATGGAAAAGCACGGTCTGGTTACATGGGGAGAAACTTCCGAGGCAGCCTATGCGAAAACCATTGAAATCATTCAAGAAGCAGAAAGCTATATTAAGGCTCGCCAAGAGGAAAAGCAGTCGTTTGGAGGCGTAAAATATAAAGCGCTTACTCCTGAGGAACGCCGCAGTATTGCGTCTAGCGTCATGCCATCCGTTCGGGGAGCGGTCAGTGATGAGAAGAAAATGATCCTTACCTTTGATGATGCAGAGGACGTGCTGGAGTTTGTAAATGGTCAGGATTCTGCTGTATTGTCACAGGTCGGGGCAGCGTGCCCGGATCATCTGGTTTATACCAAGGTGGTGCCGTTTTTTGTAGACTGGACACCGGACGTGGAGGATGTCGAGGGTTTAAAAATAAAGCTCGTAGAGGGTATCGCAGCTTATAAGGAGCAATACCAAGCTTATTTTGAACGCAATCGGCATGAAGGAGACGTTATGTTTGAGGCCGCGCCACGTGTGATTTTAATCCCGGGCATCGGCATGATTAACACAGGCAAAAGCTGGAGCAACGCACAGGTGAGTGGCGCTTTGTATCATCGTGCTATCGCGGTGATGCGGGGTGCGACGGCGTTAGGACAGTTTGTTTCGCTCAGTGAAAACGAATCGTATAATGTGGAATACTGGCCCTTGGAGTTGTATAAGCTGTCACTCGCTCCGGCAGAAGCGGAATTTTCACGCAAAATCGCGCTCATTACAGGCGGTGCAGGCGGAATCGGCAGTGCAACCGCACGCCGTTTGGTGGATGAAGGAGCACATGTCGTGCTGGCCGACCTGAATCTGGAAGGCGCGCAAAAGGTGGCCGCCGAGCTGAATGACCACTACGGAGAAAACCGTGCTATTGCAGTCAAAATGGATGTGACGCAGGAGGACCAGATTCAGGATGCCTATGCGGAAACCGCGCTAACCTACGGCGGTGTGGATATCATCGTCAACAATGCGGGGCTGGCCACCTCCAGTCCATTCGACGAAACGTCATTAAAGGAATGGAATTTGAACATAAACGTGCTGGGCACAGGTTATTTTTTGGTAGCACGGGAAGCGTTCAAGCTGATGAAGGAACAGACGCTCGGCGGCAGCATGGTGTTCGTCGGCTCGAAAAACTCCGTCTATGCAGGTAAAAATGTAACGGCCTACAGCTCGGTCAAGGCGCTGGAAGCGCATCTCGCCCGTTGTATTGCCGCAGAAGGCGGCCAATACGGCATTCGGGTAAATACGATTTTGCCGGACGCGATTCTGCAAGGCTCCGCCATCTGGAACTCCAACTGGCGCAACGAACGCGCCGCCGCCTACGGTATCGAGCCAGATCAACTGGAAGAACACTATCGCAAGCGGACGACGCTACTGGTAAACATTTACCCGCAGGATATCGCCGAGGGCATTGCCTTTTTCGCCTCATCCAAGGCGGAGAAAACGACAGGCTGTATGCTCACCATCGACGGCGGCGTCCCCGCAGCCTTTACACGCTAGGAAGTAATAATCTGAACTTAAAAGTTAGTCTGTTGGAATACTTTCAAATAAATCTCTGATTATATGATAGTTAGCTCTGTCGAATAAAAGAAACGTAAATAAGTTATAATTACTTATTTGCGTTTCGTGTTTTATGTTTTTCCGAAACTATACACACTAACACTATTAAAATAGAAGTGACTTTATGGGTGGTCAGCAGCGGAGCGGGCGGAATTGTTCTGAAGAAGCGTAGCGTTCGCCTTTGCAACGGGATTTTAACCTTATCATATGTTATAAAATGAAAAAATCCCGTTGCAACAGCGATCGGAAGAACAATCCGCACGCGAAGCGGCCTCCCCATAACTCACTTCTTTTTCCAAGGAGGAACCACGATGAGTGACAAAGCGTACGCTCTATTAGAGGAACAGCAGCAACAAAGGGGCATTGACCTGGAACAAGTAAAGACAAAGCTGAAAGCGCTTAGCATAGAAACCCCATCATGGGGCTATGGCGACTCAGGTACACGGTTTAAAGTTTTTCAAAAAACAGGCGTGCCGCGTGATCCGTTCGAAAAGCTGGAGGATGCCGCACAGGTTCATGCAGTAACGGGATTGTGTCCATCGGTCGCCATTCATATCCCGTGGGATAAGGTGGATAATTACGGCAAGCTCCGCAGTCATGCCGAAAGCCTCGGATTGCGGCTTGGGGCGGTTAATCCGAATCTGTTTCAGGATGAAGATTACATGCTCGGCAGCGTCACCAATGTAGACCCGGCAATCCGCCGCAAGGCAACAAACCACCTGCTGGAATGCGTGGATATTGCGAAGGAAACGGGTTCCAACGATTTTAGCCTATGGTTTGCAGACGGAACGAATTATCCCGGTCAGGGAGACATCCGCAAGCGGAAAAATTGGATGCTGGAAGCACTCAGCGAAATGTATAAGGCGCTCACGCCTGATATGCGCATGCTGATTGAATACAAGGCGTTCGAGCCAGCCTTTTATCATACGGATATTGCCGACTGGGGCATGGCGTACAATTACGCGACCAAGCTGGGACCGCAGGCACAGGTGCTGGTGGATACAGGGCATCATTTGCCGGGAGCCAATGTGGAGCATATTGTTGCGTTTCTAATTGATGAGAAGCGACTGGGCGGTTTTCATTTTAACAGCTACAAATATGCGGATGATGATCTGATCGTGGGCTCCGCGAATCCGTACGAGCTGTTCTTGATTTTTTATCAAATTTTAAATGCGGCTCAGGATGTGGACGCAGATATTCGGCATACGGTGGACAAAATTGCTTATTTGATAGACCAGTCGCACAATATTGAGCCAAAAATCCCGGCGATGATTCGCTCGGTGCTGAATGTGCAGACTCAATATGCGAAGGCGTTGCTGATCAATCATGCAGAGGTGGAAGAAGCAGCGAATCGTCAGGATGTGCTGGGTGCGGAGGATGCTGTGCGCAAGGCGTTTGAGTTCGACGTTGCACCATTGCTCAAGGCAATACGTGAGGAGCAAGGGCTACCCGCTGATCCGATGAAAGCCTATTTAGCGTCTGATTATGGCACGCAGATTTTGCAAAGAGGCAAGGGTGGTGCTAGCTGGTGAGCATCCTCGCATATGATTTGGGGGCAAGCAGCGGCAGGGTTCTGCTCGGACGATTGACGGATTCACGTATAGAGGTGGAGGAAATCCATCGATTTTCGAATGATCCGGTCAAGGTCGGGGAACGTCTGCACTGGGATATTTTGCGTCTGTATCAGGAGGTTCAGCAAGGACTGCTCAAAGCCAAGCACATGGGAGTGAACCCGTCCAGCCTGGCGATTGATTCCTGGGCGGTCGATTTTGGACTGATTGGGGAAACCGGAGAATTGCTGGGTAACCCTTATCATTATCGGGATTGGCATACTCACGGGGTGATGGAGGAAATCCAGGAAGGACTAGGCAAGGAGTTTATTTTTCAGCGCACAGGGATTCAGTTTTTGACATTTAATACGATGTATCAGTTGGCTGCTATGCGAAAGACGAGATCGCCGTTGCTGGAGCAGGCAGAGCATTTCTTGATGATTCCCGATCTGCTGCGGTATTTTCTGACGGGTGAAATGGTTAATGAGTTTTCCAATGCAACCAGCACGCAGTTATATAATCCGTTGCAGCAGGACTGGGATGATGAGCTTTTGTCCGGTATCAGCATTCCCCGTTCCTGGTTTGGAAAGGTACTGGAGCCTGGAAGTGCCGCAGGTACGATCCGTTCTTCGGTCATGACTGATCTGGGCATCGGAGCGATTCCTGTCATTGCGGTCGCGGAACATGATACGGGATCTGCTGTGGCTGCGGTGCCTGCGCTGGAGCGATCATTTGCCTATTTAAGCTGCGGAACGTGGTCCCTGATGGGAACGGAAACCCCGCAGCCCGTGATCAACGATGATACGCTGAGGTTTAATTTTACGAACGAAGGCGGGGTGGGTCGAACCTACAGGCTGCTTAAAAATATTATGGGCTTGTGGATTTTACAGGAGGCACGCAGAGAGTGGGAGCGTCAAGGAACCTCCTATTCTTTCCCCGAGCTGGTACAGATGGCGGAGCAGGCTCCGGCGTTTGCTTCATGGATCGACCCGGACGATGAACTGTTTTTACATGCCGGAGATATGAAAACACGCATACGCCAATATTGCCGTAATACCGGACAGCCTTTGCCGGAGACACCGGGGGAGGTCACACGCTGTATTTTGGAAAGTCTGGCGTTGAAGTACCGTTACGTTTTGGAGCTTACGGAACGGGTGTCAGGACAACGGTTTAACGGGTTGCATATGGTCGGTGGGGGAATTCAAAATCGGCTGTTGTGCCAATGGACGGCCAACTCTATTCAAAAACCCGTGTGGGCTGGACCCGCAGAAGCAAGCGCAATCGGCAATCTTGCGGTACAATGGATGGCACAGGGAAAGTTCGCCGATATATGGGAAGCACGCCGGGTCATCGCGGATTCTATTTCCGTAGAGGTATATGAACCTGCCGAGTCGGAAGCGTGGGAGGATGCCTACGGACGATTCCGGCGGGTGGCGGGATTTTTTGTACATTAAAGATGTGGAGTGAGATTGCCATGCTGGTCGCAGAAAGATATGAGATGATCGTACAGCTCGTCAATGAAAAAGGAAGCATACGTGTGTCGGAGTTGAGTGAGCTGTGCAAAGTGACGGAGGAAACGATCCGCCGCGATCTGGACCGTCTGGAGCAGGCGGGACGGTTGCGCCGTTCGCATGGGGGAGCGGTTAGCGTCAAAAACGAGCAGCCCGAAACGCCCTATGCGGTACGGGAAATTATGAACGCAGAGGAAAAGCGCCGGATTGCCGAGGAAGCAGTAAAGCAGATTCAGCCGCATGATCGTATTTTGCTGGATGCCAGCACGACGGCCTGGTATATGGCGTCGAATTTGCCGGATATTCCGCTGACGATATTGACGAATTCGATCCGTGTAGCAACAGAGCTGGCGGGTAAGGAAAAAATCGAGGTCATTTCGACCGGAGGACAGTTACTACAGCGTTCGCTGTCATTCGTAGGCCCGCTCGCGGAGCGCTCGTTGGAATCGTATTATGTGGATAAATTGTTTTTCTCCAGCCAAGGTGTGCATCTGGACCGGGGCATTAGTGAATCGAATGAGCTGCAAGCGCGTTTGAAGCAGAAAATGGTCAGCATTGCAGACCGCGTGATTTTACTGGCAGATGCGAGCAAATTTGGGCAGCAGGCGTTTACGCATGTCGTGAAATTGTCGCAGGTGTCCGAGATTATTACGGATTCGCGGTTGTCGGACCCCATTCGCAGTCATTTGGCAGAGTTGTCGATTCCGGTAACGGTTGTGTAAAGCGTGCAGTTTTCGGGGGGGAGACCGCTCCGCGTTTCATTTGATCTTACGATCGCTGTTGCAGTGGGATTCTTTGATGATGTAAAACACGTATAGGTGAGAATCCCACTGCAAAGGCGAGCGCTGACGCTTCTCCAGATTCAAATGAACCGCTCCGCTGGTATCCTCCGAAAATGAATTTTTATTGTAATGAGTAAGTGTCGGTTCAACCCTAATGCCGACAGACTAGATCAGACGTTCCACAGGCAAATGGTTTAACATTAAAATAATTAGAAAGCGTTTACTATCTATTTAAGATGAACTTGTAAAATGTACACGAAAACGGAGTAGGCGGAATGGTGCTGTACAAGCGGTAGCGGTCGCTTTTGTCCCCGGATTTCTACTCTGATGAAAGGCTTTATTCAAGAAATCCGGGGGCGGTGGCGATGGGAAGCACCATCCGACTGCGCAGTGGAGCAATAGGTAACTTTTAAGCTCAGTTTATAAATAGCTATTCCATGTATGGAAGGGGTGTTCCGTATGAAGGCATCGTTATTTATTACCTGCCTGAGTGATGCGATTTATCCCAAGGTGGGGGAAGCGATGGCACGCTTGCTTGCCAGATATGGTGTTCAACTGGATTTTCCGAAGGTGCAGACATGCTGCGGACAGCCGTCCTATAACAGCGGCTACTGGGATGAAACGAGGGCAGCAGCGAAAACAATTTTGAAAGCGTTTAACGACAGCGACTTTGTCGTATCGCCCTCCGGTTCCTGCACTTATATGATTCATCATTATCCGGAGTTGTTCAAGGATGAGCCGGAATGGCTGGACTCAGCGCGGCGACTGGAGCAAAAGACATATGAGTTTACGCAATTTATGGTACAGGTGCTTGGCGTGACCGATGTGGGCGCGTCTTTTCCGCATACCGTAACCTACCATCCGTCTTGCCATGGTACCCGTTTGTTGGGCGTGAAGGAGGAGCCGATGCAGCTACTTGGCAGCGTAAAGGGCTTGCAGTTGGTGCCGCTTCCTTTTGCCGAGGATTGCTGTGGCTTTGGCGGGACTTTTGCGGTAAAAATGTCGGATATTTCGGGAGCCATGGTGACGGAAAAGGTGGATCATATCAGGGAGACGGAGGCCGAGGTGCTGGTTGGACTGGATATGGCCTGCCTGATGAACATTGCGGGAAATCTCAGGTATCGGGAAGAGCCGGTTCGGGTTATGCATCTTGCCGAGCTGCTGTTTGAAGGGGTGAAGCACGCATGACCACTGTACATTCACATTCGATGAGCCAAAAGGTCAAAAAACGCGCCGAGCTGGCCTTGAACGACGATTTTCTGCGGAATGCGGTCCGTTTCACGACGGAGCGTTTGCGTAACGGCAAGCAGGCGGCTTCAGAGCAGCATGGGAATTGGGAGGAATGGCGTGAGCGGGGCCGTCAAATTCGGCTGCATACCATTGCCCATCTGGACTACTATTTGAACTTGTTTGTGGACAATGCCCGGGCCAACGGGGTGCATATCCATTTTGCCGATACAGCAGCAGATGCGGTACGGATTACGCTGGATATTGCTGCCCACAATCAGGCCCGGTCTGTTGTTAAATCCAAGTCGATGGTGTCCGAAGAGCTACATTTGAATCAGGCGCTGGAGGGCGTGGATATCGAGACGATTGAAAGTGATCTCGGTGAATATATTATTCAGCTTGCAGGCGAGGCCCCATCCCATATCGTCATTCCGGCGATTCACAAAAACCGCTATCAAATTGCCGAACTGCTGTCCAAAGAAGCGGGGGAGGAACTGTCTGCGGATACGACGATTTTGGCTGGTTTTGTCCGCAAGAAGCTGCGTGAAAAGTTTCTGGAGGCGGATATTGGCATGACAGGCTGTAATTTTGCCATCGCGGAGACGGGTTCCATGGTACTGTTTGAAAATGAAGGCAATGCGAGGATGGTATCCACTTTGCCCAAAACGCAAATTACGCTGATGGGTATGGAACGGATTATTCCATCATGGACGGATTTGGAGGTCATGGCTACATTGCTGCCACGTTCCGCTACCGGACAGAAGCTGACGATGTATATGTCCGGCATTTCAGGCCCACGACGCAGCCAAGATGCCGATGGGCCGGAGGAAATGCATATCATCATCGTAGATAACGGACGCTCGCTTCAGCTAGGCAATCCTGAGTTTCAGGAGCTGCTGAATTGTATTCGTTGCGGGGCTTGCCTAAATGCCTGCCCGGTTTACCGTCACATTGGCGGACATGCGTATGGTGGGACCTATAGCGGCCCTATCGGTGCGGTACTTACGCCTGCCCTGCATGGCAACATCGAAGAGTGGAACGACATTGCGAGTGCATCCAGCCTGTGTGGTGCGTGCTATGAAGCTTGTCCGGTCAAAATACCGCTGCATGATATGCTGGTTTATTTGCGTAGACGCAAGGTGGAGGCAGGACAAGGAGATAAGCTGGAGACGGCGGGGATGAAGGGGTTCGCGACAGTGGTTTCCAGTTCGAAGCGATTCGCAGCAGCGATTCGGCTTGGGCAGATTGCCCAAAAAGCGGTCGTCCGTAAGGGAGAAATTACCCTTAAGGTTGGCCCGTTAAAGGGCTGGAATACGTACCGTGTGGCTCCCTCTCTGGCGAAAAAATCCTTCCGTCAGCAATGGAAAACACTGGAGCATGAGTTGGAGCAAGAACGCAAAGCTATGCAATCGGATGTCCATAGCCGAATGGAAACGATTTTGGCGGGTAGAAGTAAAGGAGGTAGGCAGTATGAGTGAACAGCATAAACCTTCTGCGCAAGCAAAGACCGCCCATGAAGCGTGGCTCCATCAAATGGAAGCGGAATCCCGCGCCAAGCAGGTACGCTTTATGGATGGCATCGCAACGAAGCTCAAGCGTCCGCGACAGACGGAGCCGCCCGTGCAGCCGTTTCGCGGTGCCCCTGCATTTTGGCATGAATTCGAATGGAGCGCGGAGCAGCGCATCGAAGAGTTTACCGCCAACTTTACAAGTGTTGGCGGGCATGTTGTACGTCTGCCGAATCTGGAGCAGACGGCAGACTGGATCGCGCGCAAGGCGCGAGAGCTGGGAGCGGCTTATATCATCCGGCAGAATGAGCCGGATCTGGATGCGCTCCAGTTGGAATCGGCGCTGCCAGAAGCCCGTCTATCGGTGTGGAACACCGATCCAGTCGAGGACTGGAAGGCACGCGCCGCCGAGGCGGATATCGGCATCGTTATCGCCGACGAAGCCGCCGCCTACACCGGATCGGTAGCGGTGCTATCCTCGCCGGAGAAGGGCCGCGCAGTCAGTCTGCTGCCGACCGTGCTGATCATTCTCCTGCCGGTGGAGCGTCTGAAGACGCGGCTGGGCGAAATTTTAAACCGCTTTGATGAGGTTGGACGTGAGCAATTGCCCGCAGGTATTCATTTTATTACCGGACCCAGCCGCTCGTCGGATATTGAAAATGATCTGACCATCGGTGTACACGGACCCGGCATCGTTTATACGTTGTTAATAGGCTAGTTTTCGTCATACGGTGGTTACTTGCAACGTCTGATCTGTCCACGAATGGCTCCATCTGGATACCGAACGGTGTGGACATTAACGTAAGCATTGCCTTCTCTGATTTGGCAAACTAAATCATAAATGGTTCTTCCTCTGAGTGGACCGACGAGGTCACATGCACGCAGCACGCCGCTGACAACGCCTCTTTTGACTGTAATTCCGAATTTGGAAGGGCCGAACAGGACAGCTACGACCGGACCATTTTCACCCTTGCGTCCCAGATGAATATGCGCTTGGGTTACCCGTGAAATGTTGCGTACAGTAAGTTCGAATTTTAATTGCCGACGTTCCTTATGGTAATGAAACTCCGCATTTCCCGTGGCATTTGTTCTGACAGGAGGTACTTCATGACTCCCCCTTAAGGTGGCTTTAAACCTAGACATTACATCGCTCCTTTTCCCAGTGTTGGTTTAGTGTATTCATGGGGCCAGGGAAAGGGCTGTACATTCGCCTATAAAGAGAAAGTTGTGTGTTTAGCAAGTTATTTAGTCCAAGCATATAATCTTCCCTCTTCATAGACTATGAGTATCTGGTAGAGAGAGGGGGGGAAAACATGGGAACATTTATTGATGGAAGAACATCTCAAAATGCCTCATTTGCAAACTCTATTGCCATTCCGATTACTGTTTTGAATACGCCGCAGTTGTTTGGGCAGATCGGATTAAACACACTGGGAATTACAGGCACGCCGCGGGTTCTGCTTAAAGGTACTCTGTCGGTTCAACTGCCACTGGCTTTAGTAGGAATTACGATCACTATTGTAAGAGGTACCTTGCCAACCGATCCACTTGTTTACTCGGCAACGTCTACGTTTAGCTTAAGTATAACGGCTCCTCAGGTCATCGCGTTCTCGGCTGATGACTTTAACCCGCCGATTACGCCACAGTTGGTGTACACCGCTTTTGTTTCTTCGAACCTGCTGGGTACGATACGGGTAGGTCCAGAGAGCTTCGACGGTATTTTGGTTGGAGACTAATGTAATGTTATAAATGAATTAAATTTCAAAAAGGTTCCTTCTGTACGAGGCCCCGCAGGTGAATATGTGCGGGGCTTATTCATTAGGATATTTACATAATATACCCTTATTCTATAATGTTTAAGAGTGCGATTGATTTGAAAGGGAGTGATCGGATGAATAAGCAGGCCTTCGCCTGCATAGGAATCAAATGGGTACAAACCTGTATCCATGAGGTAAAAGAACACAATTTTTTGTATGCGCTTACAAAAGCAACTATGTCCTTAGGTTATTCTACATTTTGAAGGAGGAATGATGATATGAAGTGGATGAAAGGAATGACCAGTATGCTTTTGGTCGCTTTATTATGTAGTACGCCGGGCTTGAATGGGACTACGCCTGCGTATGGAGCGGCTGGCGATTACAAATTTGATTTTGGTGCGGGGCCAGTGGAATCAGGCTATACCGGGGTGAACGCATCCCTGCGATACGATGCGACGCGTGGTTATGGCTTTCATACACCCGAGAACGTACGTAATGTAGGAGCATCCGGTACTGGCGTCGCTAGTGATGCGGTACGGTTTCTGACGACCGGTACGAAGAGCGAAAATACATTTGATGTGGATCTTGATCCAGGATTATATGAGGTATCGGTCACGCTAGGAAATACGACCCGAGCGAGCGTTGCCGCCGAGGGAGTCTATCAGGTCATCAATATGACGGGGGACGGAGCGAAGGACCGTTTTCAAATTCCCGTGACCGATGGGCAATTGAATTTGCTGATTACTGAAGGTAAAGAGGGAACCTCTTTTGCAATAAGTGCATTGGAAATCAGGCGATTGTCTAACAACCCCGTTACGAATCGGACGATTTACATCGGCGGGGATTCTACCGTCTGCAATTACTATCCACTGGATAGCAGCGTGCAGGCCGGATGGGGTCAGTTATTGCCACAATTCGTAAACACGAATACATTCCAGATCCGTAACATGGCGTCAGGGGGGCAAATTGCAAGGGGCTTTCATCAGGACGGTCAGCTCGAGGCCATCGTCAAATACATTAAGCCGGGGGATTATTTCATTCTCCAGTTGGGCATTAATGACACCAACCCGAAGCATAACGAAAGCGAAGCGGAGTTTAAGGACTGGATGCGGGATATGATCCGGCAGGTCAAGGCCAAGGGGGCAACCGTAATCCTGTCAACACCGCAGGGGCGAGCTACGGATTTTAACGCCAACAATGTACACACTGCTGAAAATAGATGGTATAGGGGCTCTATTTTAGCGCTGGCTCAAGAGGAACAAACGCCTTTGGTCGATCTGAACGTTCTTAGCTCAGCTTATTTTACCTCTATTGGCCCGCAAGCCACACTTGCCCTGTATATGAACGGTGACACGCTGCATCCGAATGTTGCGGGAGCAAAGGAACTGGCACGTCTAGTAGCTAAGGATTTAAAAAGGCAGGGTCTAAGCGGATTCTAGCCTTCGCCAACCGAAGACTGTGGGTGCTATAATGATAGAAAAACAGCGCGAGAACCGGAATGGTTCTGTTGTATGGTATCAGCACTGTTTTGAGACGTGAAGACCACAGTTGACGGCTAGGAGAAAGGAGATTCGACGATCACATGCAGCCTTTTACAGCTCGTGTATTAAAAATAATCCAGTCCATCCCTGAGGGGAAAATCATGACCTACGGACAAATTGCAACGGAAGCAGGGAGTCCGAGAGGGGCGCGTCAGGTGGTGCGTATTTTGCATACGCTTAGCAGCAAGCACCGCTTGCCCTGGCACAGAGTTGTAAATCGATTGGGAGAAATCGCGCTACAGGACGATGAAGGAGCTTCTTTACAAAGGCTGCTTTTGGAAGCAGAAGGTATACAGTTTATGGAGAACGGACGAATTTCGCTGAAAAAATACCTGCATGACTCTCAAGCGATGACAGAAGACGAATAGATAGAAATAACCTAAAAATGCCGATCACGTACGCATCCAAGCGACGTTGATCGGCATTTTAGGTTAGAAGTGAGATACATCTCTATTAAAATCATCCCTAGCTGATCAGATGCTGCTGATTCCGTTGGGCAAGGTGGAAAGAAATACTATTTATAAGTGGTATATCGTTATTTTTCCGGGCTTCCCGGATCAGTTGCTTCTTTTGCTGTTCGGATTCACGTAAAAATCGGGTCATCCACAAATCAGATGGTTCGTTCGTAGTTGTCATGCGAGATTCTTTTATCATCTATTAACCCTCCCAGTGAGCGGCTGTTATTCTTTCTCTAGTATATGCTCCTAACCTTAATAGATGCTGTTGGTTTCCTTAAAATTAGCTGAAATTTAGGTAAAGTTCAGGTAAAAACAGATTCGTTTTATATCGGATTTGTAAGAGAACAGCTTACTTCGACAATATGCTCAAAAAAAGGTTACAAAAATGTATTGGTTTGACACCTTGTACCAACATTAACCTGAAAGTACAATTAGGTGGCGGATAGACTGTGGAAATTTATGTCGAAATCTATGGAAATAATTCGAAAGATTTCACTGAAAGGGGAGAGATTCATCTTATGAAGCAAAAAGTGGCTGCCACGCTGCTCGTTTTGACGATGTCGTCAGGCTTGATTTCCACCGTTCAGGCTGACAGTGCAGCAGGAAGTACAACAGGAAATACGTCAGCAAGTATATCAGGAACCTCGTCTGCTGCGGTTATATCGAAGACCGCCTCTGTAACGGGTCAGGCTTTACCTCCATTAACGCTCAAGCAGGCAGCGGAATGGGCACAGACGAATAGCTACAACACGCGTACCGCCGAGCGGGACGTGGAGCGTCGAAGAATTGAGTTTAAGAATGCAGAAAAGGACCTGGGAAATGCATTCGTCGATTTTATAGACGGTGAATATGTTGGTGATGAGTCATCCTGGAGAAATTATAACTCTTCGACATTATCCTATCTAGCCAGCAAAAAGCAGGCGCAGTTCGCCAAGGATCAGATTTATTTTAATGTGATGAAAAGCTATCAAAGCGTGTTCGTGGCAGAGAATCAGGTGAAAAATAATCTGGAAGCGCTTGAAATTGCTCAAGCGGAGGAAAAGATTGCACTCGCCAAATTTGCGCGTGGCAAGCTGTCTGAGTATGCGAAAAACGAGAGTACACAGGCCAGAAGCCAGGCGGAGCAGACGGTCGAGCAGGGGAAAATTGCGCTGCAAAAATCACGTGACGCTCTGAATTTTCTGATGGGCCAGCCTAACGGAACAGCCTATGAAATGGTGGATCGACCAGTGTACAAGGAACCGAAGAAGCTGGATATCGAAATACATATACAACAGCTGATGGATATGAATCCGAACTTGTGGAAGCTGGAGGATAGCATCAAGACTTCGGAACTCAATGTGAGATATTTCGATTTTAACAGCGGTGCAGGTGCTTACGATCTAGCCAAAATGGACGTGGATACAGCCAAGGAGGAGCTGGACAAGGGACAAAAGGATTTTGCCGAATCGCTCCGCAATTTATATGCCACGGTCAAGGAAAACCAAAAAAAATACGCTCAACTGGAAGAAAGCCTGCGCACGGCGAAAGAGGGGTTGGAGCTGTCTCGCAAAAAGTGGGCCAGAGGCTTAATTATCGAGCTGGAGCTGAAAAATAACCAGTTGAAGGTGGACCAAATTGAACGGCAAATGGAAGAGCTGGCGATTGAGCTGAGTCAGAATGAATACACGTTGAGCAAGCCATGGAGCACATAAGGAGGAAACGAAGTTGGCAGAAACGGTTTTAAACGATGCCTTGTTAAAGTTACGAAGAAAACGGAGGAAAAAGTGGATCTGGACAGCGGTTGTGCTGCTGGTTATAGGCGGGGGCGGAACAGCAGTGTATTTGAAGCTGCCCAAAGAGCAGGCTGCACCATTAGTTCAGGACGAGATACTTAAAGTGGAGCGCGGGGATGTGAGCGAGAAGCTGGATACGTCTGGTACCGTGCAGGCCTCCAAGGAAGTAAAGCTGAATTTCACAAGTGCAGGCGAAAATAAGCTGGCGGCGGTAAACGTGAAGGCCGGAGACAAGGTGAAAAAAGGACAAGTCCTGGCTCTTCTGGACAGTTCTGAAATTAAGATGCAAATCCAGAGCGCATCCGATAGTTTGGAAATATCCAAATCCAAGCTGGCTGAATTGGAAAAGGGACCGAAGGCGGAGGATATTGAAATTCAGAAGACAAACGTGCTTCGGGCTAAAATGGCTGTCGATACAGCGCAGGAATCATTTGAGCTGGAAGAAGCGGAAAGTCAGAAAAAGGCTTCCAAAAAGCAGTTGGAGCAGGCGCGTAAGACATATGAAGATCAAAAGTTTTTACATGATGCCGGAGCGGTGTCCAACAGTGAAATGGAGCAGGCAGAGCAAGCACTGGATAAGGCACAGACAGATTATGACGGTCTGGATTTACAATTCCGCAAAATCATGTCGCAAAAGCGTCATGCTATCGCAGAGGCTGAAATCGGCTATCGTTCGGCTATGGCTGAGCTTCGCAAAATTGAGGTTCCAGCCGATGCCTCCAATATCCAATCCGCACGGATTGAGGTTAGAAGACTGGCCACCGAGCTGGAACAGAAAAAAAATGACCTGAACAAGCTTCAGGTGTCGGCACCATGGGACGGAGTCATTTTAAAGGTGAACGGGGATGTCGGGACCAGTCCGACGGCTCCTTTTATCGTCATGAACAACTCGGACTCCAACAATCTCAAAATTGTTGCGAAAATTAGTCAGAACGATATTGTAAAGGTGAAAAAAGGACTTTCAGCGGTGTTATCCACCAATGCTTATCCGGGTGAGTCGTTCCCTGGGAAGGTGCAATTCGTCTCACCGGAGGCATCTACAGATGAAGGCATGACGACTTATCTGATGGAACTGTCTGTTCATGATCCGAAGGGCAAGCTGAAAACGGGGATGATTATGAATGTCGCTGTTATTTTGGGGGTACACAAAAATGTGTTGTTCGTACCAGCGACTGCTCTAAGATCAGAGGGGGGACAGGACGGCGTGTATGTTTCCTCTAATAACTCTGCAAATCCAGGGGCACGCACATTCAAGCCCGTAGAACTCGGATTTTACACGCCAGATCGAGTCGAGCTCAAGTCGGGTGTGAAGGAGGGTGACACTCTTATTGTGCCTGCTCCTGAACCTCCGCCGGACCCTTCCGCTATGGGCATGCAGGGAGGCATTTAAACGGTTATGAGATACGTCATTCAGATTGAGGATTTGAAAAAAGTGTACCAGGTCGGGGATCAGGAAATTCATGCCCTGCGGGAGGTACAACTTGATATTGCTGACGGTGATTTTGTGGCGATCATGGGACCGTCTGGATCAGGCAAGTCTACGATGATGAATGTCATTGGTTGTCTGGATTTGCCTACCTCGGGGCAATTTTATTTGGACGGTTATTCCATACTGGATGCACGTGAAGATGAGCTGGCTATTATCCGTAATCAGAAAATCGGTTTTGTATTTCAAAAATTTCATTTGCTCCCAAGGGCTACGGCTTTGGATAATGTAGAGTTGCCCATGATCTATGCCGGGGTATCAGCCAAGGAGCGGCGCTTGCGTGCCATTGAGGCGCTGACCAGCGTGGGGCTGAGCGATCGGATGAACAACAAGCCGAATGAGCTGTCAGGCGGTCAGCAGCAACGGGTATCCATTGCCCGCGCACTTGTAAACAATCCGGTCATTCTTTTGGCGGATGAACCGACAGGCGCATTGGACTCTAAAACAAGCGTTGAAATTATGGAGATTTTCCAACGCCTGAACGATCGGGGTAAAACGGTTGTGCTCGTTACGCATGATCAGGAAATTGCGGAATACGCCAAGCGTCTGATTCATTTTCGCGATGGACGGATTGAAAAGGATCAGCCTGTTGGGAACCGAAGAATGGCGGCAGAGGAAGTGAAGGCATGAAATTTCGGGAAATTATCCGGGTATCGCTCAACAGTTTGCGAACCAATATGCTGCGATCCTTGCTGACCATGCTGGGTATTATTATTGGGGTGGCTGCTGTAATCGCGATTGTAGCCATCGGTAAAGGCTCTACGGCCACGATTACGTCGCAGATTAACAGTATGGGGAATAATTTGCTCATGATTTATCCTTATGCCCCATATGATGGGTCCAGCTCCATGTCGTTCAGTCAGACGAAAGGAATATCTCTGGAGGATATCGCTGCGCTAGAGCAGCAAAAAGCCGTAGCCGAGGTAGCTCCAAGTGCCATGACCAATGCGGATATTACGTGGAGCCGCAATAAGGTCAGTGGGCAGATTGAGGGGACTTCGCTGGCTTTCATCCATGTGAGAAAGCTGTCGCTCGCTCAGGGCAGGTCTTTTACCCACTATGAAGTGGAAAAGAGACTGAATGTCGTGGTGCTAGGGAGCGATGCAGCCCGTAATATTTTTGGTCCGGATGCCTCCAGGGCGGTGGGGGAAACGATCATGATCAAGCAGCTTCCTTTTAAAGTGGTCGGGGTACTGACGAATTCCAATTCCAATATGAATAACAGCGGGCAGCAGGTATATGTGCCGATTACAACAGGGATGGAACGGCTGGGGAATATGAGCATTCAGCAGGTGAATGCTTCTGCAACAACGGAGGAGAAGATTGACCAGGCGAGTGCTGAAATCCGACAGGTGCTGCGTGCCCGGCATGAGCTGAAGCCATCAGAGGGCGATGATTTTCAGATCATGACCCAGACGGGAATCTTAAAAACAGTGTCCGGGGTTGATCGGATTATGAATATGCTGCTGGCCGGTGTAGCTGCGATTGCGCTCGGTGTTGGCGGTGTTGGCATTATGAATATTATGCTGGTGTCCGTTACCGAACGGACAAGGGAGATCGGGATTCGCAAGGCGATTGGTGCGCAGCGCAGTGATATTATGCTGCAATTTCTGGCCGAGGCTGTTTTTCTCAGTCTGATGGGCGGACTGGTTGGCGTTATGGCGGGTCTTGGGGGCGCGAAGCTGCTGGAGAAATTTGTCCATATGCCGATTGTGTATACGATGGAACCTGTGCTGTACTCTTTTCTGTGCTGCATGGGGGTTGGTGTACTGTTTGGAGTGTACCCGGCGCGGAAGGCGTCCAAGCTGCGTCCGATTGATGCTTTAAGATACGAATAAAGGAGCGGATACTTCGTCTTACTCGAAAGAGCAGGGTATGAAGTATCCGCTTTTTTGGTGTGGTATAAGTGCTTTAAACGATAGAAAACCATCAATAACCGCTTTAATTTTATATATGTGATGTTTTATATGCTTTTAAAGGTTGATTTATAATTATATATGACGTATTATATTTAATATCAGATAGCAAGGAAAAAAAAGGAGGGGCGTTCATCATCGACCTTACGGCAAGACAAGTGGAAATTTTAAACATCGTACAAAAGCATGCCCCGATTACCGGTGATCAGATTGCGGAAATGCTCAATCTCAGCAAGGCGACCATTCGGACCGACCTATCCAAGCTGGGCATTCTGAATTATATAGATGCGAAGCCCAAGGTTGGTTATTTTGTCGGAAAGCGGGGCACGCCGAACCGGGAGGAAAAATTCCGGCTCATGCAAATGAAGGTCGGCGATCTTCACGGGGTTCCAGTCATCGTACGTGAAACAACAACGATTCAGGAAGCTGTGGTTGCTCTTTTTCTGGAGAACGTGAGTAACCTGATCGTTACCGATGAAGAGGGGAATCTGGCAGGAGTAGCTTCCCGCAAAGATCTGCTCAAGGTTACGTTAGGCAATCCGAATGCGGCAACCATCCCTGTCAGTCTCGTGATGACCCGTCAGGCGAATGTCGTCACTGTTTCCCCGGAAGACACTGTATTGGAGGCAGCGCGCAAAATCATTGCCCGTCAAATCGACAGTCTGCCTGTCGTCGTCCCTTCCAGCTCTGATAAACCAGGAGAGCATTGGAAAGTGGTGGGACGCATTACAAAAACAAATATCATCAAAATGTTGCTCGATATGGTAGCAGAGGATTAATGGGAGGAATCGAATGGTTCAGGCGCGCAGTCATTTTATAGCGATCTGTTCAGACTCGATTGGCGAGACGGCAGAAGCCGTCGTTCATGCGACCATGCGCCAATTCGAGCTACCGGACACAGAGATCAAGAGATTTATGAATGTAAGAGATGAAGACGAACTAAGCCGGGTGATGGAAGAGGTGGCCGAGCGTAGAGGCTTTGTAGCCTATACGCTGGTACAGCCTGAGTTGAGAGAAGCAATGAAAGAGGAGGCTGTCCGGCTGAATGTGCGGGCTGTCGATATCATGGGCCCGATGATGCAGGCGTTTGCTGACACGTTCCATGATGATCCCAAGGAAAAACCCGGTCTGCTGCATCGGATGGACGATAATTATTTCCGCCGAGTGGAAGCCATGGATTTTGCGGTTCAATATGATGATGGCAAAGATGTGAGTGCCATTCTCAAAGCAGATATTGTACTGCTAGGCGTATCCCGTATTTCCAAAACTCCTTTGTCGATGTTTCTGGCGCATAAAGGTTATAAAACGGTCAATATTCCCATTGTACCGGAGCTGACCCCACCCGCACAGTTAAAGGATGTACAGCATGGTCGGGTGTTTGGGTTGACGATCCAGCCGGAGCTGCTGCTAAAAATACGTAGTGAGCGACTCAAAGTGATGGGGCTGCCTAACAATGTGCAATATGCTACATCGACGCGGGTGGAGGAAGAGATTGCGTATGCGCAATCCCTGTTTACGGAATTAGGTTGCCCGATCATTGATGTCACCGATAAAGCGATTGAAGAAACAGCGGGTTTGATTATCAGGATGTTATAGAAGCGTAGCTGCTCAATAGATAATAGTTGCTGTAGGATACAGGAGTGTTATAGATAAATAAATAAAAAGGCAGCAAAGCTGCCCTATAAATAATGATTTGCCATAGGATAACAATTATATATAGGAGAGGTGGAGGGAAGGTATGGAAAGTCAACTGGCATTGGAATTCGTTCGGGTTACAGAGGCGGCAGCGCTGCAATCAGCGCAATGGATAGGACGTGGAGATAAGAACAGCGCGGACGAGGCGGCTACGGTTGCCATCCGCACTCATTTTAACGCTGTATCTATGGACGGTACGGTCGTCATTGGCGAAGGAGAAATGGATGAGGCTCCCATGCTGTATATCGGGGAAAGAGTAGGCAATCGCAGAGGGCCGGCCATAGATATCGCCGTCGATCCGCTGGAGGGAACCGAAACGGTGGCGAACGGATTGAACAATGCCTTCTCGGTCATTGCTGCTGCCCCCCGTGGTGGTCTGCTCCATGCTCCGGATATGTATATGCAAAAAATGGCCGTAGGCCCGGCACTGGCTGGAAAGCTGTCGCTGGATGATCCGATTCCGGCTACCCTGTCAAAGGCAGCACGGATATTGGGTAAATCCTTGCCCGAACTTACCGTGTCCATTCTGGATCGTACACGTCACGCCGGAATCATCAAGCTGCTGCGGGAAAGCGGCGTTCGGATCAAGCTGCTTGGGCATGGAGATGTAATGGGTGCAATTGAAACATGCCTGGATAGCGGTGTGGATCTGCATATCGGCTCCGGTGGAGCGCCTGAAGGTGTGCTGGCTGCGGCAGCGCTGAAATGCATGGGTGGAGAGATTCAAGGTCGCCTGTTGCCTCATGGTGAAGAAGAGATCGAACGGTGCAAACGTATGGGCATTGCTGATCCGGGGGCTTTATTGTCCATGGAGGATATGGTCGGACGTAAAGGCGTAATGTTTGTGGCTACTGGCGTGACACCGGGCGAGTGGCTGCAAGGGGTTCGTTCCCTCCCTGGTCATAGAGCGGAAACCCATTCGGTCGTGATGCACTCGGAAACGAAAACGATCCGCTTTGTACGGAGTATTCACCATACGGCTGACTCTTCCGGTACGCTCGCTGCAGCCGCATCCTCTTAAGTCTTCACAGCTACATCAAAGACCAAGTCATAATAAGCTTAAAAACAGCAAGTCTCTTACCACATGGAGACTTGCTGTTTGGTGTTTCCGGTTCGTTTGCCGATTGCAGAAGGGCCAGAACCAAAGATATAAATTTCCTGAAAATCGACACTTTTGAAGGAAGATAAAAACGTTTCTATTAAAGTTTGAAAAGAAAATTCATAGCTTTAGGGGAGGAAAATTCAATCTGAACCGAAATTTTTAGACGGAGAGTCAAAAAAAATTTGTGTGAAAATTGGTTCTATAGAACTATAAAACAATATAATTTATTAAAAAATTAAAGAGTTATTAATTTTGATTGATGTGAGCTTGATGAAATTTAATGCCATAAAATAGGAGGCTAAAGGCTGTTGCGGAAAAAGGCGGAATTTGTCGGATGATATCAGGCTGAATTTGTTACATTTATGTTAATGGCATGTAAAGGTAAAATTGTTGTAACACAAGGCTTTCGGGCTCTATTGCAAATGACAATAATTTTCATTTTACAAATTCATGAAAATTTGAAATCTCGTTTTAAATCCAATTAACAGATCATGATCAGCAGGCAATTCATGCATAAAGTGAAATTGTTGCTTTTAAAGTCTGGAAATAAATAGCATAACATAGATTTTGTTTTATTTTTATGAACTCTATCAAGTTAGATCTTTTGTCCCATGCCAAGCGGTTTTAAAGTTTGTATATTTAAAAACAGCTAGAAAGTGTTGGAATAAAAAAAGCGATATAAGGATTTACTGTAAAATCCTGAACTGCATAGAGGATGGAGGAATTCATATGACGACTCGGTCACAATCTTGGTTTGCGAAAACTGCGGTCCATCCGGCTGAGAAGCTCCAACTATTTTGCTTCCCTTATGCCGGTGGCGGCGCTTCCATATTTAATTCCTGGAAGTCTAGACTTGCGCCCGACATTACTGTGTTACCTGTACAACTTCCAGGACGTGAAAGCCGCTCAACAGAGGCTCCAATGGACACCATTCAGGACATCGTGCAATCGTTGATTCCCGCTATGGCTCCATACGTACATAAGCCGTTTGCTTTTTTCGGACACAGTATGGGAGCACTGATTGCATTTGAAACAGCACGGCAGTTGTATAACAAAACCGGGACTTTGCCTGTCCATATCATCGTATCCGGTAAATCCGCACCACATCTTCCGTATTCCAAAAAACAACTCCATGATTTAGCAGATCAACCTTTCACCGAAGAGCTTCGTTTGATGCAGGGAACACCCGAAGAAGTACTGCAAAATGCAGAGTTAATGCAAATTATTATGCCTCGTCTGCGTGCAGATTTTAAGGTGTGCGAAACGTATGTTTATCAGCCGGGAAGTTCATTGGCCTGTCCGATGACCATTTTAGGCGGCATGAAGGATCATGAGGTGAGCACTGATTCACTTCATGCCTGGCAGCAGCACACCACATCACCCATAGATATGCGAATGTTCGAAGGCAATCACTTTTTCATCCATGAACAAGAGCAAGAAGTGATAAGCGCAGTCGTGAATATTTTGTCCGCATCTTCAGCTCTGAACCACGCTGCCGCAGCTCAAACATCTTATAGCACCAATACCCTACAACCACGATTCAGACAGAGTTAAATGTCCCACACATCACGATACACCACGATACACAACATGATTAACATCTCGGCAACAATCCGACAGCCAACCCACCACCATGCTGCAATTCCCAGCATAATTCAAGAACAATTTCATTCCATGCATACACTCCTACATCCAGAGCAGAGTTTATCTCACCGTGTCCATTGCAACTAAAAAAAGTTCGCACTGCGAAAGTGTGAGCAACGAAAAAGAGGGATGTCCTTGTTTCGATCTAATTCTGCTTTTCGGAGACTCGCACGTTATGTAAGACCGTACAATCTATGGGTTCTCATAACGGTGATCGCCTCCTTATGTTTGGCAGCCATAGACATTATTTTGGGTAAGGCCATTGAGCAAATGGCACAGGGGACATTCTCCTCCGCCCAGAACATGATCTATCTGGTTGTTGGTATGACGCTAATTGGAATGCCCTGTAAGTTTGTGATGAGGTACGCTTCGGCGCGATTTAGCGTTAGCGCTCTGCGGGACTTGAGAGGCGACCTCGTACATAAGTTTTGCGATTTACCGGTTTCCAGCGTGGAGAGGAAGTTCACCGGAGATTTGGTATCCCGTCTAACAAACAATACGGCGGTGTTACAGAACTTTTTTATCCAGCAGTTTGCCAATCTGTTTTATTTACCGCTAGTGTTTACGGCATCGTTAACGTTGCTTTTACTGACAAGCTGGAAACTGATTTTGGCAAGTCTTGCGCTCATGCCTGTAGGAATGATCATAACATCACTGATGAGCAAGCCGATTGAAAAATATTCCGAGGAGCTTCAGGAGAAAATGGCTCATTTGAACGCGGTGGGGCAGGATGCGATCGGAGGAATTCCTATCGTCAAGGCATTCAATATGCAGGCTGTGCTGTTGAAGAAGTATATGGTGATTATGGAGGAGGTCGTCAAGCGCGGCTTGCGGCTGGAAAAACGCTATGCGTTCATTACTCCGGTAGGTGTGATGATGCTGGCAACACCGATTATTTTGGTCATTGCGTACGGAGGATACCTGATTCAACAAGGAGAGCTGAATGCTGGAGGTATTGTCCTATTTTTATATCTGATTTCGTTCATATTGCAGCCCATTTCAATGCTGCCGACGATCATCTCGCAAATGAAGGAAGCAGGGGGAGCGGCGAAGCATTTGTTTGAGCTACTGGATTGGCCGGATGAACGTCAAGGCGGCGAAATCACTTCAGTCGGTCAAGATCGAGGGGATAAGGCCCGCCGTTTGGAAGACGATGCAGATAGGGAAGCCAACCAAACTAGTGGAAGTGAGGCAGGCGGAGCAGAAAGCAACGATGACATTGCTGTGGTCAGCTTTGAGCATTTAACCTTTGGCTACAACGAAGGGAACACGGTGCTGAAGGATATTAGCTTCCAGGTAGGACAAGGAGAAACGGTAGCGATTGTCGGCGCCAGCGGTGGCGGCAAAAGCACGATTTTCAAATTGCTTTGCGGATTTAATGAACCGGGAGAGCATGTTGGCACCGTTCAACTATTTGGAAAGAGTTTGACAGATTGGAATTTAACAAGCCTGCGCAGCCATATTTCGATGGTATCTCAGGAGCCGTCTCTTTTTCCGGCCACCATTGCAGAAAATATCGGATATGGACGTCTGGAGGCGACCCGGGAAGAAATTGTCGAGGCGGCGAAAGCGGCACATGCGCATGATTTTATTGTTCAGCTTCCCGAGGGCTATGAAACCCTTTTGAGCGAGCGGGGAGGCGGATTGTCCGGCGGACAAAAGCAGCGTATTTCCATAGCAAGAGCATTGCTGAAAAATGCTCCGCTGCTTCTACTGGACGAGCCAACTTCAGCGCTCGATAGCCAGTCGGAGGCTCAGGTGCAGATCGCGATGAATGCGGCAATGCAAAACCGGACGGTACTGGTCATTGCTCATCGACTGTCAACCGTGCGTCAGGCGAACCGGATTATTGTACTCGATGAGGGGAGCATTGTGGAATCGGGGACCCATGAGGAATTGCTAGGCCGTGACGGTGTGTACCGAAAGCTGTATTTGAAAAATTTCGAAGAAGAACAGCATACGATGGAAAACGGAAATTCTATGTCGGAGGAAAGGAGTGAGAATCGTGACCTTCAAGCAGGGGTTTTATGAGCTTAAGCAGTTGATGTCCCTGATGAGGCCGCACCGGAAATGGTATTTTACCGGGCTGATTGGCAACAGTCTGACCAATGCGAGCATCACGATTTTACTTTCCTTTGTGGTGCATTATTTGCTAAATTTTGCGGTTGATGGCGATGTGCAGGAGCTATACCAGGCGGTTTATTTGGTCAGCGGTACATTTTTGGCATTAAGTCTTATTTCCCCGCTGTGCAGCTACATGTATAAGCGGTGTGTGAAGCTGGCGATTGCCGACGTACGGATGAGACTATTCGGGCATATCGTCAAGCTATCGTATGAAAAGGCCGAAAAACGACATTCGGGTGATCTTGTATCCCGCATGACGAACGATGTACAGGCGTTGGAGCAGGCTTACACCGTTCATATTCGCTCGATTATACTGGAAATTTCGCTTTTCTTTGGCTCACTGGTCATTATGATGGCGCTGGATTGGCGATTTGGGATTATGGCGGTTTTACTGGGGCTGGCCTCAGCTTGGGTAAATTCTCATTTCGCGAAGAAGATGCGACAGACGAGTGAAGAGTTACAGGGACGGATGAGCAGGTTCACGGAACGGTTGAGTGATTTGCTTTCCGGTTTGCAGACAGTGAAGCTGTTTGGATTGCGGACAAAGGTAGGCGGCCTTTGTAACGATGCAAGCGAGGACATAAACAGCATCAGCATCCGGCAGGGACGTCATATGGGCTTGCAGGATATGTGCAATTTTATAATTGAATTCATTACGCTGGGCGGTGTGCTTGTCGCCGGACTGATTCTGGTTTCGCAGAAGCAAATGGAGCTGGGAGTACTGGGACAGATTGTGCAGCTGCAAAGCGGTATTTCCACGGTGTTTTTGCAACTGGGGGCGGCTATATCACTGTTGCAAAACTCCTTGGCGGGTTTGGCGCGTATCCGCGAAATTCTGGATGAGTCGAAGGAAGAGGAGCACTTTCCAGCGGTCAAACAGAAGGGACCGCGGACTGGGCTTATCGGCCCGGAGGCGGCAGCTTTATCAGCCAGTGAACCTAAGGGATCCTATGGTGATGTCGAGACCGTGGGCCCAGGTCACGCCATTGAACAAGTTCCGGCTGCGCTGGAGCTGCACGACATCACCTTTGGCTATCAGCCGGACCGTCCAACGCTGCGAAGGTTGAATCTGATCGTGCCGGAAGGGCAGGTAACCGCGCTTGTCGGCCCGAGTGGTGGTGGCAAAAGCACAGTCATGAAGCTGTTGCTGGGCTTTTACCCACCGGATGAGGGTGTGCTGCGGGTCCGTGGTCGTTCGGCAGGAGAATTTCGGTTGGATGAGGTCAGGGATTTGATGGCCTATGTACCACAGGAGGCTACGCTGTTCCACGGTACAGTAGCGGATAATATCCGTTTTGGCTCACCGGATGCCACGGATGAGGAAGTAGAGGCTGCGGCCAAAACGGCCTATGCCAGCGGTTTCATAGCCGAGCTGCCGGAGGGTTACGACACCATTGTCGGTGAACGCGGAGCCAACTTGTCCGGCGGTCAAAGACAGCGGATCGCGATTGCCCGTGCTTTGCTCAAAAATGCACCGATTTTGCTGCTGGATGAAGCGACCTCGGCCCTGGATGCAGAATCGGAATATGAAGTTCAGCAGGGCTTAAATGAGCTGATGAAGGATCGTACGACATTAGTCATTGCCCATCGATTGTCTACGATTGAGCGGGCGGATACGATCTGTGTCCTTGCCGAAGGCGAGCTGAAAGAACAGGGTACCCATGACCAGCTCCTTGCCGAGGGTGGTCATTATGCGGAGCTGTATGAGCTTCAGTTTCGAAAGCATCCTGAGGAACAAACCGCATAAATATGCGAAGTTTCTTTTTACTAATATCTATTTTGCGAGGAGAGAGACATATGACTCAGCACGATATTCAATTGTTTGCATTAAGCCAGCCACAGCAACGTATTTGGTATACGGAGCTTTTGTATCCCAATTGCAACACGTCCACGCTTATTGCAACTGTTAAAATCAAGGGAACTGTTCGTATAGATGCATTGCAGCAGGCGATGAACCAGGTCATTGCGCAAAACGATTCTTTTCGTATCAAAATCACTGCTGAGGACGGTATTCCATATCAATATGTAGAGCCATTTGCCGCTCAAAGCATAGAAACGCTCCAGGTTACCCCGGGGGAAGCTGAACTATTAGTAAACCGTCTTAATTCACAGCCCTTTTTATTGCTGGATTCTCAGCTGTACCAATTTGTTATTTTGCAGCTGGGGGCAGAAGAAACCTGGTACAATTTCACAATGCACCATATTATTTCAGATGGTGTATCCATGAATCAGGCCATTAATGAAATTACCACGCATTACATGGATATTGTCCATGGTACGGGTCTAGCTACACCGACCAAAGCGAATCCATATCTGGATTTCATTCAGGTGGAGCAAAGCTATGAGCAATCTGACCGTTACCAGAAGGACAAGACATATTGGACGGAAAAGTTTGCCGATTTGCCAGAGACGACAGGTTTAAAATCATACAATCCGCTAACGCTGAGCACAGCTGCACGCCGGGAGAGCTATACACTGGAGCATGAACTGTATCGTGGTGTCACGATTTTTTGCGAGGAGCATAAAATCAGTATTTTTACATTCTTCTTGGCCGCCCTATATATTTATTTACATAAAGTGACGGGGGAACAGGATTTAACCGTAGGTACCCTGTACGCTAACCGTACGTCGAAGAAGGAGAAGGATACGATTGGCATGTTCGTCAGCACCGTGGCTACGCGCCTGCTGGTTGAGCCGGAATCCGAGCTGCTGACCTTCCTGCAAGGTGTGGGCAAGGAGCAGTCGTCCATTTTGCGGCATCAGCGTTACCCGTACAACAAAATTATTCAGGATTTGCGTGAACAGCAAAGCGGTACGGATATTCGCCGCCTGTTTGGCGTTACCATTCAGTACCGTACGCTGAGCTTCTCCCGTTTTGATGAAGCCGTTCAGCAAGTGCATACCGATTTCTGTGGAGATACGGTGAGTGACTTCGATATTGCCATGATAGACATGCTGGATGACGATAAACTTGTATTGCAACTGGATTATCGGACCGAGTTGTTCAGCGAGCAGGAGATCGCCCGAATTATCCGACAATTCTTGAGTGTGGCGGAGCATATGGTGAAAGGTCCACAGAAGCGGATACAGGAGTTGTCACTGATTAGTGACGAGGAACGGGCGCAAATTGTGGATGTATTCAATGCTACAGCAGTGCCATATCCACACGATGCAGGGATTCATGAACTGTTCGAGCAACAGGCAGAGCGTATGCCGGATCAGACTGCGGTTGTGTTTGGAAACCGTCGTCTAACCTATGGGCAACTGAATGAACAGGCCAACAGACTGGCTCACACGCTGCGCGGTTACGGTGTTACTGTTGAACGAACCGTAGGAATCGTCGCTGAGCGTTCCACAGATATGATCGTCGGCATGTTGGCAATCCTCAAGGCGGGCGGCGCATATGTGCCGATTGACCCGGATTATCCGGCAGAGCGTGTACGCTACCTGCTGGAGGATTCAGGTGCGAAGCTACTGCTGGTGCAGCATGCGGAGCAGAAGCCAGATGACTACAGCGGAATTGTGCTGGATCTGAGCGATGCTACTGTATACGGGGCAGAGGATGACCAAGGCTTAAATACCGTACAATGGGAGCAAAACGAGGCTTATCATGCGGATTATACCCTTTATACAAATCTGAAAAATGAGGTTTCACAAGCGGGTAAATTTGGGGATCGACTGGCCTATCTTATGTACACTTCGGGCACGACCGGACAGCCCAAGGGGGTTATGGTAGAGCATCGCAATGTTGTGCGTCTGGTGAAGAATACAAACTATGCACAATTGGATGCTGACACGCGCATTTTGCAGACCGGGGCTGTTGTCTTTGACGCGTCCACCTTTGAAATTTGGGGTGCGCTGCTGAATGGCGGACAGCTAGTGCTGGTGAGTCAGGATGTCATTTTGGACGCGCCGAAGCTTAAAGAAGCCGTACGCAGCCACGGTATTACAACGATGTGGCTGACTGCACCGCTCTTTAACCAGCTTTCCCAGCAGGATCTGGAACTGTTCGAGGGGGTACAAGAGTTGCTCGTCGGTGGTGATGTGCTGTCCGTACCGCACATTAACCGGGTACTGGAGGCTCATCCGTCCCTGCGGATTATCAACGGCTATGGCCCGACGGAAAATACAACTTTTTCTACAACTCATGCGATTGCCAGCGTGCAATTGGAAGCGGTGCCGATTGGGCGTCCGATCCATAACTCGACGGCGTATGTCGTGGACCGTTCCATGCAGCTTCAGCCAGTCGGGGCATGGGGTGAGCTGATCGTCGGCGGCGACGGGGTGGCACGTGGATACCGGAACCGTCCGGATCTAACGGCCGAGAAATTCGTAGACAGCCCGTTCCGTAGTGGAGAACGCTGCTACCGTACGGGCGACCTGGTACGCTGGCGTGAAGACGGAACGCTGGAGTACAAAGGACGAATTGACGCGCAGGTGAAAATCCGGGGCTACCGGATTGAGCTGGGCGAGGTGGAAGCGCAGCTGTTGAAGCTGGAAGCGGTGCGTGAAGCCGTCGTCACTGCACGTGAGGATGAGCAGGGTCAAAAGCAGCTCTGCGCTTATGTGGTGACCCATGCGGATATTGCGGCAAACGAGCTGCGAAGCGCCTTGAGCCAAGAATTGCCGGGCTACATGGTGCCGTCGTATTTCGTGCAGCTGGAGCAATTGCCGTTGACACCGAATGGCAAGGTGGATCGTCGAGCGTTGCCGCAACCGGAGGGAAGCGTGGATTCCGGTGAGGATTACGTAGCAGCGCGAACTGATGTGGAGCGGACGTTGGTATCGGTATGGCAATCTGTACTGGGTATCGAGCACATTGGCGTACTAGATAATTTTTTCCATCTGGGGGGCGACTCGATTAAGGCCATCCAGGTGTCTTCAAGACTGCTGCAAAATGGTTACAAACTGGAAATGAGGGAGCTGTTCCAGTATCCGACGATTGCTGAGCTGAATGGACGGGTGCAGCGGGTGAGCCGCGTTTCCGATCAAGGAGAAGTCAGTGGAACAGTGGCGTTGACACCGATTCAACACTGGTTCATTGAGCAGCAGCCGTCCAAGCCTGAACACTATAATCAGGCTTTAATGCTGCACCGTGAGGATCGTTTGGACGAAACGGCGCTTCGTCAGGCACTGCAACGCATTGTCGAGCATCATGACGCTTTGCGTATCGTATTCTGTCAGAATGCAGACGGTGGATATGAAGCATGGAACCGTGGCGTACAAGAAGGAGAACTGTACAGTCTCGAAGTGGTGGATTTTACAAATGAGCCTGATTTTGCTCATTTGCTGGAGAACAAAGCCAGCGAAATTCAAAGCAGTATTCGTCTGAATAAAGGTCCTTTGGTAAAGCTCGGTCTGTTCCGTTGCCCGGATGGAGATCATTTGCTGGTGGCGATCCACCATTTTGTGGTGGATGGTGTGTCTTGGCGTATTTTGCTGGAGGATTTGGCAACTGGATATGAGCAGGCTTTACAGGGCGAGTCTGTCCGTTTGCCGAATAAGACGGATTCCTTCCGCCTGTGGGCTGATCAGCTGTCAGCTTATGCGAACAGCACAGCATTGCAGAAGGAACGTGCGTACTGGCAAGAGCTGGAGCAAGCTGGTGCTACTCAAGCAGCTTTGCCCAAGGATTACACTCGCAAATCCGAGGCCAAGCCTCGTCTCCGCGATGACCGCACACTCACGGTAGCGTGGACAGTTGAAGAAACAGAACAATTTTTGAAGCAGGCACACCGTGCCTATAATACGGAAGCGAACGATCTATTGCTGACGGCTCTGGGAACCGCGGTTCACGAGTGGGCAGGCATCAGTCAGGTGCTTGTGAATCTGGAGGGTCATGGACGGGAAGCTATTTTGCCAGACGTGGATATTACACGTACGGTCGGTTGGTTTACCAGCCAATTCCCAGTTGTGCTGGATATGGGCGAGGATCGGAATGTGGGACGACGTGTCAAGAACGTCAAGGAAGGGCTGCGCCGTTTGCCGCATAAAGGAATTGGATACGGGATTTTGAGATATCTTTCTGCTGCTGAAGAAGGGGAGGCAGCTTTTGTCGCCGAGCCGGAAATTAGCTTTAACTATCTCGGACAATTTGATCAGGATTTGAAAAATAATGCATTCCGTATGTCTCCTTATTCCCTCGGGGCTTCCATTAGTGACACGTTGACCAAGCGGTATGCCCTTGATATCAACGGCATGATCACGGACGGTGCGCTGGAGCTGATGATCAGCTACAGCGGCAAAACGTTCATGAAAAAATCAATCAAAAGACTAGCTGATTTGCTTCAGGAAAGCTTGCGCCAGGTATTAGCTCATTGCGTGGACAAAGATCTGCCAGAGTTGACACCAAGCGATCTGTCCTTCCAAGGACTGACGGCTGGAGAGCTGGAGCATATTGTGGAGCAAACCGCTGCTGTGGGAGAGCTGGAAAATATTTATTCGCTAACGCCGATGCAAAAGGGGATCTTGTTCCACGGCTTGATGGAGCCGCAATCCGGGGCGTATTTTGAGCAGGCAACATTTGATCTGCAGGGCAGCTTTCAAGTGGACACTTTTGCCGAGAGCCTGAATCTGCTGGTGAATCGCCATCAAATTTTCAGAACGAATTTTTATAGCGGCTGGAATGAGCAGCCTTTACAGGTGGTGTACCGTCATAAAGCTGCCGGATTCCGATTTGAAGACGTGCGCTCGATGGAGCAAGGAGAACTGGACGCGTACATTGCTGATTTTACTGAGCTAGATAAAGCGGAAGGGTTTCATTTCAGCTCAGGCGAGCTGATGAGAGTATCTATATTACGTACAGGCGAGGAATCGTACCGTTTTGTGTGGAGCTTCCACCATATTTTGATGGACGGCTGGTGCTTGTTCCTGGTTGTCGGGGAAGCCTTCAATACGTATTTTGCCCTGCTTGAAGGCCGGAAGCCGGAGCTTGCACCAGTAACGCCATACAGCGAATATATTGAATGGCTGGAACGGAGTGACAACACGGAATCAGAACGGTTCTGGAGTGACTATTTTGCTGGCTTCGAGCAGCAGACAGTATTGCCGCAGGCAAAACAACTGGACGGTCACGCTAAGGGATATGAGGCTGACAAGCTTTCGTTTACACTGAGCCGTGAAGTGACGGAACGGATGAACCAACTAGTCAAGCAGCAGCAAGTGACGGTCAATACGCTGTTGCAAGCAGCATGGGGCGTTGTGCTGCAACGGTATAACAATAGTCGGGACGTTGTATTTGGTAGTGTTGTATCCGGTAGATCGGCGGATATTCCAGGCATCGATAAAATGATCGGTTTGTTCATTAATACGGTTCCTGTACGGATTCATAGCGAGGAAGATGTTACGTTCGCTGGGCTGATGAAGCAGACACAGGAGCAGGCGCTTGTTTCCCGTGCCTATGAAACCTATCCGTTGTATGAAATTCAGGCCCTGACAGAGCAGAAGCAGGATTTGGTAAACCATATTATGGTGTTTGAAAACTATCCGGTGGAACAGAGCATGGAGCAAATGGGCAACCGTGACACGAACGGCTTTACGATTGCGAATGCTTCCGTGTCGGAGCAAACGAACTATGATTTTAACATTACAATTGTGCCGGGTGATGAAATCGGTGTTCATTTGGAATACAACGCGCTGGTGTTTGAACGCGCAGCTATTGAGCAAATCCGCGAGCATTTGCTGCATATCGTAGAGGAGGCGATTAACAGACCGAATGCGCTGGTAGATGAACTTGAGCTGGTGACTGCTGAGGAAAAAGCGAAGATCATTGACGGTTTTGGTTCAGTTGGCGTGTCTGCGTGGAGTGATGCGAAGGAAGTAGAATTGTTGTTCCACGCCTATGTGGAAGAACAGGCGCAGCTTGTACCGGATCACATGGCGGTTGTGTACGAGGAGAATCAGCTTACGTACCGTGAACTGAACGAGCGTGCGAACCAGCTGGCCCGTAGATTACGGAATGAAGGCATCGGGCGCGAATCGATTGTCGGCATCTTGAGCGAACGTTCGGTGGACATGCTGGTCGGTGTGCTGGCGGTATGGAAGGCTGGTGGCGCGTATGTGCCGTTGGATGCCGATTATCCGTCAGAGCGTATCCGCTTTATGCTGGAGGACAGCGGTGCGACGGTGCTGCTGACTCAAACAGGCTTGCAGGAGCGTGCGCAGGTATGGCTCGAGGAAAGCCCATGGGCCTTGGCCGGAGGGAAGTCTGAGGGCCAACTGGAAACGGCGGTTAGCGCTGAGACGGTGGAATCAGATACCCTCCATGGAGGCCTGAGTTTAACATTAAATTCGCCATCTGACAGTGAAGCAACATCCGAACCAGCAACAGGACTGCGTTTGCAAACTGTACTGGCGTTGGACGATGAGTCGCTGTACACCGGGGATATTGCCGATGTCGAACATATCAATGAGCCGCAGGATCTGGCGTATGTGATCTACACCTCCGGAACAACGGGACGTCCGAAGGGAGTCATGATCGAGCATCGCAGCTTGGTGAATACGGCTGCGGCATATCGCCGGGATTACCGTCTGAACCAGTTCCCGGTACGGTTGTTGCAGCTGGCGAGCTTCTCCTTCGACGTATTCGTCGGCGATATCGCCCGTGCGCTCTATAACGGCGGAACGATGGTCATCTGCCCGAAAGACGACCGGATTGATCCAGGCCGTCTGTATGGCTGGATTCGCGATTATCAGGTTACGGTGTTCGAATCGACACCAGCCCTGATCGTACCGTTCATGCAGCATGTGCATGAACAGGGGCTGGACATGAGCAGTCTGGAACTGCTGATCACCAGCTCAGATAGCTGCAGCGTGACGGATTACCGGGTGCTGCAAGAACGATTTGGCGCAGATACTCGGATTATTAACAGCTACGGCGTAACGGAAGCGGCGATTGACTCCAGCTTCTATGACGAAGAGCTATCGAAGCTGCCAAGCAGCGGTAGTGTGCCGATTGGTCAGGCGTGGCTGAACGCCCGCTTTTATATCGTGGACAGCCAGCTGAATCCGGTGCCTATCGGTGTACTGGGCGAGCTATGCATTGGCGGAGCCGGGGTGGCCAGAGGGTACCTGAACCGTGCCGACCTGACGGCGGAGAAATTCGTGGCGAACCCGTACGTGCCGGGTGAACGACTGTATCGCACAGGCGACTTGGCGCGGTGGATGCCGGATGGGAATGTGGACTTTATCGGCCGGATGGACTATCAGGTCAAAATCCGGGGATATCGGATCGAGCTGGGCGAAATCGAAACCGTGATCCAGCGGGTGCCGGGTGTGCGTCAAGCGGTCGTGATCGACCGGACAGATGAGCGTGGGCACAAGTATTTGTGCGGGTACATCACCGGAGAATCCGAGCTGCGGATCGAGGAGGTACAGGCCCAGCTGGAAGCAGGGCTGCCAGCGCACATGGTACCTGCACGCTTGATGCGACTGGAGACGGTGCCGCTGACGAGCAACGGAAAAATCGACCGCAAGGCCTTGCCGGAGCCAGAAGGCAGTATTCATACAGGTGCAGCCTATGTGGCACCGCGTACCACGGTAGAGCAGGTATTGGCTTCGGTATGGGCCGGGGTGCTGGGCGTGGAAACGGTAGGTACGCAGGATAACTTCTTCGAGCTGGGCGGCGATTCGATCAAGGCCTTGCAGGTATCGTCCCGATTGCTGCAAGCAGGCTATCGACTGAACATGAAAGACCTGTTCAGCAATCCGACGGTAGCGTCCCTTAGTCCTTTGCTTCGCACAGATGGCAAAATCGCCAGTCAGGAAGAGGTAGCCGGTGAGGTAGAGCTGACACCAATTCAACGGTGGTTCTTTGAGCAGCAGCCGGTTGACCTGCATCACAGCAACCAGGCGATGATGCTGTATCGAGCCGGGCGCTTTGACGTAGATGCGTTGCGCCATACAATGGAACGCATGGTCCAACATCATGACGCATTGCGTACTGTATTCCGCGAGACGGAGCATGGCTACACCGCTTGGAACCACAGTGTGGAAGAACGCGAGCTATACACGCTGGAAATCGTAGATTTTAGCGGAATTGAAGACGAATCTACCGCTGTGGAAGCCAAGGCGAGTGAAATTCAAGCCAGCATTGACTTGAACGAGGGTCCGCTTGTGAAGCTCGGTCTGTTCCAATGCGCCCAAGGCGACCATTTGTTAATTGTCATTCATCATTTGGTTGTGGACGGCGTATCGTGGCGTATTTTGCTGGAGGATTTGGCATCCGGTTATGAGCAGGCAGTTGCAGGTAAAACGGGCAAAGCCATTCGACTGCCGCTGAAAACAGATTCGTTCCAGACATGGGCTGAGCATCTGTCAGCCTATGCGAACAGTGCGACGGTGGAGCGGGAGCTTGCTTACTGGCAGCATGTCGAACAAGCAGAAGCAAGCCTGGCGAAGCCGTTGCCGAAGGATTTTGCGAATGACAATGCCCTGCTTGGAGACAGTGAAGTTGTCACTGTCCGCTGGACGAAGCAGGAAACTGATCTGTTACTCAAGCAGGCTCACCGCGCGTATAACACGGAAATGAATGACCTGTTGCTGGCTGCACTCGGCAAAGCCGTATATGACTGGTCCGGTTCTGAACGAGTGCTGGTCAACCTGGAGGGTCATGGACGGGAATCCATTTTATCTGATGTGGATATTACGCGCACGGTTGGTTGGTTTACGAGTCAATTCCCGGTTGTACTGGATGGAAGCCTGGGACAAGGCGGGAATATCGCCCGTTTGATCAAACGGGTGAAGGAAGGGCTGCACCATATTCCGCAAAAAGGCATTGGCTATGGTATTTTGCGATACCTGTCAAATGCTGAGGCTTTTGCGCAAGCAGGCGTACAGCTCCAGTTGACCCCAGAAATCAACTTTAACTATCTGGGCCAGTTTGATCAGGATTATAAAGGCAACGATCTGGAGCCTTCCTCCTATTCTATGGGTGTGCCTGTCAGCACAAACGCGGCTATGGATTTTGCGCTGGATATCAATGGAGTGATCGAGGAAGGCGAGCTGATCTTCACTATTCGCTACGGCACAACGCAATTCCGTCACGAAACGATTGCACGGCTTGGAGAGCTGCTGGCATCCGGCTTGCGTGAGGTGATTAGCCATTGTGTCGCCCAAGAAAGAACGGTATTGACACCAAGTGATGTCCTGTTAAACAACGTAACGCTGGATGAGCTGGAGCAATTGGTGGAAGATACGCGAGATATGGGTGAGCTGGAAAATGTGTATGCCTTAACGCCGATGCAAAAGGGTATGCTCTTCTACAGTCTGATGGATGAGGATTCGGCGGCTTATTTTGAGCAGGCAACCTTTGAGTTGAACGGACGTTTTGATGTGGTCGCTTTCGGCAAAAGCTTTGATCTGCTCGTACAACGTCATGAGGCGCTACGGACGAACTTTATCAGTTCGTGGAAAGATGAGCCTGTGCAGGTTGTCTTCCGCAACCGCAGCGGAGAATTGTACTACGAGGATCTACGCGTACTTGAAAAACAAGAACGTGAAGCTCGTGTTGAAGCTTTTACCCTTGCGGATAAAGCCAAAGGATTCCATCTCGCTAAGGATGCGCTAATCCGTGTGTCTATCCTGCAAACCGGAGATGAAGCGTACCGCTTTATTTGGAGCTTCCATCACATTTTGATGGATGGCTGGTGCTTGTCCTTTATGACACAGGAGGTATTCGGCGGCTATCTGGCGCTTCGTGCAGGTCAAGAGCCTAAGCTTGAGCCTGTCACGCCGTTCAGTCGCTTTATTGAATGGCTGGAGCGTCAGGACCGTGAGGCGGCTTTGCAATACTGGAGCGGATATCTGGCGGATTATGAGCAGCAAATTACGCTTCCGCAACAAAAAACACAGCCGAAATCGCAGCAAGCCGGGGAATATGTGGCCGGAGAGCTGGATTGTGACTTCCAGCCGGGGCTGGTCGCTCAGATCGAACGGGTGGCGAAGCAAAATCAGGTGACCATTAACACGCTGATTCAGACGGTATGGGGTGTTCTGTTACAAAAATATAACAACAGTCCGGATGTCGTGTTCGGCAGCGTCGTATCGGGTCGTCCGGGCGATATTCCGGGTGTGGAGCGCATGATTGGGCTGTTCATCAATACGATTCCGGTGCGCGTTCAGTCTGTGGACGGCGAAGCCTTTGCCGAACTGATGAAACGAACACAGCGCCAGGCGCTGGCTTCCAATGCCTATGACGCGTTCCCGCTGTATGAAATTCAGGCGCTGACGGAGCAAAAGCAGGATTTAATCAATCATATTATGGTGTTCGAAAACTATCCGGTGGAACAACAAGTGGAACAGTTAGGAGGCGGCGGTCAGGATACGTTCACGATCTCCAATGTGGTGGCGACAGAGCAGACGAACTATGATCTCAACGTCATCGTCATGCCGGGAGAGGGTATCAAAATACGTTTCGCCTATAACACGCTGAGCTTTGATCAGGCAGGTATTGAGCGGCTGCATGGACATTTTGCCCGCCTGTTGGAACAAATTGCTGCTAATCCATCCATTCGTATTCAAGAGCTGGAACTGGTCACAGCAGCGGAAAAAGCACAGATTATCCGTGAATACAACGATACGATTTCTGTGTATCCGCGTCATCGGACGATCCATGAGCTGTTTGAGGAGCAGGCGGCACGTATACCTGATCATATTGCCGTTGTGAACGGAAAAGAATCACTGACCTATCGTGAGCTGAACGAAGCGGCAAACCGACTGGCCTGGGCATTACGTGCTGAAGGTGTGCAGGCCGATGAGCCGGTCGGTATTTTGGCAGAACGCTCGCTGGATATGATTACCGGAGTGCTCGCTATTTTAAAAGCCGGGGGCGCATATGTGCCTGTAGATCCGGAGTATCCAGAGGATCGCATCCGTTACATGCTGGAGGATTCGGGGGCAAAACTGGTGCTGGCACAGCAGCATTTGCTGGATCGTTGCTATTTTGACGGGAAGATTGTTGAACTGAAAGGCTCTAATTCAAATGAGACGGATACACAGGGTATCGGGGCCTCCCACGAAATAAATTCTAATCTGGAGCTTGCAGGTGAGGGTGAGCAGGCTGCGTATGTCATTTACACCTCGGGCTCCACAGGTAAGCCGAAGGGCGTTATTGTCGAGCATCGCAATGTGGTGCGGCTTGTACGCAATACGGATTATGTGCAGCTGGACGAAACGACCCGGATTTTGCAGACAGGGGCGATTGTGTTCGATGCGTCTACGTTTGAAATTTGGGGTGCGTTGTTGAACGGTGGACAACTGGTGCTGGTTCATCAGGATGTGCTGCTGGATGCACCGAAGCTTAAGGAGGCTGTTCGTGCCCACCGCATTACGACGATGTGGCTGACTGCGCCACTGTTCAATCAGCTTTCTCAGCAAGACAGTGTATTGTTCGAGGGTGTAAAAGAATTGCTGGTTGGTGGTGATGTGCTGTCGGTGCCGCATATTAACCGGGTGCTGCGGACGAATCCGGGTCTCCACATCATTAACGGTTATGGCCCGACGGAAAATACAACCTTTTCTACGACTCACCTCATTACTGGGGAGCAGTTCGAAGCGGTGCCGATTGGTCGTCCAATTCGTAATTCTACGGCCTATGTTGTGGATCATGGCTTAAACCTCCAGCCGATAGGCGCTTGGGGCGAGCTGGTTGTCGGCGGGGATGGGGTAGCGCGTGGCTACTTAAACCGCCCTGAGCTGACGGATGAGAAATTTATCCCTGATCCGTTTGCAGCCGGGGAGCGCATATATCGTACAGGCGATCTTGTGCGTTGGCGCGAAGACGGCATGCTGGAGTATCAGGGCCGGATGGATGAGCAGGTCAAAATCCGCGGATACCGCATTGAGTTGGGTGAAGTTGAGGCACAGCTGTTGAAAATAGATTCGATTCGGGAAGCTGTCATAGTAGCGCGTGAGGACGAATTCGATCAAAAGGTGCTATGTGCCTATTTTACAGCTGATCGGGAATGGAACGTTGGAGAACTGAGAAGCTTGCTAACGCAGGAAATACCAGGATATATGGTTCCTTCCTATTTCGTGGAATTGGAGCAAATTCCACTGACCGTCAACGGGAAGGTGGATCGCAAAGCGCTGCCTGCGCCGGAAGGAAATCTTCTGAGCGGAAGTGAATATGTCGCTCCACAAACGCCTGCGGAACAGGCATTGGCATGGGTATGGCAAACCGTGCTGGGCGCGGAACGAATCGGTTTGCTGGACAATTTCTTTGATCTGGGCGGTGATTCGATCAAGGCGATTCAAGTATCTTCCCGCCTGCTTCAAGCTGGATACAAGCTGGAGATGAAGGATTTATTCAAATATCCAAATGTGGCAGAGCTGGCTCCACATCTGCGTTCGGCTGGGATCAGAGCTGCCGAGCAGGGAGAAGTGACGGGCAAGGTGACACTTACGCCGATCCAACACTGGTTTGCTGAGCAGGATCAATTGGATGCGCATCATTACAATCAGGCTGTTATGCTCCAGCGGGAGCAAGGCTTTGACGAATCTGCACTGCGTCAGGCGCTGACGAAGCTGGTAGAGCATCATGATGCTTTGCGGACGGTATTCCGTAAAACCGATCACAGCTATGAAGCGTGGAACCGTGGGATGCAGGAGGGTGAGCTGTATCATCTGGAAGTGCTGGATTGGAAGGATGTAGGCGAAGGAACGGATTTAAGTGAAGCCCTTGAGGCCAAAGCCAGCGAGATACAGAGCAGCATTCATTTGAGTGAAGGCCCACTTCTGAAGCTTGGTTTGTTCCACTGTGCCGACGGGGACCATCTGCTGATCGCGATTCACCATTTGGTGGTGGACGGGGTATCGTGGCGCATTTTGTTTGAGGATCTGGCGACAGCTTATGAGCAAGCCGTGAACGGAGAAGCGATTCGTTTACCGGATAAAACCGATTCTTTCCGTGCCTGGTCTGAACGACTGTTTGCTTATGCGAGTAGTCCAGCTATGGAGAGCGAACGCGCGCACTGGGAGGCATTAAACGAAACCGCCGGGTCTGATCAGATCACGTTGCCGGAGGATCAGGAGCATGATGGCGAATTTACGATTTTGGATACAGGTACGGTTGCCGTAAAGCTTACGGAGGAAGAGACGGAACGACTCTTGAAGCAGGCGCACCGCGCGTATAACACGGAAGTGAATGATCTGCTACTGACCGCTCTGGGGATGACGCTGTATGCCTGGACGGGCAAAGAACGTACCTTGATCAATCTGGAAGGGCATGGGCGTGAGGACATTGTAGCGGATACGGATATTTCGCGGACAATAGGTTGGTTTACAAGCCAATATCCGGTGCTGCTCGATATCAGCAAAGAGGCTGATCTGTCCGGGCGTATCAAACAGGTCAAGGAAGACCTGCGCCACATTCCGAATAAAGGTATCGGCTATGGCATTTGGAGGTATCTGAGTGAAGCGGGTGTAGGGCAAGCTAGAGGGATGTATCCCGAGCCGCAGGTGAGTTTTAACTATTTGGGACAGTTTGATCAGGATTTACAAAACAGCGATATCCGCATGTCGCCGTATCCAATTGGAGCGGCTGTTAGCGACCGGACGGAAATGAAGTATGCCCTGGATGTGGGGGGAATCGTCACGGACGGCGCGCTGGAGCTGGACATTCGGTATAACGGCAAGGCGTTCCGTGAAGATACGATTCAGTTGCTGGCTAATCTGCTGAAGGCGAATTTGCTGGAAATTATCGAGCATTGCGTTTCTAGAGACCAGACAGAACTGACGCCAAGTGATGTGTTGCTGAAAAACTTGACGGTGGAGCAGCTGGATACGATTGTGGAGCAGACACGAACCATCGGGGAGCTGGAAAATGTATATCCGCTGACGCCGATGCAAAAGGGCATGCTGTTTCACAGCCTGATGAATAGCGAATCCGGGGTGTATTTTGAGCAGGCAACGTTTGATCTGGAAGGCAGCTTTGAGCCAGCTGTGTTTGAAGAAAGTTTGAATCTGCTGGCAGGACGACACGCCATTTTCCGGACAAATTTCTATAGTGGATGGCATGATCAACCCGTGCAGGTCGTCTATCGCCACAAAAATCTGGGTTTCCGTTATGAGGATGCCAGAGAACGTGATGAGGCCGTTGCTGCTTTTGTAGCTCAAGACAAGGCACGAGGCTTTGATCTGAGCAAGGATGCATTGATGCGTGTGACTATTTTCCGTACAGGAGAGAGTACGTACCGTTTTGTGTGGAGCTTCCATCATATCGTGATGGACGGCTGGTGCCTGTCGCTGGTGACGGGTGAGGTGTTTGGCACGTACTTTGCTTTGCTGGAGCAGAAGCAGCCTGTGCTTAAACCTGTCAAGCCGTACAGTGATTATATTGAATGGCTGGAACGGCAGGACGGACAGGAAGCGAGCCGCTACTGGAGCAACTATTTGGCGGGCTTTGAGCAGCAGACGCTGGTGCCTGGAGCGAACGCACAGTCCATTGGGACGGTGACGGCTGAGACTACTGAGGATCAAAGTTCAGATTACGTTTCGGAAAAGATTTCCTTTGTGCTGGGCAAGGAACGAAGCGAAGCGTTGAACCGGATTGCGAAGCAGCAGCAGGTGACGATTAATACGCTGATGCAAAGCGTCTGGGGCGTTATTTTACAAAAATATAACAATAATCAGGATATCGTGTTCGGCAGTGTTGTATCCGGTCGTCCAGCGGAAATTCCGGGTGTGGAAAGCATGATCGGACTGTTCATTAATACGATTCCGGTGCGTATTTACAGTGAGCGAAATGCCACGTTTGCGGAAATATTGCAACGTACACAGGAGAAGGCCTTGGCTTCCGGCGCGTATGACACGTACCCGCTGTACGATATTCAGGCGCTGACCGAGCAAAAGCAAGACCTGATCAATCATATTATGGTCTTTGAAAACTATCCGATCGGGCAGCAGATGGAGCAGGTGGGCAGTTCCGATGAGACAGGTACACAAGCTGGCTTCTCCATTGCTAATGTGGCAATTGCCGAGCAAACAAACTATGACTTTAACCTGATCGTGGTGCCTGACGAGGAGATTTCCATTTTGCTGGATTACAATGCTCGCGTGTATAACCGGGTTGCGGTAGAGCGCATTCAGGGGCATTTGATTCATGTCATCGGGCAAATTGCGGAGAATCCGCACATTCGAGTGGATGAGTTGGAACTCGTGACAGCGGAAGAACAAGTCCAAATTCTGAAGGTTTGGGGAGATACGGCGGTAGATTATCCGCACGATCAGACGCTGAGCGCACTGTTCGAGAAACAGGTGAAGCGGACCCCGGATCAGGTAGCACTGCTGTTTGGAACGGAGACGTTGACGTACCGCGAGCTGAACGAGCGGGCGAACCGTCTGGCGCGGACGTTGCGTGCAGAAGGAGTCGGACCGGAACAACCCGTGGGTATTCTCGTACGGCGTTCATTGGAGATGATGGTGGGCATTTATGCGATTCTCAAAGCAGGTGGGGCTTATGTACCGATTGACCCGGATTATCCTGCGGAGCGCATCCGTTATATGCTGGAGGACTCGGGAGCACAGCTGGTACTGACACAATCGCATCTGGCAGAGCAAACGAGCCTGAGCTTTGACGGTAAGGTGCTGGTGCTGGATAGCGAAGGCATTTACCATAAAAATGGATCGAATCTGGAACCGTTAGCAGGGCCGCACCATATGGCCTATGTCATCTATACCTCCGGTTCCACGGGGAAACCGAAGGGAGTTATGGTCGAACATCATTCGGTCATTAACCGTCTGGTCTGGATGCGTGACCAGTATGATGTGAGTGTTGCGGATACGATTTTGCAGAAAACGGCCTTTACGTTTGACGTATCGGTGTGGGAGCTGTTCATGTGGTCGCTGATCGGCTCGAAGCTGAGCCTGTTGTCGCCGGGTGGAGAAAAAAGCCCTGAGCAAATTGTGGAGACGATTGCCCGTGATGGAGTAAGTCTGATTCACTTTGTACCTGCGATGCTGCATGCATTTCTGGAATATCTGGAGCAGCAGCCACTGGAAGCGGTGAAAACGAAGCTGGAAACGCTACGACATGTGTTTGCCAGCGGTGAGGCGTTACCGCCACAGCATGTGGCGCGTTTCCAACGGGGCCTGCTGGGTAGGGTCGGGACGAAACTAACCAATATGTACGGTCCAACGGAAGCCACGGTAGAAGTAGCCTACTTCGATTGTGATCCAGAGGAATCGTATGAAGTGATTCCAATCGGTAAACCGCTCCAGAACATTCGTCTGTACATCGTGAAGGAAGGCACGAAGCAGTTGCAGCCTGTAGGCGTAGCGGGCGAGCTGTGCATTGGTGGTGTCGGTGTAGCACGCGGTTACCTGAATCAGCCTGAACTGACAGATGAGAAATTTGTGACCGATCCGTTTGCGGCTGGTGAGCCGGGTTATGAGCGGATGTACCGGACAGGGGATTTGACCCAATGGCTACCGGACGGAAACATCGAGTATCTCGGACGGATCGACCATCAGGTAAAAATTCGGGGGTACCGGATTGAATTGGGCGAGGTCGAATTGCACTTGTTGAAAGTGGCACATGTGCAGGAAGCGGTTGTGGTGGCCCGCGCAGACGAAGCGGGACAAAAGCAAATGATAGCTTACTATGTTGCGGAGCAGGAAATTCCTGCAAGTGAGCTGAGAAGCGAGCTGGGTCAGGAACTGCCAAGCTATATGGTTCCGTTGTACTTCGTGCAGATGGATCAGATGCCGCTTAGCCCCAACGGAAAAATCGACCGTAAGGCACTGCCAGCGCCGGAAGACAGTCTGCAAAGCGGAGTGGACTATGCTGAGCCACGTACGGTGGCAGAACGGGCACTAGTGACGGTGTGGCAGTCGGTATTGGGCGTGAAAACCGTCGGTATTTTGGACAATTTCTTTGATCTGGGTGGAGATTCGATCAAGGCGATCCAAATTTCATCCCGTGTGTTCCAAAAAGGCTACAAGCTGGAAATGAAGGATTTGTTCCAATATCCGACGGTAGAGGTACTGGCACCACATATTCATGAGGTCAGCCGGATCGCGGATCAAGGGGAAGTCAGTGGGGAAACCGCATTGCTTCCAATCCAGCACTGGTTCTTTTCCCAGGAGCGTGAGCGTCCAGAGCACTTTAATCAGGCGGTCATGCTGTACAGTGCGGCAGGCTTTGACGAGACGGCGGTTCGCCGGGTGATGGACCGAATTGTGGAGCATCATGATGCTCTGCGTACGGTTTTCCGCAAGCAATCATCTGGTTATAAAGCTTGGACGCGCCGGGTAGAGGAAGGATTGTTGTATACGCTGGAAACAGCGGATTTCCGTGAGGTGACGGCGTATGCGGAGGTGCTTGAAGCCAAAGCAACCGAAATTCAAAGCAGCATTAATCTGTCCGAAGGACCTTTGGTGAAGCTTGGTTTGTTCCATGGTGCTGATGGCGATCATTTGCTGATGGCGGTTCACCATCTGGTGATGGATGCGGTCTCCTGGAGGATTCTGTTTGAGGATTTCTCCACAGGCTATGAGCAAGCACAGAAGGGCGAGCCTGTAAGATTGCCTTATAAAACGGATTCCTTCCAAACATGGGCACGCGAGCTGTCGTCTTATGCAAACAGCCCGGCGGCCGAATCAGACGCAGCATACTGGCAGCAGCTTGAACAGGCCAAAGCCGAGGGAGTTGCACCTTTACCTAAGGATTTTTCCTATGACGGCTCCTTGAATGCAGATGGCGAAGTGCTGACGGTAGCGTGGAGCGAAGCCGAAACACAGCAGCTCTTGAAACAAGCGCACCGTGCCTATAACACGGAGGTCAATGATTTGCTGCTGACCGCGCTCGGCTTGGCGATTCATAGCTGGACAGGTGCAGAACGTGTGCTGGTGAACTTGGAGGGACATGGCCGGGAAGCGATCCTGCCAGAGGTGGATATTACGCGTACGGTAGGCTGGTTTACAAGCTTGTATCCGGTGCTGCTGGAAACAAGCGCAGGGCTGACGCTGCCACAACGGATTAAAGAAACGAAGGAAGGATTGCGTCGGATTCCGCATAAAGGGCTGACGTATGGTACATGGCGTTACTTGTCCCATGCGTCCGCAGCAGATGAAGAGCGTACAATTTTAGCAGAACCGGAAATCAGCTTTAACTATTTGGGACAAGTGGATCAGGATTTGCAAAATAGCGGAATCACGCTGTCATCCTATGGTGTGGGTGAGACTGACGCTGCGAATTCACCATTGCCACACACGCTGGATTTGAACGCGATGATCTCGGAGGGTACGCTGCGATTGACGATCGCTTACAGCCGTAAGCAATATCGTAAGGAAACGTTGGAACGGGTGGCGGGACTGCTTCAAGCCGCTTTGCAAGAGGTGATTGCGCATTGCATCGCTCAGGAACAGCCGGAGTTAACCCCGAGTGATGTGTCTTTCAAGGGTCTGACGAATGGCGAGCTGGGGGAAATTGCGGAGCAGGCTGCACGTACTGGTGAACTGGAAAATGTATACGCACTGACGCCGATGCAGAAGGGTATGCTGTTCTACAATCTGATGGATTCGCAATCGGGAGCTTATTTTGAACAGGCATCCTTTGATCTGCAAGGAAACTTTAATGTTGCTGCATTTGCAGCAAGTTTGGATGTATTGGTGCAGCGGCATACGGCACTGCGTACGAATTTCTACAGCGGCTGGAAGGATGAACCGCTTCAGGTTGTGTACCGGAATAAGCGCAGTGAGCTGTATGTAGAGGACTTGCGGGATGTGGAGGAAGAGAAGCAAAACGATTACATCCTCGAATTTACGCGCAAAGACAAGCAGAGAGGCTTTGATCTGGCGCAGGATGCCTTGATGCGTGTATCTATTTTACGTACGGGTGAGGATTCATATCGGTTTGTGTGGAGTTTCCATCATATTGTGATGGATGGCTGGTGCTTGTCACTGGTGACGAATGAGGTGTTTGCGAGTTACTTTGCCACTCTGGCCCACAAGCAACCTGAACTGGCCCCTGTCACGCCGTATAGCCAGTATATTGAATGGCTGGAGCAGCAGGACCGTCAGGAAGCGTCGAACTACTGGAGCGACTATCTGAACGGGTATGAGGAGCAGTCTCGTTTGCCGCAGGCTAAAAAGCAGGGCAAAACAGGGTATCAGGCGGAGCGTCTTGACTTTGATTTGGGCACGCGATTGACGGCCGGGATTCAGCGAATAGCCAAGCGTTATCAGGTAACGATGAATACGCTGGTGCAAACGGTCTGGGGCATTTTGCTTCAAAAATATAATGGCACGGATGATGTGGTGTTTGGCAGCGTCGTATCTGGACGCCCGGCGGATATTCCGAATGTGGAGCATATCATTGGCCTGTTCATTAACACGGTACCTGTACGCATTCGAAGCGGTGAGGACCCTCTATTCTCGGAATTGATGAAGCAAAATCAAGAGCAGTCTATTGCTTCTCATACTTATGACACGTACCCGCTGTATGAAATTCAGGGGCTGTCAGAGCTGAAGCAGGATTTGATCAACCATATACTCATATTTGAAAACTTTCCGATGGAAGAACAAATGGAGCAGCTGGGTGATGGTGAGGAGTCCAATTTCAGCATTACGGGAGTCGAGTCGGTCGAGCAGACCAACTATGACTTTAACTTGGTGGTACTGCCGGGGAATACAATCCAAATGAGCTTTGGCTATAATGCGCTGGCATTTGAACATGAAAGTGTAGAGCAAATTCGAGGCCATCTGGTGCAACTGCTGGAGCAAGTGACAGCGAAGCCGGACATTCGGGTGCAAGAGCTGGATATTTTAAGCGAGCAGGAGCGCGAGCAAATTCTGGGCGTCTGGGGCAATACGGCGGCTGAATATCCAAGCGAGCAAACCATTCACGGCTTGTTCGAGGCGCAAACGGCACAGACACCGGAGCAGGTAGCGTTGTTCTTCGAAGGAGAGCAGTTAACCTATCGCGAACTGAACGAGCGTGCTAATCGTCTGGCTCGTACCTTGCGCAGTCAAGGCGTGATGAAAGATCGATTGGTCGGTCTGATGACCGAGCGTTCGGTAGACATGATCGTCGGCATCTTCGGGATTTTGAAAGCCGGGGGCGCATATGTGCCAATTGACCCGACGTATCCAGAGGAGCGTATTCGCTACATGCTGGACGACTCAGGAGCGGATCTACTGTTGACGCAAAGTCATTTGGTGGAGAAAGTGGCTTTTGACGGTAAAGTGCTGGTGCTGGATGGGGAGCAGGCGGTGTATCACGAGGACGGTTCCAATCTGGAGCCGTTGTCCGGTCCGAACGATTTGGCCTATGTGATTTATACATCAGGAACCACGGGTCAACCGAAGGGCGTTATGCTGGAGCATCACGGGTTGTGCAATCTGAAAACGTATTTTGATCAGACACTCCGGATCAGCATGTCGGATCATGCGTTGCTGTTCGCCAGCTACTCGTTTGATGCGGCTTGCTGGGAAATCTTCCAGGCGCTGTTCTGCGGAGCCACATTGTATGTGCCAACGTCAGAGACGATTTTGAACTATGAGCGATTCGAGCAGTACATGGCGGATCACCAAATTACTGTTGCAGCCTTGCCGCCGACCTATGCGGTATATCTGGAGCCAGAGCGGATGCCGAACCTGCGTATTCTGTTCACTGCCGGATCAGCATCGTCGACAGAGCTGGTGTACAAGTGGAAGGATCAGGTAGCCTACTATAACGGTTACGGTCCAACGGAAAACTCGGTAGCGACGTCGATCTGGCCGGTGTCCGAAGACGAGAGAGCGGGGCAACTGATTTCCATCGGACGTCCTGTGCCGAATCATCGGGTGTACTTGGTGGATGCGCATGGACATCTGGCGCCGGTGGGCGTAGCGGGTGAGCTGTGTGTATCCGGGCCGGGTCTGGCACGCGGATATCTGGATCGTCCAGAGCTGACGGCTGAGAAATTCGTACCAAATCCGTTTACGGCTGGAGAAGCGGGCTATGAACGGATGTACCGCACGGGTGATTTGGCGAGATGGATGCCGGATGGCAACATCGAATATCTGGGCCGGATCGACCATCAAGTGAAAATCCGGGGATACCGGATTGAGCTGGGCGAGGTCGAGGCCCAAATGCTGAAAGTCGAAGATGTGCAAGAGGTTATCGTGCTGGCACATGCAGACGAGCAGGGACAAAATCAACTGGTCGCCTACTATGTGGCAGAACGGGAAGTGAATGTGGGTGAGCTACGTGGCTTGCTGGGCGAGGAACTTCCAAACTACATGGTGCCTTCGTACTTCGTACAGCTGGAAAACATGCCGTTGACTCCGAACGGTAAAATTGACCGCAAAGCACTGCCAGCACCGCAGGGAAGTTTGCAAAGCGGAGCGGATTATGTAGAGCCGCGCACAGCGCTGGAGCAGACATTGGTTTCGGTGTGGCAGTCGGTCCTGGGCGCGAAGAGAGTCGGCATTTTGGACAATTTCTTCGATCTGGGCGGCGACTCGATCAAGGCGATTCAAGTATCTTCCCGTTTGCTGCAAGCGGGCTACAAGCTGGAAATGAAGGACCTGTTCCAATATCCTTCTGTATCGCTGCTGAGCGGTCATGTACACAAGGTCAGTCGTACAGCCGATCAGCGGGCGGTATCCGGGGCGGTTCAACTGACCCCGATTCAGCAATGGTTCTTTGGACAATCAGCAGCAGAGCCGCATTATTTTAATCAGTCGGTGATGCTGTATAGAGCACAAGGCTTCGATGAAGCCGCATTGCATCAAACGGTGACCAAGGTTACCGAGCATCATGATGCGTTGCGTATGGTCTTCCGTCAGACCGAACAGGGCTATGAAGCGTGGAATCGCGGTTTGAACGAAGGCAAGCTATATAGCCTGGACGTTGTTGATTTGACGGACGTAAAAGACTACGCAGATGTGGTGGTGGCCATTGAAGTAAAAGCGAATGGCATCCAAAGTTCCATTCGTCTGGACGAGGGACCACTGGTCAAGCTGGGGCTGTTCCGCTGCACGGATGGAGATCATTTGTTGATCGCGGTTCATCATTTGGTGGTAGACGGGATTTCATGGCGGATTGTGTTTGAGGATTTTGCCTCCGGATATGAGCAGGCGGTTCGGGGAGAAGCGATTCGTCTGCCATATAAAACGGACTCGTTCTCCGCTTGGGCAGAGCGCTTGTCTCAATACGCGATTAGTCCGGCCATCGAAGACGAACGCCAATACTGGCAGAACCTTGCCCAAACGGAACTCGTATCGTTGCCTAAGGATCATGAAAGAGCAGAAGGACAGCATTCTCTGCTGAGAGACAGTGAGACTGTGACAGTGGCCTGGAGCGAGCAGGAAACACGATTGCTGCTTCAGGAAGCGCACCGTGCGTACAACACCGAGGTCAATGATCTGCTGTTAACCGCACTCGGCACAGCATTGTATAACTGGAGCGGTCAAGAGCGTGTGCTGGTCAATCTGGAGGGACATGGCCGGGAAGCGATCATTCCAGATATCGACATCACACGTACAGTAGGCTGGTTTACGAGCCAATATCCGGTGCTGCTAGATGTTGACGGAAAGGTAGAAGTGGGACAGCGAATCAAGCGGGTGAAAGAAGACTTGCGTCATGTGCCGCATAAGGGCATTGGCTACGGTATTTTGAAATATATGTCTCAAGATGATGAAAGTCATTCCTCTACCTTGCAGCCTGAAATTAGCTTCAACTATTTAGGACAATTCGATCAGGATTTGGAAAATAGCGATATCAGTCTGTCTTCACATACAGGTGGAGAGCCGATGAGCGACAGTACCCTTTTGGAGCATCCGCTGAATGTGAACGGAATGATTACAGCGGGCGTGCTGACGTTGGAAATTCGCTATGACAGTAAGGTATACCATCCTGAAAATGTGGAGAACTTTGCGCGGTTGCTGCAAGCGAGCCTGCAGGAAGTGATCGTTCATTGCGCTTCTAAAGAGCGGAGTGAGTTAACACCAAGCGATGTATTGTTCAAGGGCTTGACGTTGCAGCAACTGGAACAATTGACTGAGCAAACGGCTTCTGTGGGTGAGCTGGAAAATGTTTATGCTCTCTCTCCTATGCAGAAGGGGATGCTCTTCCATAGTTTGATGGAGCCGGAGTTAGGCGCATACTTCCAGCAAGCGTCGTTTGATCAAAAAGGCAGCTTTGATGTTGCTGTTTTCCATAAGAGTCTGGATTTACTGACACAGCGTCATGAAGCGCTGCGGACGAATTTCCATATGTTTGAGACAGGGCAGAATCAGGAGCCATTGCAGATCGTGTTCCGTCACAAAGATAGCGACCTTTCCTTCAAGGATTTACGCGGAATGCAGGAAGCGGAGCAAAAGGCGTATATCCATGCGTTCAAGCAGGAGGACCAGGCCCGGGGCTTTAATCTCGG
>NZ_SLTL01000032.1:0-59022 GCF_014858585.1 Paenibacillus sp. 23TSA30-6 | reverse complement strand
GAGGTAGATAGGTTGGGGGTGGAAGTGCAGTAATGCATGGAGCTGACCAATACTAATCGGTCGAGGGCTTATCCTAAAATAAAATGCAATGGAGTTTCGGATCCAGTTTTCAGGGTGTAAGTTTGGTGAGGTACAAGCTCAAGTAGCTTATACTAAACAGAACTAACACACAGCATTTGGCGATGCTGATTCCTGAAAAAAAGTATTTGCTAGTCAAATACATGTTTGGTGGCGATAGCGGAGGGGTTCCACACGTACCCATCCCGAACACGACCGTTAAGCCCTCCAGCGCCGATGGTACTTGGACCGCAGGGTCCTGGGAGAGTAGGACGTCGCCAAGCAAAAGTAAGAAGAACCATGATCTCCTTGAGATTATGGTTCTTTTTTGCGTTGAAAAGGTAAGAAATATATACTTAACTTAATGGAAAGGTACAAATTGAGACTAACTCATACCAATTAAAGCTATTTTGAAATAAATTAGTACCAGGTATTAGTATCAGGTGTTATAATAGGGATAAGGATTATAAAGGAGAGTGATCAGATTGTTGAATTCTAAAGCAAAGCTTACGGCCCTGGGTACTTATGTACCTGAACGGATTTTGACGAATGCCGACTTGGAGAAGCTTGTGGATACTAGTGACGAGTGGATAGTACAACGAACGGGTATGCGTGAACGGCGAATTGCGGCTGAAGACCAATATGTATCTGATCTATGCATTCAAGCCGTTACACGTATGATTAAGCTCTATGACGTAAATATAAACGAGGTTGATATGATCATTGTAGCGACAAGTACGCCTGATTACTACTTTCCAAGTACATCTTCACGAATTCAGGCCCATTTTAATATTCCGGATACGGGATCAATGGATGTAAGTGCAGCATGTGCAGGATTCACCTATGGACTTCATCTAGCTAATGGCCTTATTACGGGTGGTCTACACCGTAAGGTTTTAGTGGTGGGAGCGGAAACGTTGTCCAAAATTACAGATTACACGGACCGGACGACTTGTGTACTTTTTGGAGACGGAGCAGGGGCTGCTCTTGTTGAATATGACGAGGATGAAGGATCTTTTTTGACCGCAGACATCGGAACTTATGGGCAAGGGGGAGTTCATCTCTATCGGGCAGGTTTATCTGATTATTTAGATGGAGAAAAGCTGCAAGCTAATGGATTTCTTGTTCAAAATGGACGTGAGGTTTATAAATGGGCTGTTCGCTCTGTCCCAGCGGGAGTAGAACGGTTATTGGAGCAGGCTGGAATGAAGAATGAGGACCTTGACTGGTTTGTACCGCATAGCGCCAATCTGAGAATGATCGAATCCATATGTGAACGAGGGGCAATACCTTTGGAAAAGACGCTGACAAGTGTAGAGTTTTATGGCAATACATCGGCGGCATCTATTCCTTTAGCTTTACAGTGCGGTTTGGATGATGGGCGTTTACGGTACGGACAGCGGGTATTGTTATATGGGTTCGGAGGGGGCCTGACTTATGCAGGTCTGCTGTTAAAATGGAGCGTGCCTGATTTGTAAGCTGTCCGGATGGTATAATTAACAATATAAGAGAAAGGGGCGTAACATGAAGGTATTAGTATTAGCAGAAAAACCATCCGTAGCCAGAGAGATTGCACGTGTGATGGGAAGCCGCGAGAAGCATAAAAGCTATATAGAGGGGCCTAAGTATGTTGTGACGTGGGCGTTAGGACATTTGGTTGGACTGGCAGAGCCGGAGGATTATGATTCCAAGTATGCAACCTGGAATTTGGAGGACCTGCCGATCCTTCCGAAGAGTACCAGGCTGAAGGTGCTACGGGAAAGCAATCATCAGTTCAAGGCTGTGCAGCAGCTCATGAAGCGGCAGGACATTGGAGAGCTTATTGTGGCAACGGATGCTGCACGTGAAGGGGAACTGTTGGCACGTTGGATTATACAAATGGCGAATTGGAAAAAGCCTTTTCGCCGCTTGTGGATTTCATCGCAGACGGACAAGGCGATCAAGGAAGGCTTCGCGAAGCTGTTGCCTGGGCAGCAGTTTGATCGTTTATACGAATCGGCTCGTTGTCGGGCTGAAGCAGACTGGATGATTGGGCTGAATGTGACCCGCGCATTGACGTGTCGCTATAACGCTCAGCTTTCGGCGGGAAGAGTACAGACACCGACGCTGGGGATGATTATGGAACGTGAGAAGGAGATTACTCAGTTTCGTTCTCAGGAATATGATACATTGACAGCAGACTTTGGTGATTTTCAGGCAACTTGGCGTGCAGAAAATGGCGACTCACGCATGTTTGACCGTACTCAAGCAGAGGCTTTGCGCCGCAAATTGGAAGGCGTCAAAGGTACGGTTGCCAGTGTCAAAAAAAGTGAAAAGAATGAGCCACACCCGTTGGCTTATGATTTAACCGAGCTGCAAAGGGATGCCAACCAGCGCTACGGCTTTTCGGCCAAGCAGACGTCTAATGTGCTTCAACGTCTGTATGAGCAGCATAAGCTGGTCACGTATCCACGTACAGATAGCCGTTATCTGACATCCGATATGGTGGATACCCTTAAGGAACGGCTCAATAGTGTGGCTGTAGGTCCGTATGCTTCCTTGGCACGCCCGTTACTGCGCAAGAGCTTGACGATCTCGAAGCGAATTGTGGATGACACCAAAGTAACAGATCACCATGCGATCATCCCTACAGAGCAGACGTTGTTGCTTAATCAGCTAAGCCCGGAGGAACGTAAGCTGTACGATCTGATTGCGCGGCGATTTATCAGTCTTTTCTATCCACCTGCTCGTTATGATGCTGTAGCGGTTTCGGTAACAGTAGAGCAGGAAACGTTTCAAGTCAAAGGCACGACGATAAAAGATAGTGGCTGGCGTGCGGTATATGACGGAAATCTCTATGATACGGACGACGAAGCAGAGGAACGTGAGGACAACGGAAGTGGTGTTATTTTACCTGAACTGAAAAAAGAGGATTCTGTTCGGATAGAGCGTTGCCTTGTGCGTGCTGGACGAACGATGCCGCCAAAGCGGTATACGGAAGCGGCGCTACTTGCTCAGATGGAGAAGCACGGTTTGGGTACTCCTGCTACTCGCGCAGATCTGATTGAGAAGCTGGTTAGCTCGGATACAATGGAGCGTCAGGGAAATGTAATGCATCCAACGGGGAAAGGCAAGCAGCTGATTGAGCTGGCAGCTCCACAGCTAAGAACACCGGAGCTGACGGCACGTTGGGAAGCGGAGCTGGAACGAATCGCCCGCGGTCAAGGGCAACCGGGACCGTTCTTGGACTCGATTCGTGCGATGGCGAAAGAGCTGGTTTCCACTGTGAAAAATAGCAGTGCCGAATACAAGCCCCATAACGTGACGAATAGCCATTGCCCGGATTGTGGTACAAAGCTTTTGGAGAAGAAAGGCAAACAGGGCAAGTTCCTTGTATGTCCAAGTGCGGATTGCGGTTATCGCCGTTCGGGAGAAAAACGTCTATCGAATCGTCGTTGTCCGCAGTGCCATAAAAAAATGGAAATGAAAGAGGGCAAGGCGGGTTTGTATGTCAGATGTCTGCCTTGTGGCATTACCGAAACACTGGATAAGGACAAGCAACGGGTAAACAAACGTGAACAGCAGAAGCTGGTAAGACATTATGAAAAGCAGGAATCTCTTGGCTCCAGTCTGGGTGATCTGCTGAAAGCAGCCTTGGAGCAAAAGCAGGGAAAATAACGGGCAGCTACAAGTAATCCAATATCAAGTCAACAGCAAGGACGATAAGCATCAGCAAATCGGTATAAAATCTTTCGCTCCTTGGCATGGTAAGCCGAGGAGGTGAGTAGTTATGCCCAAGCATAAGCCACTTAAAATCAATAATCAGCAAAATAAATCAAGTATTTTGGAGGAAGAAATCGCTCCACATCCAGAGAAGCAGGCGAAATATCCTCCAAGCCTGAATGGGATTCCTAAACAACAGTCCTGATACGAAGTGACAGGAGCACAGGATTGTAGCAAAATGGAATCAGTTATCCATTGAATGGTATGGATTTAACCATCTGACGGGCAAACTTAAACTTGAAGCTAGATCAAGGCTGAGACAATTGGGCTCAGTGTGGAGTTGTGGGTTTGTCATTGTCTTGCGTAAAAGGAGCAACAGTTACGGTATATCACCGTTACTGCTGCTCCTTTTTTAGTGAACTGGCTTTGATATCTTATTGTTCATTGGAAATCACTTATTTGGATTTTTACAAAATCCTCATTTATTAGTATTCATTAAAGAAGGACTGAATTTGTTTAACATCATGCGTTTGAGTCAAAGCAAGCATGAGCAAGATCCGTGCTTTTTGCGGATTGAGCGAGTCAGTGGAAACAAAGTTGGACGCTGCGTCTTTGGTAGACGGAGAGACGATCCCGCTGCCTACTCGGCTGGAACGTGCGATGATAACTCCTTTTTTACCTGCTGCCTCAGCACCTTCTGTAGAGGTCTTGGACAAGGAACCATTGCCGGAGCCTGCCACAACGATACCTTTGGCACCTGCCGCTACGGCTGCATCATACAGATATCGCCCGTTATTTTGATATTCATATAAAATATCTACCTGAGGCAGTTGGGTCAGATTGGAGATATCGAACACGGAAGCAGTTGTATGCTTGTGTGTAGGTTTGTTGTAATAATGCACTTGATCTCCCACAACAGCTCCCAGATAGCCCTGTTCTACGGCCTTGAATGTATCGACTGCTGTCGTGTTCGTTTTGGTAATGTATCTCGCTGCACCGATGCGGTCATTCAGCAGTACGAGTACGCCTTGACCTTTGGAGGCAGAAGCCCCGGCGACTTTCACAGCATTATAGAGGTTAAAAGGACCATCGGCGCTGATTGCTGTAGCTGGACGCATGGAGCCAACGACAACAACGGGCTTATCGCTTTTGACGACCAGATTGAGGAAATAAGCGGTTTCTTCCAGCGTATCTGTACCATGAGTAATAACGATTCCGTCCACATCATCTCTGGCGAGCAGTTCATTCGTACGTTTGGCGAGTTTTAAAAGGATATCATTATTAATGTCGGGGCTGCCCACATTGACAACCTGTTCACCGCTGACGTTAGCAATACTTTTCATTTCAGGAACGGCGTTAATCAGAGTCTCGACACCCAACGCGCCTGCTTTGTAGTCGGTTGTATCGGTGTTGAAGGCAGATGACCCTGCGATGGTTCCTCCAGTAGCAAGTATTTTAATGTTGGGTAGATTATTGGTTTGTGGTTTCTCAGATTTATCGGTGACAGTAGTGGCAGATGTAGGTGCAGTCGTGCTGGTAGTAGCTGCTGCCGCAGCGTTAGCGGTAAAACCGCCACTCCATAAAGTACTTCCGAGAATAAAACTGGCCAGCAGGGGAATCATCGTCATTTTTTTCATGTTAGTCATATAAAGCTCCTCTCCAATGTGCAAACCATAGATATGAATGATAGATTAACTGACAAATATTTTGTCGAACTACGTTAATATCACGAATTATAGAGGCTGAAATTGTTTTTAGTCAATACATATGTCACATAATATGACGTTATAACTTATTTTTTATAAATTCAATCGTTTTATTGTTTGTATAAGGTGTGTAGTAAGAGGATAGCTATTACTTTTTATATGATTTTGTATAGAGTTCATTAGTAGGATGATAGGGGTAGTTAACTTTATGTAAGTCATACGATTACACAGGGTAAACCGAAATCGACCGGTCTTCCGGCCGTTCTACAATATAAAGTATTCAATGAATTAGATGCTATCACTCGTTCTGTACGTTTTGAAAATATAGGCAGTTCAAATGTAACGCTTCGACGGGCTTTAAGCTGTAATGTGGATTTCGTGACGGTGATTATGATATGTGCAATTGTCTGGTTCATGAGGTAGGGAGAGTCATTCCAGACGCCGGAAGCTGTACTGGTTCGTTCCTCGGAAGAATTGTGTGATATGTCGCGCACCTATCATCGCTTATATCGAACAAGACTGTCAAGAGGAGGATTCCGTGATCAGGTTCGTCCGGTGCTGATTAAAAACTGGGAAGCCACGTATTCTGATTTTAATGTGGATCGGATTAAAGAAATTGCTTCGGCTGGTCAGAAACTTGGAATTGAGCTGTTTGTACTGGACGATGGTTGGTTGTCTGGGTAGACTGGGAGAAGAGATTACTGCGACAGGATGGAAGTGAACATCGAAGTTACAATAAGCAGACACCTCAAAGGGAGCCTGCTTATTGTTTTTGCAGAAGCTAAAAGAAGGCAATGTATCTGGTTTTTGCAACATCTAAAGTAAATACATTGCAATCCAAACTGACATTATACGTGAATAACATGGTTTTACAGCTTATACAGCAGGGTACCTGCAATTAAGGATTGTTGGTATGCTGTTTGGTCGGCAAGCTGGCGCTGGGAGTTCCTTTTCCTCTTTTACGATTGCGTTCTGCCTTTTTCGCATTTTCCCGCAGCTTTTCCACGTATTCATGGGTGCTTTCCATCGTAGTCCCTCCTTTAATTCAAGGATATCCGTCATACAACGTTACTATATCCGCAAAAGCGGTATTTCAGTCAGGAGAAGGCGTTGTTTCTGCAAAAGGGGTGGAGTTATAATGAAGGGGAGAGGGCTATAGAGGGGCTAATGCCTGGACTCGGTACGGTGTGCAAAAGGAGGGGAGACATTGCAGACAGGCTTGTTGGTGTGGCTGCTGTTTATAAACGCAGTAGGCTATCTGGTAATGTCGGAAGACAAAAAGAGGGCGCGTAAGCACCGTGATCGTGTACCCGAACGGACGCTGTTTTTGCTGGCCCTGATCGGGGGAGCGTTAGGCGTGCTGATTGCAATGTACCGCAAACGCCACAAAACGCGGCATATGAGCTTCAGACTGGGTATTCCTGCGTTGCTGTTCGTTAATGCATTGCTGTACGGGTATTTTTTACGGTAAAGCCGTGGTTTAGGCTCTCATGGGGATGTTTAATGATGAGTAGGGCGGCTATGCCAGCGTTTGGCAATGTGAATGTACGAACGCCCAAAGGAATACATATTTCAGGCTTTGTTCTAACAAACTGAATAGGAAGAGGTGCATATGTATGTTATTTTCGAAAATATTGCTTGCTTATGACGGTTCCGAGGCATCCAATAAGGCTTTGTTGAAGGCGGCTGAATTAGCCAAAGCTTCACCATCCTCAAAGCTTGAGGTCGTAACGGCGTTTGATTTTCCGCGTATTTTCATGGGTGAAGGTTTGGCCCCGATTCCAGCTTCGGTGAATAAAGAATATTACGATTTGGCGGAGCAAACCACGGATGAGGTCAAAAAACGGCTTGCCGACCAGGGCATTGACGCCAAGGTGGAGCTGATTCAGGGTTCGCCGGCTGAAGTTATTTTGGATTATGCGAATGAAAATGGCTTCGATGTGATTGTGATCGGCAGCCGTGGTTTGGGTGGTATTCGTGAATTTGTGCTAGGCAGCGTCAGTCATAATGTGGTGCAGCATGCGCGCATTCCTGTGCTGGTCGTGAAGTAACAGAATAGAAGGAATAAAAGTCGGATTACTGCCTACACAGGAAGTACCGGCTTTTATTTTTTTTGTGGAGCATAGAGCCAGTCTATGATGGCAGTCTGAGGCCAAGAGTCGGCTAAATGTATAGCTATTGTCCCGGCTTGCGGGTAGAAAAGGGTTTGTGTTTTGTCAAACACGAACATTCAATTGGATGATTTTAATAATGTTCGTTTTCAAGTTGACATAAGGTGTAGGGAATTGTTAAACTATGAAGTGTATTGTCGATAAAAAAAGAACTTTAGGTAAAATTTAATAAGGTACACATGTTTGAGCCGAAACAGACCACGATCATGTTTGTTAGAATATCGTTTGGGGTCGCTTGGGCACAATGCTGACTCGTATAATGCCGGGGATATGGCCCGGAAGTTTCTACCTGGAAACCTTAAATTTCCGGACTACGGGAGACATACGGCTGAAGCCGCATTTGTTGCGGTGAAACAGGCTTGCTTTTGGCATGCCTTTGTGAGGCTTTGTCGTTTGTTTTTCGTAGTCCGGTGTCTTGAAAATAACGTTATTTTCGAGTGCCGGATTTTTGGCGCTTATTGATAAACAGGGAGTGAAGGACATGTCAGTGCAGGTCGCTGTCATTATGGGCAGCACATCGGACTGGGACACCATGCAGCATGCATGTGCAGTGCTGGACGAGCTTGAAATCGGATATGAAAAAAAGGTGGTCTCAGCCCATCGAACGCCGGATCTGATGTTTCGTTTTGCAGAGGAAGCCGCCGGGCGCGGGCTGAAGGTTATTATTGCCGGAGCGGGTGGCGCGGCGCATTTGCCGGGTATGGTGGCGGCCAAGACGACATTGCCAGTCATCGGTGTGCCTGTCCAGTCGAAGGCGCTGAACGGTCTGGACTCCCTGCTTTCCATTGTGCAGATGCCGGGAGGCATTCCGGTCGCTACTGTGGCAATCGGTAAAGCAGGTGCTACGAATGCAGGGCTGCTGGCAGCACAAGTATTGGGTGCTTTTGATGAAAAAGTGCGTCAGCGGGTCGAAGCAAGACGCGACCGTATCCGTGATGAGGTGCTGGAAGGCAGTGACTCGCTATGAATGAGGCATGTGAACCCACAGGCTGTGTTCGACCTCCCGGTACAACGATTGGACTCTTGGGAGGCGGACAGCTGGGAAGAATGCTGGTACTGGCGGGAGCAAAGATGGGATACCGTTTTGTGACGCTGGACCCGACACCGGATAGTCCGTGCGGGCAGGTGTCAGAGCAGATTTTCGCTGCCTATGATGATGAACATGCGGCCAGAGAGTTGGCCGGGCGATGCGATGTGATCACGTATGAGTTTGAAAATGTGGATGCGGGTGTAGCCGCGCTTTTGGAACAGGAATCAAGTGTGCCGCAGGGCAGCCGTTTGTTGTACACAACACAGCATCGGTTACGGGAAAAACGCTCGATTGAAGCCGCTGGCGTTCCGGTCGCTCCGTATCGTGAAATCGGCAGCGCTGCCGATATGGTTCAAGCGGTAGCCGAGTTGGGCGTGCCATGTGTACTCAAGACAGCAGTCGGCGGTTATGACGGCAAGGGACAAGCGGTTATTCGCCAACCCGAGGAAGCCGTAGCTGCTTATGAAGGGCTGGTTGGTAGCGGTGCGGAACTGGTGTTAGAACAGTTCATTCGTTTTCGCTGTGAAATCTCGGTAATCGTAGCACGCAGCACGAACGGGGAAGCCAAAGCCTTCCCACCTGCGGAAAACATTCATGTGAACAATATTTTGCACACGTCGATTGTACCCGCGCGCGTGCCACAATCCGTGCAGGAAGAAGCACGCAAGCTGGCTTTGGCTGTGGCGGAGTCGTTAGGCGCGGTGGGTCTGCTCGCTGTAGAAATGTTCGTTACCGAAGACGGACATTTGTACGTCAATGAGCTGGCACCGAGGCCGCATAACTCCGGTCATTACACGATGGAGGGATGCGCAACGTCGCAATTTGAGCAGCATATACGTGCCATTTGCGGCTTGCCGCTGGGAAGCACGAAGCTGCTGACTCCGGTCGTTATGGTCAATGTGCTAGGTGAGCATTTGGAGGACGTGGTTCAACGGTTCGTGCAGCCGGATGCCGAAGCTGAAAGATTGGATGTTGTGCCCAAGCTGCATTTGTATGGAAAAAGCGAAGCCAAACCAGGCCGAAAGATGGGACATATGAATCTACTGTGCCAGGATGCGGAACAAGCGCTGGAATGGATTGAACAAACCAATATTTGGGGGAATAAATAGTTATGATCGAACGCTATAGCAGACCGGAAATGAGAGCGATTTGGACGGAAGAAAATAAATTTAAAGCATGGCTGGAAGTAGAACTGTGTGCCTGTGAAGCTTGGGCAGAATTGGGCGTTATTCCGAAAGAGGACACTGTGGCGCTGCGTAAGAACGCAAGCTTTGATATTGACCGGATCTATGAAATTGAACAGGAAACAAGACATGATGTCATTGCTTTTACCCGCACAGTGTCCGAAAGCCTTGGCGATGAGCGCAAATGGGTGCATTACGGCCTGACCTCCACGGATGTGGTAGATACCGCACTGGGCTACTTGTTGAAGCAGGCGAATGAAATTCTAGAGCGCGATATCTTGAATTTTATTGAAATTTTGAAGGAAAAAGCACTGGCTTACAAGCATACGCCGATGATGGGCCGTACACACGGGGTACACGCTGAACCGACGACGTTTGGCCTGAAAATGGCTTTGTGGTACGAGGAAATGAAGCGCAATTTGGAACGTTTCCGTTTTGCGGCTGACCAGGTTGAATACGGTAAAATGTCTGGTGCAGTCGGTACGTACGCTAACATTGATCCAGCGGTAGAAGAGTTTGTATGCCGCAAGCTGGGCACCAAGCCTGCGCCAATCTCCACACAAACGCTCCAACGTGATCGTCATGCCGAATACATGGCGACATTGGCCCTGGTAGCCACATCGCTGGACAAATTTGCGACAGAAGTCCGCGCGCTGCAAAAGAGTGAATTCCGTGAGGTGGAAGAAGCCTTCGCGAAGGGTCAAAAAGGTTCCTCTGCGATGCCACATAAACGCAATCCAATCGGTAGCGAAAATATTTCCGGTCTGGCGCGTGTGATTCGCGGGCATATGGTATCCGCGTATGAGAACGTAACACTGTGGCATGAGCGGGACATTTCGCATTCTTCCGTGGAACGTATCATTTTGCCGGATGCAACGATGCTGTTGAACTACATGTTGAACCGTTTTGGCAATATCGTGAAGAACCTGACGGTATTCCCTGAAAATATGAAGCGCAATATGGCGCGTACGTATGGTGTACCGTTCTCTGGCCGTATTATGACGAAGCTGATCGACAAGGGCTATAGCCGTGAAAAAGCCTACGATACCGTGCAGCCGCGTGCTATGCAGGCATGGGAAGAGCAGCGTCAATTCCGCGAAATCGTCGAGGCGACTCCGGAAATTACCGCTGTGCTCAGCCCGGATGAAATCGAGGATGCTTTCAACCCGGCATGGCATCTGAAAAACGTAGATACGATCTTTAAAAAGCTGGGATTAGGGGAATAGGAGAGAGGGGGGGCGCTTGGTGAGGCCGCTGCGCGAACGGATCATTCTTCCGATTGCTGTTGCCTCTGGATTCCTGTGATTGTATAAGACCAGATAATGGTTGGAATCCAGAGGCAAAGGCAAGCGCTGACGCTTCTTCAGAACGATTCTGTCCGCTCCGCTGCTTCCAGCACCAACCTTCGTGTGGGAGCAGGAATAGGGGGCGGTGCGGCACATAAGATGCCGCACCACCCCAAAGAGCGATAGAAAAGCGTGTTCCACTGCTTTTCTATCGCATAGTAACGTTCTCGTGAGGGTTGCCGAATTTGCGTAGCAAACAGCCTGCAGCCCTCCCGAGAACGCGCAAGGCTCAAGGAGCGAAGCCTTGAGCCAACGTATAAGTGCGCATGCGTAGATATGCGCACGACAGGCGAAGCCTGAAGGCTCGGCGGCATGACGTGCCGAGCTACGGCCACGGGCCGAAGGGTTTGGCGGCATGTCATGCCGCCGAGCCATGGTACAACCGTAAGCTGCATATGAATTGCAGCTTAGAGGGCTCAACACTGATACGAAGCGAACGCTCGTAAAAACAGCGCTTCGCACCAACGTAAAAGCGTTGCTGGATTAAAGCTTGTGCCAACAAGCCTTAATCCAGCGGAACGCGCTCACACCACCCCAGCTACAATAAACAGCCCCGCCCACTCACTGCGCCAAACCCTTGCGGGAGTCCCGAGGGCAGCAGCCCTGGGGGTCCTCCCCGAGGGGAGGATTTAGGAGGGGCAAAGGTTTGAGGGGCCATACTCTTTTGAAAGAGGTGTAATGAAATGTCATTGTCTACCGCCGAGGGTCTAATCCATGCGCCGTTGCTGTACAAAGGCAAGGTGCGTGAGCTGTATGATCTCGGAGAGCATTTTCTGATTGTCGTGACGGATCGGATTTCGGCCTTTGATTATGTGCTGGAGCCACCCGTGCCCGAAAAGGGGAATGTGCTGAATAAGCTCAGCGCTTTCTGGTTTGAACAGACGAAGGACTTGTTGGAAAACCATGTCGTGCATACCGATGTGAACAAGCTCGGACATGTGATCGACGAACAAAATAAAGAATTGCTGAAGGACCGGATCATGGTCACGCTGAAGGCTGAACGCATCGACATTGAGTGTGTGGTGCGCGGATATATTACCGGAGGCGGCTGGCGTCAGTATGAGCAGAACGGTGAGGTGAACGGCATTTCATTGCCAGAGGGACTGCGTAAAAATGAGCGTTTTCCCAAGCCTTTATTTACACCGGCTGCAAAAAATGATGTTGGACACGACGAGGACATTTCCCTTCACCAAATGAAAGAACTGGTCGGGGTTGAACTAACAGGTGAGCTTGAGGAAAAGAGCTTGGCGTTGTACGAATTTGCACGTGCTTTCTGCGAGAAGCGGGGAATTATTTTAGCCGATTGCAAGTTTGAGTTTGGTCTTGTTAACGGTAAGGTGATTTTAATAGACGAAATTTTCACTCCTGATTCATCCCGTTTTTGGGCGCAGGAAAAGTATGAGCTGGATGTTGAGATTGACAGCATGGACAAGGAGCCGGTACGAAGCTATTTGGCATCATCCGGTTGGGACAAGAATAGCAAGCCCGATCCGTTGCCTGCTGAGGTCGTAGAAGAAACAACTGCAAGATATACGGATATTTGGCGGCGTCTGACGGCACAGTAAATAGTAATCATAATTCAACCAATAGGATTCACTCATTCGGAGGAGGAACTGAAGGAACATGATGAAAGCAACAGTCTATGTCACGATTAAGCAAAGCGTTTTGGACCCGCAGGGGGTTGCGGTGCAAGGCGCACTGCATTCTATGGGTTTCGGAGAAGTGGACAGCGTCAGAATTGGTAAGTATATGGAATTGAATCTGGATACAACAGACCGCGAGAGTGCTGAAAAGCGCATCATTGAGATGTGCGAAAAGCTGTTGGCCAACACGGTCATTGAAGACTACCGCTACGAACTGGAGGGCTGATTCCATGAAATTTGCAGTTCTGGTTTTTCCGGGCTCCAACTGTGATATTGACTGCTATAAGGCGGTAGAGGACACGGTCGGTGAACCTGTCGATTATGTTTGGCATACTGCGACGGATCTGTCGCCTTATGATTGTATTCTTGTTCCAGGAGGCTTCTCCTACGGGGATTACCTGCGTTGCGGCGCGATTTCCAGGTTTGCACCGGTGATGAAGGAAGTTGCCAAAGCGGCTGCCGAGGGCAAATATATTTTGGGGATTTGCAACGGATTTCAAATTCTGACCGAAGCTGGGCTGCTGCCAGGAGCTTTACGCCGTAATCTATCGATGAAATTCCTATGCCGGGATACAGTGTTGCAGGTTGCGAACAACCAAACACCTTTTACAAAAGATTACGCTGCTGGTGAAAAGATCATTATTCCGATCGCCCACGGTGAAGGCAACTATTACTGTGATGATGAGACGCTGGCTCGTTTGCAGGCGAACAATCAGATTGTATTTAAGTATAAAGATAATCCTAATGGTTCCGTGACGGATATTGCAGGGATTTGTAATGAGCAAGGTAACGTACTGGGCATGATGCCCCACCCGGAACGCGCGGTGGACGCATTGCTTGGAACGGATGACGGCAAACGTATGTTTACATCTATTTTGAACGCTTGGAGGGATCGTCATGGCGCAGCAAGTATCCGCTAAGGAACCAACGGCAGAGCAGGTTGCCGAACATAAACTGTATCAGCAGATGGGTGTGTCGGACAGCGAATATGCGTTGATCTGTGAATTCATGGGGCGTCAGCCGAACTATACGGAGATAGGCGTATTCAGTGTCATGTGGTCAGAGCATTGTGCTTACAAAAACTCCAAGCCGTTGCTGCGACGTTTTCCAACGAGTGGCCCACGAGTTCTGATGGGACCGGGTGAGGGTGCAGGGATTGTAGATATCGGTGATAATCAGGCAGTTGTATTTAAAATCGAAAGTCATAACCATCCGTCGGCTGTGGAACCTTTTCAGGGGGCAGCGACAGGGGTCGGTGGCATCATCCGTGATATTTTCTCCATGGGCGCAAGACCTGTGGCGGTGCTGAATTCTCTGCGTTTTGGCAAGCTGGAGAGCGACCGTGTGAAATATTTGTTCGAGCATGTGGTATCCGGTATTGCCGGATATGGGAACTGTATCGGTATTCCGACGGTCGGCGGCGAGGTTGTATTCGATGAAAGCTACGAAGGCAATCCACTCGTCAACGCGATGTGTGTCGGACTGATTGACCATGATAAAATCCAGCGTGGTGTTGCTAAAGGGGTCGGTAACCCGGTGTTCTATGTGGGACCGCCGACAGGCCGTGACGGGATTCACGGAGCGACATTCGCATCGGTTGAGCTGACCGAGGAATCCGAAGCGAATCGGACGGCGGTTCAGGTAGGCGATCCATTTATGGAGAAGCTGGTTATGGAATCATGTCTAGAGCTGATCGACAGCGGTATTGTGCTGGGTATTCAGGATATGGGCGCGGCAGGACTTACCTGCTCCAGCGCAGAGATGGCGAGTAAGGCTGGCAACGGTCTCGAGCTGTATCTGGATCAGGTACCGCAGCGTGAAGAGGGTATGACACCTTATGAAATGATGCTGTCTGAATCTCAGGAACGCATGCTGTTCGTAGTAGAACCGAAGGATGAAGCACAGGCGCTTGAAATTTTCGAGCGTTGGGGTGTGATTTGTGCCAAGGTTGGTAAGGTGACGGATGACGGACGTTTGCGTTTGTTCCATCATGACGAAGTGGTGGGTGACATGCCAGTGACAGCGCTGGTGGATGAGTGTCCGATTTACGACAAGCCTTCCGAAGTTCCTGCTTATTATGAGCAGAACGCTACCATTGACACACTGCGTTATGCAGAAGTGACGGATTTGAACGGTGCGCTGAAAAAGGTACTGTCTTCGCCAAGTGTAGCTAGTAAAAAATGGGTATATGAGCAGTATGATTACATGGTTCGCACCAGCACGGCCGTTCGTCCAGGCTCGGATGCAGCTGTAGTGACTGTGCGCGGAACTCGTAAGGGACTCGCCATGACGACAGATTGTAACGGACGTTATGTATACCTTGATCCAGAGGTAGGCGGACGGATTGCAGTCAGCGAAGCAGCGCGTAACATTGTATGCTCCGGCGGCGAGCCGTTGGCAATTACGGATAACCTGAACTTCGGTAACCCTGAAAAGCCGGATATTTTCTGGCAAATGGAAAAAGCCGTGGACGGTATGGCAGAAGCTTGCCGTGTACTGGATACACCTGTCATCGGGGGCAATGTCAGCTTGTACAATGAAAATGCTAAAGGCTCCATCTATCCGACGCCTGTTGTCGGTATGGTAGGTCTGGTACATGATACAGATCATATTACGACACAAGGTTTTAAAGCCGAAGGCGACGTGATTTTCCTGGTGGGAGAAACGAAGGCCGAGCTGGGAGGCAGTGAGTTTCAGGCTGTCGTACACGGTGTATCCGAAGGACGACCGCCTGAGCTGGATTTGAACGTGGAGAAAAAGCTGCTGAATGCGGTGCTTAGCGCCATCCAATCAGGCTTGGTACAATCCGCGCATGATCTGGCAGAGGGCGGTTTGGCTGTAGCGCTTGCGGAATCTGGAATTAGCGGCGGATTGGGAGCACAGGTCAACGTAGAAACGACCTTGCGTCCTGACCATGCTTTGTTTAGCGAAAGTCAGTCCCGCATTTTGTTATCTGCATCGCCAGATAAAGCGTCTGCGCTGGAAGCACATCTGCGTGGTTTGGAAGTGCCAGTTACCGTATTAGGAAAAGTTGAAGGATCACAATTGACAGTTGAGGTGAACGGACAACCCGCTTTGAACGAGGCAGTCGCCAGTTTGAAGCAAATCTGGGAGGATGTCATTCCATGTCTGATGAAATAACAGCACGGACGTTGTGGACTGGAGATTATTATAATGAAGGCTCTGGTAAAGAGGGGCTGTTTGATAAATTAAAAGAGGAATGCGGCGTATTCGGGGTGTACAGACATTCCGATGCTGCTTCTCTAGCATATTACGGATTGCATGCGCTCCAACATCGTGGGGAGGAAAGCGCGGGCATCTGTGTCAGCAGTGGAGACGAGTTCCATTATCATCGTGGAATGGGTCTTGTAAAAGAAGTATTCAATAAAGATTTGATGGCTTCGCTGACAGGCGATATTGCCATAGGACATGTGCGCTACTCGACAAGTGGAGACAGTAAGCTGACGAATGCACAGCCCTTGGTTTTCAAATATCGTGATGGCGATCTAGCGGTAGCGACGAACGGGAATATCGTGAATGCCTTGCAAATCCGGCATGAGCTGGAGCAGGGCGGGTCTATTTTTCAAACGACAAGCGATACAGAGGTCGTTGCGCATTTGATCGCACGATCGTCCAAGGATTTAGTGGAGGCTGCGAAAGATGCATTGAAGCGTATTGTCGGCGGGTTTGCTTTTCTTATTATGACCAACGACAAGCTGCTGGTCGCTTCCGATCCTAACGGCTTGCGTCCGTTGACGATGGGCAGATTGGGTGATGCATATTTGTTTGCTTCCGAATCCTGTGCTTTGGAAACGATTGGAGCAGAGCTGTTGCGCGATATCGAGCCGGGTGAACTGTTGGTGTTGGACAAAAATGGATTGCACGAAGACCGTTACAGTGAAGGCAAGCATCGTAAAGCACTGTGCGCGATGGAATATATTTATTTTGCCCGTCCGGACAGTGACTTGAATGGTTCTAATCTTCATGCTGCACGTAAAAGAATGGGCAGCCAAATGGCGTTGGAAGCTTTTGTCGATGCTGATTTGGTTACCGGGGTACCGGATTCCAGTATTTCTGCGGCGATTGGTTATGCAGAGCAGACAGGTATTCCTTATGAATTGGGCATGATTAAAAATAAATACACCGGACGTACCTTCATCCAACCGAGTCAGGAGCTGCGCGAGCAAGGTGTGAAAATGAAGCTGAGCGCCGTACGCCGCGTTGTCGAAGGTAAACGGGTCATCATGATCGACGACTCCATTGTGCGGGGCACCACATCCCGCCGAATCGTGAATATGCTACGGGATGCGGGGGCGCTAGAGGTACATGTACGTATCACCTCGCCGCCTTTCAAAAACCCGTGCTTCTACGGCATCGACACGCCGGATCGCCGGGAACTGATCGCGTCGTCCAAAACAGTCGAGGAAATCCGTCAGGAGATTAACGCCGATTCGCTCTATTTTATGAGCGCTGAGGGCTTGATCGCCGCTGTAGGCGGATATAACGAAGAGGATTACAAAGGCGGTTTGTGCCTGGCCTGCTTCGATAATGATTATCCCACTCAAGTGGATTTCAAGGGCGAAGAAAAGCTCGGATGTAGTTGTTGAGAAAAAGGGAACAAGAGAGGTACAACGGTGCATGGCAGGTGTGGGGATGGCGGTTCTGAGGGGCCACTCCGCGAGTGGAAGGTTCTTACGATCGCTGTTGCCGCTGGATTCCTGGATTAAAATGACCCCTTACAGGGTTGGAATCCAGCGGCAAAGGTGAACGCTTCGCTTGTCCAGAATCCTTCCACCCGCTCCGTTCCTCAGATGTGCATCCTTTTTGCAGCAGTGCCTATACCTCTCTGGTTCCCACCGGGAAGAGGACAGGTAAGGTAGTTAAAAACTCATGGCATAACTATTTCATGCCATGAGTTTTTAAAGGGGCAGGTAGCTCAAGAAAGCCACCTGTTCACTTAGAAGTTTAGCAGCCAGTGCGCGCTAAGCGACTAGCCGTACAGCAGGCTGGGCGAAGCTGCCTGCCTCAAACCTGAGGGCAAAGAAGTATGCCAGCCACTTGGCGCTGCTCACTTCTTTGCCCGGCACATCCCCGCCTTTGCGAAGCAAACAGCCCGGGATGTGCCGGGCCGCCGCTGCGAAAGGCGGCCGCGCACTAAAGCGTATCCTTTCTATTCGCGGGTTATGCCCGCGAATAGAAAGGATAACACGCGGCTCCCAGCACGAACCAATCACCAAGCAACACCAACCCTACGCATCTGACCGACTCTTGAGGGGTCCAGGGGGAGCAGCCCCATGGAATCCTCCCTACTAGGGAGGACTTAGGAGGGTCAATCATTTGAAGGAGTGTTCATGAATGTCCGAAGCATACAAAAACGCAGGGGTAGATATCGCTGCCGGTAATGAAGCAGTAGAACGGATGAAAAAGCACGTCAAACGTACCTTCCGTCCCGAAGTGCTGACGGATTTGGGCGGATTCGGTGCGTTGTTCGGCCTGAATAAGGATAAGTACGAGGAGCCTGTACTCGTTTCCGGTACGGATGGAGTCGGCACGAAGCTGAAGCTTGCTTTCGCGATGGATCGTCATGACACCATTGGTATTGATGCGGTTGCGATGTGTGTGAACGACATTGTCGTCGGGGGCGCAGAGCCGCTCTTTTTTCTCGATTACCTCGCTTGTGACAAGGTTATACCTGAGAAAATCGAAGCTATTGTTGCCGGAATCGCAGAGGGCTGCCATCAATCGGGTTGTGCGCTTGTCGGCGGTGAAACAGCAGAAATGCCGGGGATGTATAGCGAAGGTGAATATGATATTGCCGGATTTACGGTCGGAATTGTAGATAAAAGCAAGATCATTAACGGCAGTTCCATTGCTCCCGGAGATACAGTTATCGGACTGGCCTCCAGCGGAGTACACAGCAATGGCTTCTCGCTAGTTCGCAAGCTGTTATTGGAACAGCAAGGATACAGTCTGCATGATGAAATCGAAGGCTTGAACGGAAAACTGGGTGATGTACTGCTGGAGCCAACGAAAATTTATGTGAAATCCGTTTTGGCTTTGCTGGACAAGGTAAAAGTAAAAGGCATGGCGCATATCACGGGTGGCGGTTTTATCGAAAATATCCCTAGAGTGCTGCCGGATCACGTTAATGTGGATATAGAATACGGAGCTTGGCCGATTCTGCCGATCTTCCAGCTCATGCAGGAAAAAGGTGCAATCTCCAACAAAGATATGTTCACAACCTTTAATATGGGAATTGGAATGGTTATCGTTGTAGGCGAAGAGCATGCACAGACTGCACTGGAAGTTCTGAAAGAACAGGGCGAAGCCGCTTATGTGATCGGAAAAGTAACGGAAGGCAGTTCTATTGTGACCTTTACGGGAGCCGAGGTGTAATGAACGAGTACCGGGTTGCTGTTTTTGCATCAGGTGAAGGAACGAATTTTCAGTCATTGGTGGATGCGGCTGTGCGAGAAGAACTGGGCGGGGCAACGGTGAAACTGCTGATCTGTGACAAGCCTGCGGCTCCTGCCGTAGCTAGAGCACAGAAAGCCGGAATAGCGTGCCATACTTTTCGACCCAAGGAATATCCTTCTCGAGAAGACTATGAGCGTGAACTGGTGGCTTTACTGGAGCAGAAATCGATTGATCTCATCGTGTTAGCTGGCTACATGCGTTTGCTATCCAGCGTCATGGTCGATGCCTACGCTGGAAAAATCATCAATATTCATCCGTCGCTACTTCCTGCATTTCCAGGGAAAGATGCTGTTGGACAGGCATTGGCCTATGGGGTCAAGGTAAGCGGGGTCACCGTTCATTTTGTGGACGGGGGGATGGATACCGGAGCAATTATTGCCCAGCGTGTCGTAGAAGTATACGACCATGATACAGCGGAATCCTTATCCGCAGCCATTCAATCCGTGGAACGTCAGTTATATCCAGAGGTGGTTGGCAGACTGGCTCAAGGCAAAATCCAATTGGATGGCCGTAAGGTGATTTCACTTCTCTAAAGAGATGATTGTAATTTGTCATATCATTGTCATATCAAGGATGCCGTATAGGCATTTTCCGATATTTCTCGGGAAATAAATTGATAAAGAGCTAAAGGAGGAGAAATGGTGAGTATTAAAAGAGCGCTTGTCAGCGTATCAGATAAACGGGGGATCGTGGAATTTTGCCGCGAGTTGTCCAAATTGGGTGTGGAAATCGTTTCGACAGGGGGAACGAGCAGCTTGTTGTCGAAGGAGGGTATTCCTGTCATCGGCATTTCAGAGGTAACAGGATTTCCTGAAATTATGGACGGACGTGTTAAAACACTCCATCCAGCGGTACACAGCGGCCTGCTGGCTGTTCGGGATAATGAGGAACATCAGCGTCAGATGAAGGAGCTTGGACTGGATTACATTGATCTGGTCGTTGTGAATCTGTATCCTTTTGCGGAAACGATCGCCAAACCCGGTGTAACCTATGAGGACGCGATTGAAAATATTGATATCGGCGGTCCAACTATGCTGCGTTCTGCGGCAAAAAACCATGCATTCGTAAGTGTGGTAGTAGATGCGGACGATTACAGTACAGTGCTGGACGAAATCCGCAAGGATGGCGATACCGAGCTGAATACTCGTAAGCGTTTGGCAGCAAAGGTTTTCCGTCATACAGCCTCATACGACGCGCTCATCTCCGATTATTTGTCGAATGTGACAGGCGAGCCTTTGCCTGAGCGTTACACGGTAACCTATGAAAAAATTCAGGATTTGCGCTATGGCGAGAATCCGCATCAGCAGGCAGCATTCTACCGTCAGCCGTTGGCGGCCAAGGGTACACTGACGACAGCGAAGCAGCTTCACGGCAAGGAACTGTCCTACAATAATATCAACGATGCTAATGCGGCCCTGCAAATTGTTAAAGAATTCAGCGAGCCAGCAGTGGTAGCCGTTAAGCATATGAATCCTTGCGGCGTGGGAATCGGCGGCAGCATTTATGAAGCGTACAGCAAGGCGTATGCGGCTGATCCAACTTCCATTTTTGGCGGCATCGTAGCGGCTAACCGGATTATTGACGGCGATACAGCGAAGAAGCTGAGCGAAATCTTTTTGGAAATTGTACAGGCACCGGGCTTTACGGAAGAAGCACTGGAGATTTTGACGAAAAAGAAAAACATCCGTTTGCTTGATCTGGGCGAGTTATCCACATCTGAACAGGCTGAAAGTCGTTTCGTAGTTACTTCGATTGAAGGCGGCATGGTTGTTCAGCAGAACGACATTCACGCTGTAGACCCGGACGCGCTTACTGTAGTGACAGATCGTGCGCCTTCCGAGGAAGAACTGAAACAGCTTTTGTTTAGCTGGAAAGTGGTTAAGCATGTGAAGTCCAATGCGATCGTACTGGCGGCAGACAATATGACTATTGGCGTGGGTGCGGGACAAATGAACCGTGTCGGAGCGGCTAAAATCGCTATCGAGCAGGCTGGAGACAAAGCAAAAGGTGCTGTGCTGGCATCTGACGCATTTTTCCCGATGGGCGATACGCTGGAGCTGGCAGCCCAAGCAGGCATTACGGCAGTTATTCAGCCGGGCGGCTCCATCAAGGACGAAGAATCCATCAAGGTTGCTAACGAACACGGCATTGCGATGGTCTTCACAGGCGTGCGTCATTTCAAACACTAGCTTGTATTAGCTGAGAATGCAGCAGCATTCTCTCACACGAGGATTTTGCAAAATCTTGACACCATAACGGGAGCGGGAGGAATCACCTGAATGGATATTTTGGTTATCGGTGGGGGCGGCCGCGAGCATGCGATTGTGTGGGCACTGAAAAAAAGCCCCAAGGCCGGACAAATCTACTGCGCGCCGGGCAATGCTGGCATTGGGCAGTTGGCAGAGTGCGTACCGATTCTGGTGAGTGATTTTAACGCGTTGACAGAGCTGGCGGAATCCAAAAAGGTCGGACTTGTTGTAGTTGGCCCCGATGATCCGCTGGCAGACGGTATTGTGGATGCTTTTGAAGCGAAAGGCATTCCGGTATTCGGACCGCGTAAAAATGCAGCGGAAATTGAAGGCAGCAAAATCTTCATGAAGGATCTGCTGCACAAATACCATATTCCGACAGCGACCTATCGCAAGTTTTATACCTATGAGGAAGCACATGCCTATTTGAAGGAACAGCCGATTCCTGTGGTCATTAAGGCGGACGGACTGGCAGCGGGCAAAGGGGTCACAGTCGCCTACTCAATGGAAGAAGCGGAAAAGGCTTTATCCGACATTATGGTAGCAAAGGTGTTCGGCGAAGCTGGGGCGCAGGTTGTGATCGAGGAGTTTCTGGCAGGACAGGAAATGTCGATTCTTTCCTTTGTGGATGGCGAAACGGTTCGTCCGATGGCAGCGGCGCAAGATCATAAGCCTATTTTTGATGGTGACAAAGGGCCGAATACGGGGGGGATGGGCACGTATTCCCCATTACCGCATATAGCCGATTCGATTATTGAGGAGGCCATTGAGACCATCATTAAGCCGACGGCAAAAGCGATGGTGGCTGAAGGTCGTCCGTTCCGGGGCGTTTTATTCGCGGGATTGATGATTTCTCCGGACGGTAAGCCGAAGACGATTGAGTTTAACGCACGCTTCGGTGATCCGGAAACGCAGGTTGTACTGCCACGGCTAAAATCTGATCTGCTTGATATTTTCCTGGCTGCTGTGAATGGCACGCTGGATCAGGTAGAGATTGAGTGGAAAGATGAAGCGGCGGTATGTGTGGTGTTGGCTTCCGGGGGCTATCCCGGTACGTACGCCAAAGGGGTGCCGATCCACGGACTGGATCAGGCGAATGAAGCTATCGTGTTTCATGCCGGTACAGGCATGAATGAACAGGGCGAGTGGGTCACAAACGGCGGACGTGTGTTGGGCGTGGTCGGCTTGGGACGTGATATTGCCGAAGCACGGGGCAAGGCGTATGAACAGGCGGCACGTATTACCTTTGAAGGCAAGCAAAACCGTACGGATATTGCGGCAAAAGCACTGCTATAGAAGCGTCTTTACAAGATAGAGAGGACCTCTTCGGAGGTTCTCTTTTTTTCGTTTGACAAAAGTATACTTATCCTATAGGATTAAAAATACAAAACTGACTGACTGATCAATCGGGAGGAGGAAACCCATGCAGCCAAGGAAGGCGAAGCAGTCCGAGACAGCCGCGAATGGACCATTGGTTGATCACGCGGGAGAAGAAACAGCCGAAACCGATCGCAGAACACAGCTTCTTCACATTGCATTGAAGCGATTCGCCGAGCAAGGATATCATCAAACGAAGATTTCAGATATCGTGGTCGAGGCCGGAGTGGCCCAAGGCACGTTTTATTGGCATTTTAAAAGTAAAGAAGCGCTGGCACTGGAGATTATCGCTACAGGCCGCGAACAACTGCTGGCAGCAATAGGACAAGGATACCGCCGTGATGCAGGCACGCTGGCTGATATGGTTAAAGCATCCGAAGCGCTGTTTGTCCGTCTGTTTGATTTTTCATTGGAGAACCGCTATCTGATGGGATTACTCCTGATCGGCAGCGGTGTTGATGAACCGGTACGCCAGGGCATTCGGGAGACGAGAATCGCGATGGAACTGGCCTTTCGACGCAATATGGAGCGGGCGATAGAGCTGAACATGCTACCCGCCGGATTGGATGTCGAATTACGGGCAGCGCTGCTCATGAGCATGATCGAAGGTGTTATTACACGCTGGCTATTCGGTTCCGAGGGAACACATGACAACATTACGCAGGTAACGGCTAAACGATTGGCGGCAGAAGCGGCTAATTTTGAATTTTACGGGCTGTTGGGTCAAGGCTAGGCGTGTGGGAGTCCACATCGCATGAATTGGCAGTAAGAGGCGAATAATAGAGCCAAAATACACATATGTACTCAATCATTTACATCCAGACAGGAGAGAACGATTCATGAAAACACGTAAAAGAGGGTTCCTGGTAACTACACTGATGGCTTTGGCCATGTTCAGTCTGGTGCTGAGCGCTTGTGGAACGAAACCGGAAGCTGCCAACAGCAATGAGGCGGCAGCGGGCAATCAGCTCGAAGCAATCAAGAAGGCTGGAGTGATCAAGGTTGGAATGATGGGTACGTACCAGCCGTACAATTTTTTGAACGATAAAAAGGAATTGGACGGGTTTGATGTTGATATCGCGAATGAATTGGCGAAGCGTATAGGGGTCAAAGCGGAGTTCACGGCACAAGAATTTTCGGGACTCATTCCAAGTCTGCAAAAGAAGAAATTCGATGCGGTGATTAGCCAGGTGACGATTACGTCAGATCGTGAAAAGGTCATTGATTTCACAGAGCCGTATATCACAAACAATGTAAATATTATCGTAAACAACAAAACAAACGATATTACCAAGCTGGAGGATTTTAAAGGCAAAACGATTGGTGTCGGCTTGGGAACAAATGATGAGTCCTATCTGCGTAACGAAGTGCTGCCGAAGGTTGGCGATTTCGAGATTAAAACGTATGATGATGTCATTACTTCCTTGAAGGATCTGAACTCTGGTCGCATTGACGCAACAATCAACAATTTGTATGCGCTCAAGCCCATTGTTGATAAAAACGGCTTCCAGATTAAGGCGGTAGGCGAGCCAATTAAATCCGACCAAGCGGGTGTGGCTATTAACAAGGATACTCCTGAGCTTAAAGCAGCCTTGAACAAGGCTCTGAAAGAAATGAAGGAAGACGGCACCTATAAAACGATTTTCAAAAAATGGTTCGGCGAGGAGCCGAAAGAATAACGTAAGCCTGTTACAGGCGTCTGGCTCCGGTCTGGCTTTCATGCTGACATGGGGCCACTCGTCTGAAAGAAGGGAATATAACCGATGCTTGAATTAATGTGGGAGAACGTCCCTTTTTTATTGAAGGGCGCTTATTATACGCTGTACATCACGATTGTTTCCATGCTATTTGGCCTTATGATCGGCTTGGTGGTGGCAGTCGCCCGGTTAAAGGGAAATCGTCCGGTTCGTTGGCTGGCGCGCAGTTATGTATCTATCATTCGGGGAACGCCAGTTTTAGTGCAGATTGCGGTCATTTACTATGGACTGGATGATTACGGAATATCGTTCGGCTCGCTGACGGCTGCTTGTCTTGCACTAAGTATCAATACAGGGGCGTATTTATCGGAGACGTTTCGTGGGGCTATTTTAGCGGTGCCAAAGGGTCAAACCGAGGCGGCCTATGCAACCGGAATGTCACCGGGTCAAACGATGTGGCGCATCATTCTTCCGCAGGCCGTGCGAATTGCGATTCCGCCGATGGGCAATACATTTGTCGGTATGCTTAAGGAAACGTCGCTCGTTTCGGTGATTGGAGTAAGTGAGCTGATGCGTCAGGCACAGCTTTTACAGGCACAGTATCTGCACTATATGCCGTTTTTGCTCGAAATTGGCATCATGTACTGGATCATGAGCATTGGGTTCTCCGCTATACTGGAGCGGGTGGAAAAGCGTCTGGCTCGAGCTTATTAAGGTGGAGATGATAGAGGATGATAACAACAAGCGGTTTGGGTAAACGCTTCGGTCAGGTGGAAGTGTTAAAAAGCATTGATTTTCAGGTGGCCGCGCGTGAAATCGTAGTGTTGCTCGGCCCGAGTGGTTCGGGTAAAAGCACCTTGCTGCGCTGCCTGAACGGTCTGGAGGAATTGTCTTCCGGCAAGTTTGAGGTGAACGGGATCGAGGTAAATGCTACGGCTCCTCACCGTACACGGCAAGCTGCCATTCGTGATATTCGCAGGCAGACGGGGATGGTATTTCAGCAATTCAATCTGTATCCGCACAAAACAGCAATCGGCAATGTCATTGAAGGGCTGCTGACAGTGAAAAAAATGCCGCGCGACAAGGCCATGTCCATCGGACAGCGGTTGCTGGAGCGTGTGGGTTTGTCGGACAAGCAGGATGCTCATCCTGCGCGTTTGTCCGGTGGACAGCAGCAGCGGGTAGCGATTGCGCGTGCGCTCGCGATGGACCCGGCGATTATGCTGTTCGACGAGCCTACATCAGCGCTCGATCCCGAGCTGGTAGGGGAGGTGCTGGGCGTTATGCGGGAGCTGGCCCAAGACGGGATGACGATGGTCGTCGTCACTCATGAAATGAAATTTGCCCGCGAGGTGGCGGACAAGGTTGTATTTATGGCGGATGGTGTGATTTTGGAGAAGGCTGCGCCACAGGCGTTTTTCGAGGCTCCCCAGCATGAGAGAACACAGAAATTTTTGCGTCAAATCAGTGAGTTTTGAAGCGAGAATAAGAACAGATTATAGATTATTAAGATGAAAGAAGGCCTTTGAACATGAAAGTATCTACAACTTGGCACGGCAAACGCGCGTTTACCTCGGAGGGACCGTCCGGTTATTCCGTTGGGATGGATGCTACGGCAGCTTATGGCGGCGATGGCAAAGGCATGACACCGATGGAACTGCTGCTGGCGGGTCTGGCGGGATGTATTGGCATTGATATTACGATGATTTTGGATCGTTTTCTGTCGGACATTACCCGTATTGATATTGACGCAGAAGGTGAGCGTAAGGAAGAAATGCCGAAGGGCTTTACAGCGATTGATCTGACGTTCCATGTAGATGGCGATGTTCCGGATTACCGCGTGTGGAAAGCGATTCAGATGGGTAAGGAAAAATATTGTGCCGTATCCGATTCCTTAAAAGCGGAGATTCGCATGCACCTGGTCCTAAACGGAACAGAGGTACCACATCCAGCGTAAGGGTGGAAGGTTAGTGAAGGAGAGTCAACCTGTGTTATATGCAGGGAGGCTCTCCTTTTTTGAATTTATTTTCAAATATGACATGTAATGAAACTTTTTGTGCTTTGTTTTCGTTTACAATAGAAACTGAAGTATAAAAATGGGAAAATAAACCTGTATGCTGAGTGCATACGGGGGGAGGTATATAGTGAAACGAAAGCAGCTTGTGATCATAGCGGTGGGCTTGGCTGCGGTACTCATCGTGATTGGTATGGCTGTGGGATTGCCATCATCGAAGCAGGACAGAATGGCTAATACCCCGGATACTATTCGGCCCGCAACTGCCATTGCAGCTGTCGCTAAGGAGGAAACGATTGAGCAGGATAGCGCCCATCGCGTGCTGCGCTTTTTAGAGGAACATCCAGAGAAAGCATCCATTACGATTCTGAGGGATGGGAAGAAGCTGGCAGGTCGTGAGGAACACCGGATGATGCCCTTGGCGAGTACGGTCAAGACGGTGATTGCGGTGGAATATGCCAAGCAGGCGGCGGCAGGTACAATCAACCCGGATGAACGGATCAAGCTGACTGCGCTGGAGCGATTCTATCTACCGCGTCTGAATGGTGGCGCACATCCGGCATGGTTGAGGGAGATGGAAGCCAAAGGACAGTTGAAGAACGGAACCGTGTCTATGCGCGAAGTCGCTAAAGGGATGATTCTGTTTAGCTCCAATGCCAATACCGAGTATTTAATGGACAGACTGGGCTTGGAAGAGATTAACCAAACGAAATCTGACCTGGGACTCCAGGATCATGATCCGATTTATCCATTTGTATCTTCCATTCTGATTCCTTATGAATGGATGAGAGAGACCCAGGGACGGGCATGGGATGGTACAAAGTATAGCAATTCTGCCAAAGCAGCCGTTCAAGCGATGTCTGATGCGCAGTTCCGCCAACATGCCCAGATGATTCATAACAAGCTGGCTCGTGATACGAGCGGTTCTTATAAGAGAAATGCCGCTATCGCGACATGGTATGATCGGGAATTTGATCGAATGAATACGGAACGTTTTATAGCTTCGACGACGGCGGATTATGCGTCCTTGATGAGTAAGCTGAATAGCCGTCAAGGCTTTACTAAAGCCGAGCAAAAATTATTGTCTGAGGTCATGGAGCAGCTGATGGATCATCCGGAAAATCAGGAATGGCTACAACATTCCGGACAAAAGGGCGGATCTGCCGAATATGTCCTCACCCTGACCATGTATGCGACGGACAAGGAAGGACATTCGACGGAAATGGCGGTCTTCTTTAAGGACCTGGACCCGTTCACGAATGCCTCCTTGCAAAATATGATGAATGAATTTAAAGAACGGCTATTGCGTGATGAATCGTTCAGAAAAGAAATCAATCAGCGCATTGGTGTACAGGTGGAAATGTAACCCCTACCCGTTGCCTTTTTGCTTGCGTTCCCGTAACAGCAAATACAGATAGTACGGTGCGCCAATAATGGCTGTCACGATGCCTGCGGGAATTCATACAGGGCAGAGGTGAGCATATATCGAAAGGATGATCCCAACAGCCCGGTGACCACCAGCACTAAAAGGGATATGAAAAGGATTAGTTTTGTCTGAAAACGCACGTGCATTCACCGCTGTCAAGCAAGATATAGGAGGGCCGATCGCCTGATTTTCTCTCCAACACGATCCATTTTACTGTATTACAGGAACGCCCGCACTTTTAATCTGTCGAATGAATGGTCTATAATAGAAATAGTTACATAATGTGAGGAGGAAAATATTATGATTATTATTCATGCTGATATGAAAGTTTTACCTGAAAAAAGGGAGGCTTTTCTGGAACAAACCAAGGGTTTGATTAGCGCATCACAAGCCGAAGAAGGTAATGTACGCTACACGCTGATGCAGGATCTGAATGATCCCAACGCTTTTACCATGGTTGAAGAGTGGAAGGATGCGGCTGCTGTAGATTTCCATAACAAGTCTGCCCATTTCCAGGCATTTGTTGCCGCAGCTAAAGAATTGCTGGCTGCTCCGCTTCAAGTCAATGCTTTTCAGGATGCAACAAAATTGTAATCAGCCCGTTTTCTAAATCATAATCAGGAACAGGAGGAGATAGACATGGGGAACATTGCGGATACAACTGTACTGAATAATGGAGTTCAGATGCCTTGGCTGGGTTTTGGTACGTACAAGGCGGAAGGCAATGAGGTCTACGAAGCAGTTAAAACAGCTATCGAGGTGGGCTATCGTCACATTGATACGGCGGCGATCTATGGCAATGAGGAATTGGTTGGACAAGCGATCCGTGACAGCGGGGCGGATAGAGAAAAACTCTTCATTACCACCAAGCTGTGGAATGAGGATCAGGGCTTCGACTCAACACTGCGTGCCTTCGATGAAAGCCGTAAGCGACTGGGTCTGGACATCATTGATCTGTATCTCATTCATTGGCCTGGCAAGGACAAGTACAAGGAAACCTGGAAGGCATTTGAACGTCTGTATGAAGAAGGAAGCGTACGCGCTATCGGAGTCAGCAACTTCCAAGTTCACCACCTCGAAAACCTCCTGAAAGACAGCAACATCGTACCTGCAATCAACCAAGTGGAGCTTCACCCGCGTCTGACACAGCAAGAGCTGCATCAATACTGCCGGGAGCACCAGATTCAGCTTGAATCCTGGAGTCCACTGATGAAGGGTAAATTGACCGAGCAAGCGGATATCGTTGAGATTGCTGCCAAATACGGCAAAACCTCGTCGCAGGTTATTTTGCGCTGGCATCTGGATCGGGGTATCGTGACGATTCCCAAATCTGTAACCGCACATCGTATCCGTGAAAATGCTGATTTGTTCGATTTTGAACTGACGGCAGAGGATATTAACCGAATCAACGCACTTCATCTTGATGAGCGTGTGGGCACTCATCCCGATAAGCTGTTGTTCTAGTTTTAGAATGAAAAAGAACCTTCAATTCCACGTGTATCGTGGTTTTGGAGGTTCTTTGTTTATCCCTACTTTTGATTTAATTTGCGATAAAGGAGGAAGGAATAGAGTATGGGGGTGACGACGGATATAACCAGTCCAGTGAGAAAAATGATCGTTCCCGCCACTCCATCGACCCATGCCGCCACCAAACCCGAAGCACCACCGAGCATCATCATAGGGCCCCCGAAACGGTGCGTTTTACGCCATACCTCCGGGTTAGACAAAGTCCACGGCGTGCGGATACCGAAGGCATAGTTTGGCTGTACCTGAGTCAAATAATTACCGAGCACCAGCAGCATCAGGCCCAGCACTCCATAAATGATTGTAACCATCTGCAACCGATAATTCAGGTTATACAGCAGCATTCCCCAACCGGCTATAGCGAGAATGAGCGAAGTGCCTACACGCGTAACCTCATAGGCTTTAGCAAATTTCGAGAAATTTGCTCTGTTAGGGTCCATGTAGCGGGATAGCCGAAGGAGCAAAGGCACCAGCCCCAACAGCACCAGCATGAGAATAGAACTGTTTTTACTCATATACCCGTCTGCTGTATTGTCAAAGCTAAAATGAGAGGCCAGCACATCGGGAAGCTGGTTATACAGCAGTAAAGCGCCTATAGCAGGTGATAAGGCAATCAAAGTCGTCAAAACATCTGTAAAGCTCCATTTCATTCGAGATTTCATTCAGATTCCTCCGTATCCTTGATGTCATTCGCATTTTGTTTCGCAGGGGCATCGGAGTGGGCAATGCTGAACATCCAACCGATGACATCCGCGACAACCGTCGTATGCAGGGTGTAAATAATGTTTTGCCCCTGTCGCTCATCCAGCACTAGCCCAGCTTGCTTCAAGATATTCAGATGGTGGGATATGCTGGGCTTGCTGATTTGAAAATGCTCAGCCACTTCGCCTGCGCTCATGCTTTTCTCTTTCAAGAGCTGTAATATTTTACGCCGGGTCGGATCAGCTAAAGCTTTGAAGGCATCATTCAAAATCCATTTCCTCCTTTAGATATTTAGATAATATTCTAAATATCTAATACAATAGTAAAATAGAGCTATGATACTTGTCAACGGATAAATACATCATTTTAGAAAAAAGGTTTAGAGCAGGTTTGCTGATTTCGATTGTAAAAGGTCGGGAAGTTCGTTATAATTAATTTATATCAAAAATAAGAATCTTAATTTAAAATAAAAATTAGAGGAGGATGTATATGAAACACGTATTCCGTAAAGGAAATCATCCGCAGGCCCCGGTTATTTTGCTGTTGCACGGTACAGGCGGGAACGAACAAGACCTGATCCCTTTGGCTGATTTGGTAGCGCCGGGAGCGTCTGTATTAGGAGTAAGGGGAAATGTGTTGGAAAATGGGATGCCGCGTTTCTTCCGTCGTTTGGCAGAGGGGGTGTTCGACATCGAGGATCTCGTATTCCGTACCAAGGAACTGAGTGAATTTGTGGATACGGCTGCGGAGCAATACGATTTTGACCGCAACAACGTTGTGGCTCTTGGCTATTCCAATGGGGCGAACATAGCGGCCAGCATGCTCTTTCACGATGCCAAGGCACTGCGTGGAGCTATTTTGCACCATGCGATGGTGCCGCTGCGTGGATTGAATCTGCCAGACTTGAATGGTGTTCCTGTCTTCCTGTCTTCCGGTGAAAATGACCCGATTGTTCCGGTTGCGGAATCCCGTGAACTGCAAACCTTGCTGGAAGGCGCAGGCGCGCAGGTAGATGCACATTGGGAACGCAATGGTCACCAATTGACCCGTACCGAGGCCGAAGCCGCAGGCAAGTGGTTTGCAGAGCATTTTGTCCTGAATGACCTGGAAAAATAATAGAAGTTACTCCGTTTCATTAATAATGGCGCAGGAATGCATAAAATGATCCGATAACGATCAAGCTACGGATTAGCGCTCCAGTGAGCGATCCCATTATTAGGAGGAGACAAACGAAATGGCAAAACCAGATAATCGAGCCGATAATGTTGAACATTTGCAACAAAGTATCCAGAATACACAGCAGAACCTGCATGAAGCTGAAGGATATCTCAACGAATTTTCCTCTGAAATCAGCAACGAGGAGCGTAAGCAGATCGAAGAAAAGAATGATCGTCGTAAAGAAAGTATTAGATCGTTTCGTGAGGAAGTTAAGGACGAGGCAGCACATTCCCAAGAATAGGTAGAAGGGCGCGACCCACTCCGAGTTTTAATTGGAGCCGGGTCGCTTTTTTATGCAAAAATCATCATATCCCCATTCAATTCAATTTCCCCCTATAATGCAATGTAGACGCTAGTTTTGCGCTAAAAATGAATTTCTTATAAATAATGTTCTTGTAAACTAATTTGGCTTGATGTTAAATAGAAAAGAAAGCGCAATCATTTTAAGGAATCATCTTTTCATCATGCGAAGGGGGAAGGATATGCTGCTGCGAAGAAAAAGCATGGCGTTGATGCTCATGGCGGTGGTTCTGCTGGCTGGACTGCTGCAAGGCTGTTCTGGCAAGGCCGACGAAAAGGATGGGCCGGGAACAGAATTGGTATTGTGGACGTTTAATGAACTGCATGAGAAGTTTTTTCTGCAAATGGCCGACCAATGGAACCAACTGCACCCTGATGAACCGATTATTTTGAAAGCGAATACATTTCCATATGATAACCACCACAGCAAGCTGTCGATTGCGTTGCAATCAGGGGTAGGGGCACCGGATATTGCGGATATCGAGGTGAACAAGATCGGTAATTTCCTCAAAGGGATACCGCAGCTGGTTCCGCTCAATCCGGTGATTGACCCGGAGATGAAAAACATTGTGCCTTCCAGAGTACAGATTTACGGTAAGGACGGGAAGTATTACGGTATTGATTTTCATGTCGGAGCCGAAGTGATGTATTACAATAAAGAAATTTTGGATCAGGCGGGGGTAAACCCGGATTCTATTGTGACATGGGCAGATTATGCTGCGGCGGGTAAGCAAGTGCTGGCGAAGACGGGCAAGCCGATGGCGACCGTGGAAACGAATGACCTGTGGAATTACTGGCCGATGATCTCCCAGCAAAAATCGGATTTCCTGGATGAAAAGGGTGAACTGACGTTGGATAACGAAACGAATATTAAAACACTTGAATTTCTCCAGCAGATGGTGAAGGACAAAATCGCCATTCCCGCTCCGGGCGGTGGACACCATATGGAGGAATACTACGGGTTTATGAACAAAGGCGGAGCCGCTTCGGTGTGGATGCCGATGTGGTATATGGGACGTTTTACGGATTACATGCCTGACCTGAAAGGGAAAATCATCATCCGACCGTTGCCAGCGTGGGAAAAAGGCGGCTCTCGTTCAGCGGGGATGGGCGGAACCGGTACGGTGGTCACGAACCAATCGAAACATCAGGATCTGGCGATGCGCTTTCTGGCTTTTGCCAAGCTGTCCAAGCAAGGGAATGTAGAGATTTGGAAGCAGCTCGGCTTTGATCCGATCCGCAGTGAAGTATGGACGATGCCGGAAGTCAAAGCGAAGAATAAGTTTACGGATTATTTCGGAACGAATATTTTTGATACGCTCATTGAGGTAAAAGATGAGATCAATGCGGTGCATATCGGACCGAAAACGCCTGATATCGCCAGTGCAGTTCGCAATAAAATACTTTACCGAACACTGCTGAATGGCGAAGATCCGGCCACGGTGCTGCATGAGCTGGCAGATGAATTGAGATAGACCTCAACAGGAAAGGGAGTGAGATTCATGGCAACGCCCGTTCATACGAACGCAAATGTACCGACAGGTCAGCCGCCGAAACCTCAGCGTCCGACCAGAAGCCGATGGAGCCGCTTTATTCATTCCAGCCGCACGGCGCCGTATGTGTTTGTCCTTCCGTTTCTACTGTCTTTTGCGCTGTTTTTTGCGTACCCGGTCATCTCGACAGTCATTATGAGCTTTCAGGAAGTGCTGCCTGGCATAACGACTTATGTCGGACTGGAAAATTATAAAGATTTGATCAATCCCACGTTTGGAAAAGCGATTCTGAACAGCGTCCTGTATACCTTGCTTACGCTGGTGGTGCTGATTCCGCTGCCGCTGGTGCTGGCGGTCCTGTTGAATTCGCCTAAAATGCCAGGCAGAGGTCTGTTTCGCTCGGTGATGTTTATACCTGCACTGACCTCGGTCGTGGTGGCGGGGACGATTTTCCGGCTCATGTTCGGGGAATTGGACGGTTCGCTGATGAATTCCTTGCTTGGTGTGTTCGGTCTGGAGCCGTACAAATGGCTGATGAACGCCAACACCGGATTTTTAGCGCTGATCGTACTGGCCTTGTGGAGATGGCTGGGTGTAAATATGCTGTATTACATGTCGGGACTGCAAAACATTCCCCCCGAGCTGTACGAAGCCGCGCAGATTGATGGAGCCAGCCGCTTTGATTCCTTTTGGCGGATTACGATTCCGATGCTGAAACCGGTGACGATCTACGTATTTACGATTAGTATCTATGCAGGGTTGTCGATGTTCACGGAGAGCTACATGCTGTGGAACGGGAACAACTCTCCGAATGATATCGGCTTAACGATTGTCGGTTATCTGTACCGTCAAGGTCTGGAGCAAAACAGTATGGGCTTCGGAGCCGCAGTGGGTATTGTGTTGCTCGTATTTACGCTGCTGCTGAACCTGATCCAGCTCAAATTTTTTGGCTTGTTTCGGAAGGAGGACTAAGCGATGGTTCAGAAGCAAAAAGGCGCGTTATCCGCACTGCTCGTTGTTCTGTTCATCCTGTTTGCCGGGTTTGCCCTGTTTCCGCTATTTGCCGTGACGCTGGCCTCGTTCAAGCCATCGACGGAGCTGCTGCGGTACGGCTTGAATCTCAAGCTGGAGTGGAGCATCATGTCCTTGAAAAATTACGCATTCATCTTTCAGGGGACGACGGATTATTTTCAATGGTACTGGAACAGTATTGTCATAACCGTTTTATTCACGGTGCTATGTCTGATATTGTCCGCGATGGTGGGCTATGGACTGGAGATGTATCGGTTCAAGCTGAAAAATGTGATTTTTACGCTGGTGCTGGTCGTGATGATGATTCCAGTAGAAATTATTATGCTTCCACTCTATAAGCTGATGATCGGCATGAAGCTGATCAACACGGTATGGGGCGTCATTCTGCCATTTGTTGTCGCGCCGATTCCGATCTTTTTCTTCCGTCAATATTTGAGCGGGGTCCCGAAGGATTTTATGGATGCTGCACGGGTTGACGGCTGTTCGGAGTATGGCATTTTCGTGCGGATTATGATGCCTCTGATGGCGCCCGCGTTCGCAGCGATGGCTATTTTGCAGGCTATGAATAGCTGGAATAACTTCCTGTGGCCGATGATCGTACTGCGTACCAACGATATGCTGACGCTACCGATTGGTCTGTCCAGTCTGCTTACGCCGTATGGCAACAATTATGATGTGCTAATCGCCGGGTCGGTGCTGGCTATTTTGCCAATTCTCGTCGTGTTTCTGTTCTTCCAGCGTTACTTTATTGAGGGAATGACCGCAGGCGGGGTAAAAGGATAATGTTCCATGCTATTAAGGGAACGATTGAATAAAAGAAGCGTGTAACGTCAGGAAAAGCAGGTCGGGGATCATCCCGGTCTGCTTTTTTTGAATATAATTGATTTTCATTCTCATTTTCATGTTCTATGACCTGCACAAGCTGTAGGTAAACGTGGTATGATATTTGAAAGATTTCAAATACAGACATATTCAGGCGGAGCGTGGAGAACCTATGGAACCAACAGAAACCCAGAAAACCGATCCGGCCCCGATGGCGTCAACCGTCAGCATGGAGGATATTGTACGGGCGCATCATATGCTGCGTGAGGTGATTGTACGTACACCTTTGCAGCGGGATGCCGTCCTGTCGGCCAAATATAACTGTAACGTGTATCTGAAAAGAGAGGATCTCCAGGTCGTGCGTTCCTTTAAAATTCGTGGAGCCTACAACATGATTCGCAGCCTGACCCCTGAGCAAATGGAAAAGGGCATCGTGTGTGCGAGTGCGGGGAATCATGCGCAGGGTGTGGCTTTTTCATGTAATGCGCTGGGCATTCACGGCAAAATATTTATGCCGAGCACAACACCCAATCAGAAGGTGAAGCAGGTTCGTCGCTTTGGCGGCAACAGTGTGGAGGTCATTTTGACCGGGGATACGTTCGACGATGCTTATGATGAGGCCATAAAGGTGTGCAGCGAGCAGGAGATGACCTTTATTCATCCGTTTGATCAGCCGAAAATTATAGCGGGCAACGGTACGATTGCGATGGAAGTGATGGAAAGTTTAGATACGCCAGCAGATTATGTGTTCGTGACCATCGGCGGTGGCGGTTTGGCGGCAGGCGTAGGCACGTATTTCAAAACGGTCAGTCCGTCCACCAAGGTAATCGGTGTGGAGCCACTTGGCGCAGCGTCAATGACGGAAGCGATGCGTTTGAACAAGGTGGTTACGCTGGAGCAAATAGACAAGTTCGTTGACGGAGCTGCTGTTAAGCGTGTCGGTCAGTTAACGTATGACATTTGTACACGTACCCTGGACGATATTGTGAAGGTGCCGGAAGGCAAGGCGTGTACCGCGATTCTGGAGCTGTATAATGAAAATGCGATTGTTGTGGAGCCTGCGGGTTCGTTGCCTGTAGCAGCATTGGATATGTATCGTGAACAGATTCAGGGCAAAACGGTTGTCTGCATCGTCAGCGGTGGCAACAACGATATTGACCGTATGCAGGAGATTAAGGAACGGTCCCTGATTTACGAAGGACTGAAGCATTATTTTATGGTGAATTTCCCGCAAAGAGCAGGGGCGCTTCGTGAGTTTCTTCAGGATGTGCTTGGACCGGACGACGATATTACAAGGTTTGAGTATACGAAAAAGAACGACAAGGAGAACGGCCCCGCGCTAGTCGGCATTGAACTGTTTCATAAGGAAGACTATCTTCCTTTAATTGAACGAATGAGCCGCAAGGGGATTAAATACACAGAACTGAACAAAAACGAAAATCTGTTTAATATGCTAATTTAAGAAGGGGCCTGCGGGCTCCTTTTTTTTTTGTATGAACAACATTATGCGTAGTTTGGTAATTTCCTATGATTTGAAATAAAGCGTTTACAAAACTGAAGTTAATAGGTTAATATATGGGTAACTTCGTAAGTATAAACACTAATGTAATATGTGTGTCAAATGATTTCTATCATATGGAACTATTTCGGAGGTGCGTAGAATGTTGGAATCTTGGAAAAAATCAGTGCGGGGTAAAATAGCCCGAACGGCGTTTGCCGCCGTAACCTCGGCTGCGTTGTTGCTATCCGTGATGCCATCTGCATCGGCAGAGCATTGGGCATTAACTGGCGATGTGGCGGTACATGATCCATCCATCACGAAGGAAGGCAATGCGTGGTATATTTTCTCTACGGGTCAGGGAATACAGGTACAAAGGTCGGATGATGGACGCAATTTTTACAGATTGCCGCAAATATTCCTGTCACCGCCATCATGGTGGAAATCGTATGTACCTAAGCAGAAGACTAATGATGTATGGGCACCGGATGCTCAAAAGTACAATGGACGTGTGTGGGTTTACTATTCCATTTCTACTTTCGGGTCACGCATTTCGGCCATTGGATTGACTTCAGCAACGAGCATTGGCGCGGGAAGCTGGAGAGATGATGGACTAGTGCTGCGTACGACGGATTCTAACGATTATAATGCCATTGATCCGAATCTGGTCATTGACGCTTCCGGTAACCCGTGGCTTTCCTTCGGTTCCTGGAATTCAGGCTTGAAAATTACCCGTTTGGACAAGAATACGATGAAACCTACGGGCCAGATCTATTCCATCGCTAAGCGTACCGCTGGTGGTTTGGAGGCTCCGCATGTTATATATCGTAACGGCTATTATTATCTGTTTGCTTCTATCGATAACTGCTGCAAAGGCGTAAACAGTAATTACAAAATCATTTACGGCCGCTCCACCAGTATCACTGGACCGTATGTGGACAAGAGCGGTAAGAATCTGATGGATGGCGGTGGAACCGTACTGGATGCAGGGAATGACCGTTGGAAGGGACCAGGCGGTCAATCTATCTATAACAACAGTGTGATTGCGCGTCATGCGTATGATGCCACTGATAACGGAAATCCAAAGCTGCTGATTAGTGATCTGAAATGGGACTCCGCAGGTTGGCCTACGTACTAAAAAATGTGGGCTACATGGAGTCATCCATATAGCGATCTTACCTAGGTATATCCAAAAACTGTTCCTCCATAGGAGGAGCAGTTTTTGGCTTGCAATGCCATAGAAACATGCTATTATAAATCAAGTTGATAATAATTATCATTATCGCCATCGTCATGAGCGTTATGGTGGTTTCAGGTATGGAGGGAGTGACCTCACGATGCAGTTTAAAGGCAAAACGGACAAACATGCGGCTCGGACAGAAGGCACAGCTCCCGAAGTAGCCTTGGTAGCCCGTCCTTTACTCCGGGCGGGCCGGATTCGGCAGGCGCTGCTATTCATAGGTTCTGCTGTGTTGCTGGCCTTGGCTATGTTTGCCGCGATTTCCCTTGGAGCCAAGGACTTGACCTTAGGCACGGTATGGGCGGCGATATTTCACTATGATCGTTCATTGATGACACATCAGATCATTCATGAGCTGAGATTACCGCGTGTGCTGGGGGCGGCTGTCATCGGAGCTGCATTGGCGGTAGCAGGCTCTCTGATCCAAGGTATTACGCGCAATCCGCTGGGAGATGCAGGTGTGCTGGGCATTAACGCAGGAGCGATGTTCGTGGTCGCTGTGAGTTTTGCCTTTTTCCCCAACCTTCCTTATGGGACGTTAATCGTATTGTCGTTCCTCGGGGCGCTGATGAGCACCTTGCTGGTATTTGGTCTGGGAGCTTCCGCGCCCGGGGGATTGACGCCGATGAGACTGACCGTATCCGGAGCAGTGACGGCTGCTCTGCTAGGCTCTATGACTTCGGGAATTGCGATTTATTTTAACCTGAGTCAGGATTTAGCCTTTTGGTATGCGGGCGGTGTCGCAGGGATCAAATGGTCACAGCTTGAGATTCTTGCGCCGATTTTGCTGATTGTGATCGCCTGGTCTATGGGGCTGGCACGCTCTATTTCACTGATTTCGATGGGCGATGAGGTGGCGCTGAATCTTGGATTAAATCTCAAGCGTATCCGGCTGCTGGGTCTGTTGACCGTGGTAGTACTGGCCGGATTGTCCGTATCTGCAGCCGGGGCCATCGGTTTTGTAGGGCTGGTTATTCCGCATATCGCCCGCAAGCTGATTGGTGTGGATTACCGCCAGATCGTACCTCTGTCTGCGTTATTGGGAGCTGTGCTGCTGGTGTTGGCTGATTTGGGGGCGAGAATGGCGAATCCGCCCGAGGAGCTCGCTATTGGAATTATGGTGTCCTTTATCGGAGTGCCTTTTTTCCTCTTTCTTGCCCGTAAGGAAAGGAGGGATTTGTAATGAGTCGCTCTTTAGGAACCGGGGATGCAAGAAGGACAAAGGCTTTGATCGTCTGCTTGGCTTTGGCGGCGATCAGCTTTGCCGTCATTGTATTGAGTTTGAATACCGGAACGATTCGTATTCCACCGCTGCGTGTGCTGGATACACTGTTTGGTGGTGGTAGCGGGCGTGATCATATCGTTCTGTTCGAATACCGTCTGCCGCGTATCGTTGTAACGGTATTGGCCGGGGCCGGATTGGGAGCAGCCGGGGCTGTTATGCAGGGCTTGTCGCGGAACGCACTCGCTGACCCGGGGGTGCTGGGGCTGCACGCGGGGGCTGCGTTAGGACTGGTGATGTTCGTCAGTTTCTTTCGCGATCTTGAAGGATCGGCAGCCGTGCTGATCCCCCTGTTTACTTTTGCAGGAGGTGTCGTGGCGGCGGTACTGATTGTGCTGTTGTCCTATAACCGGAACAGAGGAATCGTGCCTGTGCGTCTGATCCTGTCCGGCATCGGTGTAGCCTCGGGCCTCAGCGCAATAACGCTGTATTGGTCCTTGCGACTCGATGAGGATACTTACGCGTTCACCGCACGTTGGTTGGCTGGCAGCGTATGGGGCCGGGACTGGATACATGCGGCGGCTTTGCTGCCGTGGATTGTTATTGTGCTGCCCTACGTTCTGTCACAGACGCGCAGCCTGAACAATCTGTCGCTGGGCGACGAGACGGCGGCTGGAATCGGCACGAGTGTGAAACGGCAGCGTCTGTTGCTGCTGGGAGCAGCCGTGGCTCTATCCAGCGCCAGTGTGTCTATGGCTGGAGGCATTGGCTTCATTGGGCTGATTGCGCCTCATCTGGCTCGCCGTCTGGTTGGGCCAATGTATCAGCATTTGCTGCCGGTTGCTTGCTTTGTCGGAATCGTCATTTTGGTCACTGCGGATACGATTGGACGTTCTGTGTTTCAGCCGAATGCGATTCCGGCGGGTGTGGTGGTTGCTGTGGTAGGGGCTCCGTATTTTTTATTTTTGCTGTCCCGTACGAAATGACAGATGGAATAGGTACATAAACCAACAAGCAGAAGCTTTCTATATGGATCATTTTAGTTGGAGCTTCTATGACATAGGAGGAATAGTGATGAAAAAAAATGGATTCAAGCGTTCATGGGTGGGCATGGTTCTTATTTTATGTATGGTGATGCTGTCCGCTTGTGGACAAGCAGCAGACAACAAAGCTGCCGATACGAAAGCGGCGGACAACAGTGAGAAAACGGTCAGTGCGGATTCGCGCATTGCTTCCATGTCCATTCATTTGACGAACAATCTACTGGCGCTGGGTATTACTCCGGCTGGCTCGGTCATCGGTGGAGATGTTAAGGACTTTTTACCCCATGTAAAAGATCGTCTCCAAAATACCCGCAAGCTGGGCGTTGTCACAGACCCGGATATGGAAGCCGTGCTGGAGTTGCAACCTGACCATATTTTTCTAGACAAAAAATATTCGGGAACCGATGTAGCCAAGTATGAAAAAATCGCGCCAACCGAGGTCTTTGATCTGGACGAGGGCACATGGAAGGATCAACTGAAAAAAATAGCTGTTATGGTCAAGCATGAAGCGCAGGCGGACGCTTTCCTGAAAGATTACGATGCCCAACAGGAACGGGTTAAAAAGCTGATCCATCAAAAAATCGGCGACGGAACCGTGATGGCTATTCGTGTTACGGCGAAGGAAGTCCGTGTGATGGGCATGAAGCGCCCGGTAGGACCGCTGTTGTATCAGGATTTGGGCTTGAAGCCAGCCAAGGGTGTGGAAAAGATCAACAAGGCATATCAGGTCGTATCCCAGGAGGTTTTGCCGGATTATGATGCCGATGCGATCTTTGTCATTATCAGTAAAGGCGCGGATGCCCAAAAGGTGTACACACAACTGGAAGGAAACGCGGTATGGCAAGGACTCAAAGCAGTGAAGCAGGGCCATGTCTACATGCTGGACGGACAGCCTTGGCTGGACTATTCGGCAATGGGACACAAAATCGCTCTGGATAATGCAGAGCGACTTTTTTCCAAATAAGCTTTAACGTATATCAAAGCCGTATTCCCAATGCACTTATTGCAGGCGGGGAATACGGCTTTTTGGCGAACACCTAAGCTGCAAGTCGGATGCCAGATAGTTCCCAGGTCAGCCGACAGCCGCTTTCTTTTCTGATATTATTTACGTAATTGGGAGTTGTAAAATAACCAAAAGAGCCGCCGCAAACAAAAATCGGGCAGCTTCGGTATACATGAGGATTGCGAGTTATGAACGTTTTTTGCGCAAAAAAATCGGCTTGAGTCCAATAAAGCCGATGGCGGCAAGGATCAGATTCACCCAGGGTGAAATGCTGAACACGGGCAGTGCGCTGCGCAGGGCCAACCCTGCGACCAGAATCACCACGACTAACACGACATACAGCAAGATGGACTTGAGGTCTATGCGGGGCTTCACGGGCGTATAGTCTTGCTGTGCTTCCTCTCCTTCCTCCGGGCGGTCCATAAAATTCATCAGCGCTTCAACCAGCAGAATGGCCCCTGCGGCGATGATGATCAGGGTGGACAGGTTAACTTTTTCAAAAGGAGCAACATCTCCGCCTGTGAACGTTACAAACCATCCGATGATCGCCTGTGTCAAAAAAAACATGGACAAGGCAATCCAGGCAATAAGCGTATAATTTTTGGCTTTATTCATTTCTTCCTCCTGCTTTGCGGGCGTATTCCGTCTTGCGGAACCGCCAATACGTAACAAAAACAGTATACGTGAGTAAGCTGCGGATGGCAAAAGGCTTTATCTGCGTAATGTATATTACCGCTGCATTCTCCTCAAACTGGATAAAGGGTGAGCACGCGGAGCATCCTGAATGTAAATGTGGAGAGGATGTGGCATTATGAAGCTGGATAAGCAAGCTGATTATACGGTTAATAAACGGCTGGAAGCCGCTCCAGTTAGAAACAGCGTGGAGACCTTGCCTGTGAACGTGAGTCATCGGAGCGTTCAGGGGACATTCCCGACGTACCGTATTCTGGACGATGCTGAATGGGCTCAGGATACCGAGTTTGCAGGTGATCTGGGCGAAGAGAGCTACCGCAGCTTATGGCATGAGGATCAGAATAGCGGTGCCTCTTGCAGACTGGAATGGGAGGGGCGCACGGAGACCCACGAAATGTTCAGGAACAGCTACGAATAGTCTGCTGGATGAAGTTAATTTTCCCACCAAGTAATGCAATATGGCGTTCTTCGTTATCGTTGCGGGGAGCGCCATTTGTTCGTTTTTTCTCCGTTATAACTGACAGGTTGACAAGGAAGCAGGGCAATGATAGACTGACTTTACTATAAAACTTATTAAACTTATCGGAATTAAAGTGAATGGATATTTTGCTGAGCATCCATGTTACAATATACGTTTGACATATTCGCTTTAAATCATTAGTTATCAATCAGTAATCATTACAAGAAGCTTCGCAAGGTAGGGTTGCCCATGCAGCATAGCAGCTTGGTGACGGTGAAGCTTGAAACAGGGGGACAATCATGATGGAACGGCAAATTGGAATTCGCTTTGAAAATGAGGAGCTGGCCGCAACGATTCATTATCCGAGCAATCCGAATGAAGGAGACCGTCAGAGACGGGTACCGCTCGTAGTGATATGCCACGGATTTGTGGGCAATCGTATTGGGGTAGATCGGTTATTCGTAAAGACTGCACGTGAGCTTGCGGAAGGGGGATATTTTGTCCTGCGCTTTGATTTTGCCGGTTGCGGGGAAAGCACGGGTGACTACGGCAAGCAAGGGCTGGAGTCGATGATTAATCAGACACGTACCGTGCTCGATTATGCCGTAAATTGTGCAGACATCGACCCGACCAAGGTGACGCTGATCGGTCACAGTTTGGGTGGCGCGGTCGCCCTTCTCACAGCGGTACGGGACAAGAGAGTACAAAATCTGGTGCTTTGGTCGGCGGTCGGCTACCCGTTCAATGACATTGTTAAAATTACGGAGCGGAGCGTGTACGATGAATCCGTGAAAAGCGGTCAGGCCGACTATTTGGGCTACAAGTTCACACCTACTTATTTTGAATCGCTTGCCCAGTTCCAGCCGTTTCAGGAGGCCGTCAAGTTTAACGGGGATGTGCTCGTTATTCACGGAACCTCGGATGATATCATTCCTGTGGACTATGCGTTCCTGTTTCAAAAGGTATTTTGGATGCGTCCAGAGGGACGTTGCGACAAAGAAATTATTTTTCAGGGAGATCATACCTTCTCTTCCGGTAAAGAACGGCAACGGTTGATCGACCGGACGCTGGAATGGCTGGATGAGCAGGAGAATATTCAGAGGGATTGGCAGCACTGGATGATCTGATTTCAGGCTGTAACGGATTGTATTGGAAATTGCGCCTCCACCGGAGTAAAATGGAAGAGTAACACTATACTGGCGTGTGGAGGTTGGCAGCGATGACATTACCCTCAATTTTTGTTGCGCATGGTTCACCGACACTGGCTTTAGAAAACAATGCATACACCAGCTTTCTTGCAGAGCTGGGCGCGAGCCTGCCCCGACCCAAAGGAATAGTCATTTTTTCCGCGCATTGGGATAGTGCTGATCAATGTATCGGCGCGGATGATCAGCATGCAGCGCTGCACGATTTCTATGGCTTTCCTGAACAAATGTACACACTCGATTACCCTGCACCCGGCGATCCGAAGCTGTATGAGGAGATAGAGCATCTATTCAGTCAGCATAACCTGTTCCACCAGCCGGTTCGGAACCGGGGACTGGATCATGGAGCATGGGTGGTTTTGCGGCATATATATCCTGATGCGGACATCCCGGTCGTCCCGCTCTCCATTGATTCTAGGCGTGCTCCGCAGGAGCAGTATGAGATTGGGCGGATGCTGGCACCGTTGCGTGAACAGGGCATTTTGATCATCGGTAGCGGCGGGTTGGTCCACAATTTGCGAACACTCAAGCAGACGAATGAGCCTGCGGATTGGGCGGTTCAATATGATGACTGGATCGGTCAGCAGCTTCAGGACTGGAATTTGCGTCATTTGTTCCAATATGACAAAAAGGCTCCTTATGCCAAACAGGCGGTTCCCTCTTATGGGATAGAGCATTTTTCACCGCTGTTTTACGCGATGGGGGCTGCGGATGACCAGCGCTCGGCGAAGAAGCTTTTTCAGTCCTATGTCCTGGGCTCACTGAGTCTCAATTGTTGGGCTTTCGGTCAAGAACGTGATACGTAAATGTGAAAAAGAACTTCCGAATCCACATGGCTAGTGGGAATGGAAGTTCTTTTGTGTATATAACGGGAGTTACTGTAGGGTGTGTTCCTGTAAAACTTGATCAGGAAGTGGGTACGTTCTTTTTCAGCCAGTCGGATACCTGTGCAGTATGTTTATCCCCGTTTTGATCCAGTAGCGCCACGAAGGCTTTTAGTTTTTGTACATAAGGACTAGCTGAGCCACTGTTGCGTTGAATTACCAGTTGATATCCTTTTTTGGCGTTTGGATGAATCTTCTTGGTATCGTAATCGAATAATGGCGTATTGTTTGTGCCGTAGAAGGTATAGAAATAGTACAGATCATGCAATCCTTTGACAGCTAGTGTACGGTTGGAATGAGGATATTTGTTTAAAAAGTCTTCCTGTGCCAGCACCCGTCCAGACAACTGCTGATATCCGATATGCAGCGCGGCATCCTTGGTAGCCGCCTGTCCAGATTCCACTGCCATGATGTCAATATAGCTGCGGATATCTGCCGTGGTGTGCTTTCCGAAAACTTTATATTTTTCATAGTTTATGACAGGATAATACATACCTTCTGCGGTTTCCAGTTTGTATCCGGCATCTCTGGTTTGGGTCAGTAATTTCTTCAGGTTCGTATCTTTGGTGCGGCTAATTACATTTGTGAACGAATCGCCGGGTTTATAAATAGTATTGATTTTGGTCTGAACAGAAGCTGGGTATAAGGCTTGTGAATAAGAATCCAATTGCTTGGTCTGTGCATTTTCCAGATGAAGCGTCATGATGGTGGCTTGAGAGGCTGGAATGGATTGAATGTGTTTTTGCAAATAAGCGAATGCCTGAGGTAGCTTGCCGGGTTGACGCAGCAGTTGCTCGAAGGTCTTGGAGATACCTTGAACACTTTCCGATTGAGACGTTGTTGTAGTCGATACTGCTGCTTCGGCTTGTGATGGATATCCCAGCCCCATAGTTTGTACTGTGAAAGTTACTGTCGCGAGCATGAGGTAGGCTTTGGTGATTTTTTTCATGATATAACCCTCCATGGCTTTCTTTGGTGTAACTTATAAGCCAGAATGGAGCATCGTAGCTGCACAAAGCTGAAACATATAAAACAAAGCAGCATTGCTGCACAAAAAAACAACCATTAGCCCGGAGGGTAACGGTTGTTTTTTGGGTAGCTTAAGCTATTTTTCGAGCGGGATCTGCTGGAAAGGTATCTTTATTTTTACGGAACAGTCCACGCAGGAAGGGCAGTACCCAACGATCCAAGCCAATCCGTCCAGCGTTTGCGCCAGCAACGACAAGGAAGATTTCAAACAGCAGGTAGATTGCATTGGTGCTTACTGTGCCCGAGAACAGGAACGAGAAGTTCATGACCATTGCCATCAGAGCAGCTAATGTAGTCAGTGTACCAAGAAGCAGGCCAACTCCGACCAGGAATTCACCCAGTGGGATCAGTACGTTGAACAAACTGACATTTGGCAGGGCAAAGGCTTCAAGGAACGATCCCCACCAGCCTTGTACAGCGGGATGTTCTCCGCCTGTTTTAGCAATGGCCCCCGAGATAAATCCGCCTGCATCGAATCCGCCAGTCAGCTTCTCAAGTCCATGGGTCATCCATTCATATCCCAGATAAACCCGTACTACAGTCAGCAGCCACATTGCTACTTTATTTTCACGCAACCAGTTGTTAAACATTCAAACCACTCCTCTTTCGTATCTTATATTGTTGTTTGTATTTCATTTGGTTTGGGATGATCATCTCTGCTACACCCTTATTGTATTAGGTTCAGTTACAGTTATTTGTGATGAAAATCACAAAGTCTGAATATTTTTTAAATTTTAATGTCTTCAGATAAGTATTCTATAGAGATAAGGTGTTTCAATCAAGACAAAAACAGGAAATAACGCTTATAATGAGAAAAATGTCTAACTGGAGGGATGAACTTGTCCGGGCCCATTTTTAATCGAAGACGATGGTTGCGTGTGATGACCTCGGTTTTGCTATGTATGACCATGATGTCTTGTTCTGCTTTGTCCAAATCGGGTGAATCAGAACCCGCACCTCAACCGCTTAAGCAAGAAACACAGCCGGAGGCGCTTGAGCCGCCCAAGGAATCGACTATTCCGGCATTTACAGCTCCGCTTACGGGTCTTCCGGTGCAGCATCCTGTTCTGGAACGACCGCTTGCCATTATGATTAATAACGCTCCAGCCGCACGGCCTCAGGCGGGACTTAGCGAGGCGGACATGGTATATGAAGTTCTCGCGGAAGGTGGAATTACCCGTTTGGTAGCTTTTTTCCAAAGTCATGGTGGAGATGTGAAAATAGGTCCGGTCCGCAGCATCCGGCCTTATTTGATTGAGCTGGGTGAAACTTATGGGGCATTGCCGATACACGCCGGGGGAAGTACAGATGCCTATGCGATTTTACAGCAGCAACGAAAGGAGCATCTGGATGAGATTTCGAATGGGGGAGCTTACTTCTGGAGAAGCAAGGATCGCCGTCCTCCACACAATCTGTACACAGATGTGAACAGACTTCGCCAAGGAAGTGAAAGCAAAGGCTACATCAGGCAGACTGTGGTTCCGGTATATAACTACCTGAAATCCGGTGAAACCTCGGTCATGGGAGACGAGGATGCAGTATCTTTACAAATCCGCTTTTTGCTTAAAAGCTACAAGGTATCTTACACCTACGATCCGTCTGATCAGCAATATAAGCGTTTTGTGAACGAAAAGTCACATGTGGATCAAAACAATAACAAGCAGCTCTCTGCGGCAAATGTCATTGTGATGAGCACCAGGCACCAAACGCTGGATGATGTAGGCAGATTGAGCGTTGAGCTGAATGGCAGTGGAGAGGCCATGGTGTTTCAACAGGGACGGCTGATACATGCTGAGTGGCAGCATACGTCCGGTGATGCGATTCGTTTTATGAAAAATGGAGTTGAAATTCCGTTAGTACCAGGTACATCCTATATACATGTGGTTCCTGCGGACGTTTCGTTGAACGAGCATGTAAGTGTAGAAGCAAAGTAAAGTAGATGAAATTCACCTTTTAAGGTATATATTGTCGGATAATGCACTTCCTTGTCGGGCAATGTATACTTAATATTGTGAAATTTGCCTTTACAAACTTTACAAAAACATTGATGAGTGTGATAAGATAGCAAAGGTTGTCTAATGCAGTCGAAACAGGTTGCGGATATTTTCGTAAAGGGGTAATCGTTAATGAGATTGAAGAAAAAGGATATATTCTTCGAGACGTTGGAAAATATGGCAGATACAATCGTGCAAGCAGCCGATTATTTTGCCCAACATACTTCAAATCTTCAAGATGTGGTTCTGTTTACTAATGAAATGAAGAAGTATGAAAATAAGTGTGATGATTACACACACACGATTATTACTGAGCTGAACAAGACCTTCATTACGCCGCTGGAACGCGACGACATCATGGAACTGACAACGACCATGGATGATGTGCTGGACGGTCTGGAAGCGACGGCCTCTCGTTTTTATATGTACAACATTACGGAGCCGGACGAGTATATTGTGCAGTTCGCTGATATTTTGCGTCAGTCGGCTTATGAAATTCAGAAGGCTGTACATTTGCTTTCACAGAAGAAGCTGCTGGCCATCCGTGAATACACCATTCGCCTGAATGATTTGGAAAACCAGGGGGATGAGCTGTTGCGTATTTGCATCAAAAACCTGTTTGCAACTGTGACTGATCCCATTGAACTGATTAAACGCAAAGAATTGTACGAACGCCTAGAAACGACAACGGATTCATGCGAGGATGTTGCAAATATGCTGGAATCCATCATTATGCGTAACTCGTAAGGGAGTCCTTTTACATGGATACAAGTTTACTGGTATTGGGTATTGTTATTTTTCTTGCTCTGGCATTTGATTTTATTAACGGTTTTCATGATACAGCGAACGCTATCGCAACCTCGGTATCTACCCGTGCGTTGACGCCGCGTCGTGCGATTATAATGGCTGCGGTCATGAACTTTCTCGGAGCCATATTGTTTACAGGGGTTGCCAAGACGATTGGTGGCAGTGTCGCTGACCCTACCAAGCTTACGAACGGGATTGATATCGTCATTGCGACGCTGATCGCAGCGATTATCTGGAATCTGCTCACATGGTGGTTCGGTATTCCTTCCTCATCTTCCCACGCATTGATTGGTGCGCTGGCGGGGGCTGTGTATGTAGGTGCCGGATCGGAGAAATTGAACTGGAGTGGCTTCATCGGAATTGTCGAGGGACTTATTTTCTCCCCGCTGATTGCTTTTGTAATCGGTTATATCGTAATGATGATTTTAAAATACATCTTCGCTCGTCGCAGTCCGCATACGGTGAACAAAGGTTTTCGCACGATGCAGGTCATTACGGCAGCGATTCAATCGTTCACGCACGGTACGAATGATGCTCAGAAGGCAATGGGGATTATCACGTTTGCACTCGTTTCGTCGGGTTATCAGGATCATCTGGAAGTGCCGATGTGGGTTAAAATTTCGGCCGCAACAGCAATGGCGCTCGGTACGTCCATTGGGGGCTGGAAGATCATCAAGACGATGGGCACCAAGATTTTTAAAATCGAACCGATCAATGGCTTCGCTGCTGATATTTCCGGTGCTTCGGTAATTTTCACAGCCACGTTGCTTCATTTACCGGTAAGTACCACTCATGCCATTACTTCGGCTATCTTGGGCGTTGGTTCTGCGAAGCGTTTTTCCGCTGTGCGTTGGTCGCTGGCTGGTCGCATTGTCATTACTTGGGTTATTACGATTCCAATTGCTGCCTTATTGTCAGGTTTGATTTTCAAAATTCTTTTTTAGTTCATCATTATTTCTTGGAAAATAAGTACACACTATAGGATACACAATAAGCTTCCGTCCGCTTTTTGCGGCAGGGGCTTATTGGCATTCAAGGAGTAAAAACAGGTCTTTTAAACCTTACCCGACCAGACAGATCCATGAAACATTATAAAAAAAATATCTGACATCAAAGTAGTCAATTTTTGATAACTCCTGTAGAATAAACAGAAAACTTTGAACCGTTCAACTGACTGGAGGAACTTATGCAAAAATCTAGAAAACGAATAGCACTCATGATTTGTCTGTTTTTTGTGGTTGCCCTGGCCGGTAATTTTGGCGTAGTGGCACATGCAGAAAACAAAACAAAATATGATATTGGCACGGATTCAACGTTCGCGCCTTTTGAGTTTGAAGATGTAGATGGTAAATTTGTCGGAATCGACATGGATCTGCTAGCTGCTATTGCCAAGGATCAGAATTTTGACTATACCATTAAGCCTCTTGGCTTTAATGCGGCAGTGCAGGCCCTCGAAACGAATCAAGTGGACGGCGTCATTGCCGGCATGAGTATTACAGATGAACGTAAGCAAAAATTTGATTTTTCTGAACCGTATTTTGATTCAGGTGTGGTCATGGCGGTCCGTAAGGATAATGATACGATTAAACGCTATGAGGACCTGAAAGGGCAGCGTGTCGCTGTCAAAACAGGAACAGAAGGCTACACGTTCGCAGAGTCCATTAAGGCCAAATATGGCTTTACTACGGTTCCGTTCGATGATTCCTCTCAAATGTACGATGAGGTTAAGACTGGAAACTCAGTTGCATGTTTTGATGACTATCCGGTGCTGGCATACGGAGTGACACAGAATAATGGACTCAAGCTTGTGACAGACAAGGAAAAAGGCGGTTCTTACGGTTTCGCTGTCAATAAAGGCAGAAACCAGGAACTGGTGGAGAAATTTAATGCAGGGCTTGTGAATCTTCGCAACAGCGGGGAATATGACAAAATCATGTCCAAGTACCTGGGCGAATCCGGCAAAGGTGCGGCACCTGTAGAGCGTGGTCGTTGGGAACTCATTTCCGCTTCTCTGCCTTCGCTGATCAAAGGAATGGGAAATACGCTGCTGTACACGCTTGTATCCCTGCTGGTAGCTTTTGTGCTGGGTCTGGTGTTCGGCTTTATGAAGGTGAGTCACAATAAACTGTTCCGTGGTATTGCAACAGTTTTTGTCGATGTTTTCCGTGGTATTCCGCTGATCGTACTTGCTTTCTTTATTTACTTTGGGATTCCGCAGGCACTGGATTTCAAAATGCCGCTCTTTGTTGCAGCCGTACTGACGTTGTCTCTGAACGCGGGAGCTTATGTGACAGAGATTATCCGTGGCGGTATTCAGTCCATTGATCCGGGACAAATGGAAGCGGCTCGTTCGCTTGGCTTGCCATACCGGACGGCTATGCTCAAAATCATTTTGCCGCAGGCTGTGAAAATCATGATCCCGTCGTTTATTAATCAGTTGGTTATTACGTTGAAGGATACGTCAATTTTATCCGTTATCGGTCTGGTCGAATTGACCCAATCGGGTAAGATCATTATTGCGCGGACGTTCCAATCCTTTGATATTTGGCTGGTGGTTGCGGTGATGTATCTTATCGTCATTACAGTCCTGACCAAAATTTCCAACCGTCTCGAAGGGAGAGTTCGCCGTGGGTAAAATTATCGTCAAGAACCTGAAAAAAAGCTATGGCAGTAACGAAGTACTGAAAGGCATTGATATGCAAGTACAGGAAGGCGAGGTTGTCTGCGTCATTGGCCCCTCGGGTTCGGGGAAAAGCACGTTTTTGCGTTGTATTAACATGCTGGAGGAAATTACCGCAGGCGAGGTCATCGTGGATGACTACAACTTGAGTGACAAGAGTGTGGACATTAACAAGGTCCGTGAAAATATAGGCATGGTGTTTCAGCATTTCAACCTGTTCCCGCATATGACGGTGCTCAAGAACATTATGTTCGCGCCGACAGAGCTGGGTAAACAGTCCAAGGCAGAGGCACGGGAGACAGCCTTGAAGCTGCTGGAGCGTGTGGGCTTGTCCGATAAGGCAGATGCATTGCCAGGACAGTTGTCCGGCGGTCAGAAGCAGCGTGTAGCGATTGCACGCGCGCTGGCCATGAACCCGGATGTTATGCTGTTTGACGAGCCAACCTCGGCGCTTGATCCTGAAATGGTCGGAGAGGTGCTCGGCGTCATGAACGATCTGGCCCGTGAAGGCATGACGATGATGATCGTGACGCATGAGATGGGTTTTGCACGCGAAGTAAGCGACCGTGTCGTGTTCATGGACGGCGGCTACATCGTGGAGGAAGGAACGCCACAAGAGGTATTCGGTAATCCGCAAAATGAGCGGACGATTAGTTTCTTAGAGAAAGTATTGTAAGTGGGGCAGGGTTTGTGGATGTCGTCGGGGATGTGCTCGTGTGTGACGCTCCGCAGTCCATTTGATCTTACGATCGCTGTTGCCCCCGGATTTCCTGAATAAGCTCATGGCTGGAGAAATCCGGGGGCAAAGGCGAGCGCTGACGCTTCTTCAGATTCAAATGTACCGCTGCGCTACTACTCGCTGATCCCTCCTTTCTTCGCAAAAGCATGCCCCATTCTTTTGGGGTGGAGCAGGAGGAGGGAATTGGCGCAGCGCTGTGCTTGCTGCGCTGGGGGAATAACGAGGTAAGTATTATATTCTGGTAGTAGATCCATTTTGCTTTTTTTAGAAAATGAACTAAAGAATACAACGAGTTGAACGAGAACGAAGTGGGCGGAATGGTGCTGTACAAGCGCTAGCGTTCGCCTTTGTGCCCGGATTTCTACCTTTAAAACTGATTCAAGAAATCCGCAACAGCGATGGGAAGCACCATCCGACCGCGGAGTGGCACTTCGTGGACGCAGGTGGTTGTTCTTTTATGTTGTTTATTTTCATAAGTGGAGGGCTTACTTTGAAGATCAGGACGGCTAGAGAAGAGGATATTCCAGCCCTAGCTTATTTGATGGAGGAATTGGGTTATCCTACATCTGTAGAGGAAATGAAATTGAGATATGATCGTATCGCTTCTAATTCTAACTATCATACCCTGGTTGCCGAACTTGAAGGGGAAGTGGTGGGGATGGTTGGGTTACACTCTGATATCTTTTATGAAAGAAATGAAGATTATGCGCGTATCGTTGTTTTTGTGATGGATTCAAAACATCGTAATAAAGGCATCGGCAAGGCGCTAAATCAGGAAGCGGAAGCTTGGGCCAAAGAGAATGGTTTGGTTGCCATTGCTTTGAACAGTGGTAATCGGAGTGAGCGACAGGATGCGCATCAATTTTATCGACGGTTAGGCTATGAAGCGACAAGCACAGGCTTTGTGAAATTAATTGAAGCATAGTTATCATTATAAGTTAGCTTCTTATCAGATAGAGATATGGAACATATCGTTTGAGTTGGATTTATATTTTATAAGGATATCTTGGGGGATTGTGATGGCCCGGAGATATCCTTTTCTTTATTTGGCTGTATGAAGCATGAATATGGGGCTTGAGATTTGTATAACGCTGAATAGCTTATATACAATGTAAATAGAATCAAAGCAGTAGTGTTAGGCGAGGGGGGCGTACGGTGATACGTACATTGGTTATAGGCCATGATCATCAGGTGACGGTGGGGCTGCCACTGGATCAGATCGTCATGGAGGATTATATATGGATGTGGGTGGATTTTAGCGAGCCTACCGATCATGAATCGGAGCTGCTGACGAGTTATTTTCATTTTCATCCGTTGGCTGTAGAAGATTGTTTGCATGTTCTGCAACGTCCAAAACTGGATTACTACGAGGATGTGCAATTTCTGGTGGTACATGCGCTGGATGTAGATACATTGGATGCGGAAGAAGTGGATATGTTTATTAGCAGCCGTTTCTTGGTGACATACCATCATCATGAACTGGAGGAGCTGGATCAGGCTTGGGAACGGATTGTCCAGCATGCTAACGAACGCAAAATTTGGTCGCGTGGGCCGCTGGCTGCGGCTTATACCGTGGTGGACAAGCTGGTGGATAACTATTTCCCGAGTTTGTTCATGATTGAGGATGAGCTGGCAGAGCTGGAGAGCCTGGGCGGGCGTGAGTCGGTGGAGGACTTGATGAAGCAGGTATTTGCCCTGCGAGGCAGGCTGCTCAAGCTGCGCCGTACGATTGTGCCGATGCGGGATTTGATGTACCGGGTTCTTAATTCGCAGCATGTGCAGGGGAAAGGAGAGCATATGGCCTATTTTACAGATGTTTATGACCATCTGCTAAAGCTGACCGACATGCTGGAGGCCGACCGCGAGATGACAGCCGACCTGAGAGACAGTTATATTTCGTTAAATTCCAATCGTATGAATTCGATCATGAAGACGCTGACCGTCATTACGACAGTTTTTATGCCCCTGACGCTGATTGCGGGTATCTATGGTATGAATTTTTCGTATATGCCCGAGCTGGGCTGGAAATACGGTTATTTTGGAGTACTGTTCTTTATGTTCATATTAAGTGCGGCGATGGTAATCTGGTTTATGCGTCGGGGCTGGTTCAAATAAAATAGCCTACTTTCTTTTGCGCTTGCGCGGACGTCTGCGCGGGGTAGTGGTGCTTTTGCGCTGCGTCTTTTTCCGGCGTGGGCGCGGTGGTGTGTATTCATCCAATTCCTCGGCGATTTCCGTTGCAGAATTTTTGCCCGCGGATTTGCCGAATGCTGGGAGCGCGCCCATAATCAGCTTCGCCATCGGAGCAAACTGCTGCACGCTGGACATGACCTTTTGTACCTTGCCGAAAGTAGCGACAATCCCGTCAATACCGCCCATACGGTCAATGATGCCTTTAATTTCGCCGAGATTGGGAAGGTTACCAAGGTTGCCGAGACCGCCGAGCAGTCCTCCTTTGGCCGGGACCGGATCAGGTGTGACCACGGCGGCGGATTCTGTAATACTTGATGGCGCCTCATAAGGCACGAGTCCGGAGGAATCGACTTGCGGAACATCGCTGTACGGGTCGAGTCCCGGATACGAAGATGAATTATACGGATCGGAAAGGGAACGCTGTGGCGGCCTCCGATGATAGTAGTGTCCAGGCATGAGATCACATTCCTTTGCAGGTTGATACTCTACTGTATGTTACAAACGCACAGTGGGTTTAGGCGCGTGTCCCGAAATCAGGTATAAAAGCGGATTTGGGCTCAAGCACAGTACGATCCTGCTGAAAAATAATGCTGTTCTGTGATGCGTGAAATCGTTAACGCTTGAAAAACCGACTATTCCTCGGGTACAATGGGGATAGATCGTAACCTTGGGAGATGATAATCCATGCAGCTCAAAAAGCTTAATGATAAAAGTATTGATCAATTGTTCGAAGCCATCCTAACTTTAAAAAATTTGGAAGAGTGCTATGTATTCTTCGATGATTTGTGCACAATTAATGAAATTCAATCCCTCTCTCAACGTCTGGAAGTTGCCCGTATGCTGGGCAAAGGCAGTACGTATAACCAGATTGAAGCAGAGACGGGTGCCAGCACAGCTACGATTTCACGTGTTAAACGTTGCTTGAACTACGGTAATGACGGGTATAAATTGACACTTGAGCGTCTGGGGCGCTAATGCGAAGCCCTGGGGTACTGGTCATTAGTCATGGCTCAAGGGAGTCGTATTGGGTGGAACAGGTGGATCAGGCAGCCGCAGAGCTTCATTTGCCGAAGGACATGCCGTTAGAGGTTGCATTTTTGGAAACGGTTAAAGGAAGATTGATCCAGGATGGTATTGACCGTTTGGAAGCCCGAGGTGTGACAGATTTGCTGGTTGTGCCCTTGTTTATGTCGTCCGGCAGCACGCATGTAGACGAGATCAGTTATGCGCTGGGAGTCAAGGATACGCCAGACAAAGAAACGGATTTGGAGCCTTTTCGTGTCAAGGCGCGTGTGCATTTTGGCAGTCCGCTGGATGATGGAGAAGATGTGGCTCACATGGTTTGGGACAAGGTTAGCCCATTGTCGGTCAACCCTGCGAGAGAGACTATTTTGCTTGTGGGACATGGCAGTGTGCATGATGGCTTTTTTCAGCGCTGGGAGCGAGGGATTTCTTCGTTAGCCCGTACGGTGCAAAGGGTGAGTAGTATCGCAACGGACTACGCCTTGCTGAATCCTGAGAGTGTATATGATAAAGTAGCGTATTGGAAGCAGGAGCGGGGTCATGATGTTATTGTGGCGCCGCTTTTTTTAAGCTCGGGATATTTTACAAGTCATATCATTCCTGGACGATTACAGGGGCTTGAATACCGTTATTCAGGAGATCCTCTGCTGCCGCATCCCCTGCTCACAAGCTGGATGAACGGGCAAATTCATGAACTGCTGCAAAGAATGCAGAAGCAAGATTGAGCAACAGGCAGCTTGTTTCAGCTACAGCTTTATCATAGCCTGAAATTTCCGTATTTAGGTAAGCGTTGGCTTCTTTTATTGTAAAAGAGGCCTTTTTCCAGTATGATGATATTTCGTATAGAGTGAATATGATGAATGAGAATATAAACATAAATATCATTAAATATACGGGTGGCGTAACGGGAATGAAAAGTGCTAGATTGATCTATAATCCGACCTCCGGACGTGAGGAAATGAAGCGTCGCCTTGCGGACATTTTGCAGCGTCTGGATGAAGGTGGTATTGAAGCCTCTTGCCATGCAACTACGGGCGAAGGGGATGCAACTCGTGCGACAGCAAAAGCCATTGAGCGCGGGTATGATATGATCATCGCCGCAGGCGGGGATGGTACATTGTACGAAGTTATTAACGGGATGGCCGAAAAGGAAAATCGTCCGCCCTTGGGCGTATTCCCGCTAGGGACGACGAATGATTTTGCAAGGGCCTTGGGCATTCCCAAGCAATGGGAGGAATATTGTGATCTGGTCATTCGTCAAAATGCGAAGCCGCTGGATATCGGAAAAGCTAATGACCGCTATTTTATTAACATCGCGGGTGGCGGTACTTTGACCGAGCTTACGTATGAAGTTCCCAGTAAGCTGAAAACGATGATTGGACAGTTGGCTTATTATTTTAAGGGTGTGGAGAAAATGGTTAGCCTTGCCCCGCAAGAATTGATTATCAAGGCATCGGGTCAGGAAGTGATCCACGACGAGTTCATGCTTTTCCTGATTGCTAATACGAACTCGGTAGGCGGATTCGAAAAGCTGGCGCCCAGCGCGACCATTGATGACGGGCTGCTCGATGTGATCGCTGTGCGCAAATGTAATCTGGCGGAAATGATCCGGTTGGTGACACTCGCGCTGCGTGGTGAGCATTTGCAGGACAAGAAGATCGTTTATTTTAAAACGGATTACATGGAAGTAACCTCGCCCGGCTATGTCCAGCTTAATCTGGATGGCGAACTGGGTGGTACCCTGCCAGCGACTTTCCGCAATTTGCCGCAGCATTTGAATGTTTTTCGGTAAGGAATGACGGTGAGTGTTTTCGCTTTTCATCGCAGGACAGTACAGTATATGGAATGTAGAGTTGGAAGTTATTTTTCGCTGTGACGATATCGGTTCTTGCCGTTCTCCGTGGGGGGTAACGGCATTTTCGAGTTCACGGTACTGGTGTTAATGTGTAGAGCGATGACCGTATGATTATATATGGGGTTGTATGCCAATCATGAGCATAAACAGGTTTGAAAAGATTATCAGAAAGAAGTGACATCTATAATGACGACTAACCGTAGCGGACGTGGAAAAAGCCGCCGGAATGCAGCAGCTCCCATTCAAGGGAAGCCGCAGAAAAAGACCGTGCCGATGAACAGTGAAAGAGGACAAGGACAGCTTCGAGCTGGAAGCGGAAATGGAAGTGCGAGTGGAAGTGCGCAGGAAAGGGAACGGAAGACATCGGAAAAGGGACGTGGATCGCGTCGTTCTTCCGGTGGTGGACGGAGTCAGGATGCATCCAATCGCAACCGAGTCAGCGCAGAGCGTACCGATCTGCCTGTGCAAAAAAACGATGAAGCCGTGATGGACATCATTGGCATGAACCATGACGGCGAAGGTGTGGGACGCGTTGAGGGTTTTACGCTGTTCGTTCCAGGTGCGTTGCCGGGTGAAAAGGTGCGGATAAAGGTGCTGAAAACGAAAAAGCAATACGGCTATGCCAAGCTGCTGGATATCGTGCAGGCAAGCCCTGACCGGATTGCAACTCCCTGCGCCATCTACGATCAGTGCGGCGGCTGTCAGATCCAGCATATGAGCTACGAAGCGCAGCTAGGCTGGAAGCGCCAGCATGTCGTGGACGTGCTGGAGCGTATCGGGAAGCTGAGTGTGGAGGGAAATGAAGGTTCCATCGCAGGTGAAAAAACTGCCGTGAAGGTACTTCCTACGCTGGGCATGAACGAGCCGTGGCGGTACCGTAACAAAGCCCAAGTGCCGATCGGCGTCATCGAAGGCGGACTTGTCGGCGGCTTCTACGCACGTGGCAGTCATCGTATCGTGGATATGGACACCTGTCTCATACAGGACGAGCGTAACGACGAGGTTGTCGCGCGTGTCAAAGAGATTGGACGGACGCTGGGCATCAGCGCATACAATGAAGAAACTGGACGCGGGCTGCTGCGCCATGTCGTCGTAAAGACTGCTTTTCGTACAGGTGAAATGATGCTGGTCCTTGTCACGAATGGACGAGATATCCCGCACGCAGATGCCTGGATCGGCAGTATTCGTGAGCATATCCCACACGTGGCAAGCATTTGCCAGAACGTGAATACCAAGCGAACGAACGTTATTTTTGGCGACGAAACTCGTGTACTATGGGGCCGTGACGTGATCTACGATTACATCGGAAACGTCCAATTCGCTATTTCCGCGAGATCCTTTTATCAGGTAAATCCCGTCCAAACGGAAGCGCTGTATAGCAAAACTGTCGAATATGCCGGACTCACGGGTAAAGAAACGGTGATCGACGCATACTGCGGTATCGGCACCATTTCCTTGTTCCTCGCTCAACATGCGGATCAGGTATACGGAGTGGAGATCGTCAAAGAAGCTATTGAGGATGCACGGAGTAATGCGCTGTTGAACAATATGCGCAATGTGAAGTTTGAGGTAGGCGCGTCCGAAGACGTCATCCCCGCCTGGAAAGAGCAAGGCATCACCGCCGACGTCATCGTCGTCGACCCGCCCCGCAAGGGCTGCGATCCTCGCCTGCTCGAAACCATTCTGGAGATGAAGCCAGAGCGCGTGGTCTATGTATCCTGTAATCCGAGCACGCTGGCACGGGATTTAAGGATACTGGAGGATGGCGATTATAAAACAGTGGAAGTACAGCCCGTGGATATGTTCCCGCATACGGTACATGTGGAGAGTGTGGCGGTGCTGGTTAAGGATTTTATGACCCATGCGCTACAGAAAACAGATTAAATGAATGTAGGATACAAAGTGATTCTAATAAACTGTCTCATCTTTCAAAAAGAAAGCCTGACAACCGCAAATACTGGTAGTAGGCTTTGAGAACATAGGAGGATACATGTCCTGGAGCAAATTGAAGCAACAGCTGGAGAGTTTCCTCTGTCCTGCGTTATATGGAAGGGTCGAATACCGGGCAACCAGTTACTGTTATTTACCTGATAAATCTGGAATTTGTTATATTGCCGTAGATAAAAAGAACGTACTCAATATGAGTGATATAACTAGCCCAATCAGATGGTATCAGTCGGAGCAGGAAATTAAGAATGATCCCAATATCCAAGTTCCTATCAACAATGAAGAAATTGAAGCGATCAGAAAAGATACCAAGGGGACCGTTCCGGAGGATCGTCTA
>NZ_SLTL01000031.1:0-60389 GCF_014858585.1 Paenibacillus sp. 23TSA30-6 | reverse complement strand
CCGTCCGTTCTATACAATAGTTACCTATATTATACAACATTAACGCGGTGTCGTCTTAAACAAAATCAACATAAAAAAGCTATCGAGACTTTCTCGACAGCCTGAGGCTGGTTCAGGAACCAGCCTTTTTTTCTTATTCAGATTCGGCGTGCAACGTCGTAATTTGAGTGGCGATGTCGTTGTAGATCGCTCCCGTTGCCGATTCGGATTTATATACAGATGGTGAAAAATCCGCCTCTGCCGGATGATTATCCGGAATACCCAGTGGTATTTGCGCCAGCAGCTTTGTATGAAGAGTGTCCGCCAGCATAGCCCCACCCCCACGGCCGAAAACATAGTCCTTCTCTCCAGTAGAAGATACATAATAGGACATGTTTTCCACAACGCCAATGACCTTATGATCCGTTTGGAGCGCCATTGCTCCTGCACGGGCGGCCACAAAGGCTGCGGTTGCATGAGGAGTAGTCACAATGATTTCTTCACTCTGCGGGATCATCTGGTGTACATCAAGCGCTACATCCCCGGTTCCCGGCGGTAAATCAAGAATCATATAGTCCAGCTTGCCCCATTCCACATCGCTAAAAAACTGTCTGAGCATTCTTCCCAGCATGGGTCCTCTCCAGATCACGGGGTTGTTCTCCCTGACAAAAAAGCCCATAGACATAATCTTGATACCGAATCGCTCCACCGGTTGAATAATACCATCTTCTACGGTAGGAACGTCCTCGACCCCGATCATATCCGGTACGCTAAATCCATAAATGTCCGCATCAATCAAACCTACACGTTTGTCCTGTCTAGCCAAGGCAGCCGCTAGATTTACAGCCACCGTCGATTTTCCGACACCGCCTTTTCCGCTGGCAATGGCGATAAACCGTACGCCAGATGCCGGATTCAGCAGCTCATGTTCTTCCATACCAGCAGCATGTCCCTTGGTCAAAACCGGGTCAGCCGCTTCCTCCGCATTCTCTCCCGTCTGAATGGCGGATCTTTCATGCTCAGACGCTTCACGAATACGAATATGAATATGGTTCAGCCCCGCTTCTTCCAACGTCTGCCTGATTTCCCGCTCCAGCTCTGCCCGTGCTCCTTCCTCCGGATTCAGACTAATCGCGGTCAAGGATACACGATCCTCTTTAATAACAACATCCCGAATAAAATGAAGATCGACCAAACGATGACCTGTATGAGGCTCTCGTACCTGTTGAAGTAACTCTATAACTTGCTCTCTGGATTGCATGAATAATCAGCACCTCTGCTTCAGTGAATTTACGTAGTTGTAAACACTTACAGTATACCACTATCTGACCTCAGGTGCTGACGAGACTCCCTTTTCCCCAGCGCTATAACGCAGCACTCCCTTATAAATCGCTGCTGCCACCTGTCTCTGATAGGTTTCATCACTCAGTCGTCTGGCTTCCTCCGGATGGGACAAAAAGCCGACTTCTACGAGAGCTGATGGCATTTTGAGAGCCTTGAGTAAATATACCGTGTTCACCGTCTTGGCCACTCTGTCTGTGTTCTCCAGGTTGCGTTTAATCTCCTCCTGAATGAGGGAGGCCAAATTTTCGTTATCCGCATGATTAGGGACGTAAAAGGTTTGGGCTCCACTCCAGCGGCTCGACGGGATGCTGTTCATGTGAATACTTAAAAAGAGATCCGCTTTATGCTCCTCAATCATGCGTACACGCTGCTTCAGATCCTCCGTTTTTCTTTTAGCATAGCCCTTGGTTTCTATCTGCGCCAAATCACGGTCAGCCTCCCGGGTCATGACGACAACGGCCCCTGCTTGCTGCAAATAATCTCGCAAATAAAAGGCAATCGCCAGATTAATGTCCTTCTCAATGACGCCTTCCTTGCTGACAGCCCCCCCATCTGGTCCTCCATGTCCTGCATCTATGGCAATTACTTTACCGTTAAGTGGAAGACTCCAATGGGTCCAGGCTTTCGAAGCAGGTATCTCATATAAAGCCAGCATGATAAACAGAACGGCGAGACAGCAGCCCAGCAGTATTTTTTTCAGCGTCCGATAGCGAATCCACAGTGTAACCTCGTGTTTACGATTGTTTTTTTGCATAACAAAACGCCTCCGTCCCTATACAGATACTAATGATCTATATGGGACGAGGCGTGTAAATAGTACAACTCAGGAATGAACAAATTCTTTCATACCTTCAATCAACACTTGGGCGACTTCCGGTCGTGTAAATTCAGGTGGCGGGCAAACCCCTGAACGTAACAATTCCCGCACTTTGGTGCCTGAAAGCGTCAAATGATGTTCCTTGGGATGAGGGCAAGTTTTGCTAGAGGCCATATTTCCACATCGGGTACAATAAAAGCTGTGTTCGAAGAACAACGGGGTAATCTCCAGTTCCTCAGGTGTGAAGTTTTTGAAAATATCCTGAGCTTCGTACGTACCGTAGTAGTCTCCTACACCCGCATGGTCCCTTCCTACAATAAAATGGGTACACCCGTAGTTCTTCCGTACAATGGCATGAAAAATAGCCTCTCTCGGGCCAGCATATCGCATAGCAGCAGGAAACACGCCCAAAAAGGTACGGTCAGCCGGATAATAGTTGTCCAGCAGCACCAGATAGCTCTTCATACGCACATCTGCCGGAACGTCATCTGACTTGGTTTCACCCACGAGCGGATTCAGAAATAACGCATCGACAATCTCCATCGCGCTTTTTTGGATGTACTCATGCGCCCGGTGTACGGGATTACGTGTTTGGAATCCGACTACTGTTTTCCAGCCTTTTTCAGCAAAATGATTGCGTGTCTGCGCCGGTGTGTAATAAAACTCACCAAATTGCGCGGCTTCTGGCCGATTCAGCACCTGCACAGATCCCCCTACATAAGTAGCTGGTCGCTCCAAAAGTTTTTTAACGCCAGGATGCGCCGGATCATTTGTCTTGAATACACGTCTGGCCTCCTCTGCCTGATCAACCTGATATATACTCTCAATATCAAGTACAGCATATATGGTACCGTCCGTTTCACCCACTAAAGCGACCTGTTGACCCAATGTAAGTTCCCCGGCTATGATCTCCGTAACCGCAAGCGTAATAGGGATACTCCAGACTGTACCATCGGCAAGACGCATATCCGCTACCACCGACCGATAGTCGGCTTCGTTCATAAACCCTGTCAGCGGAGAAAATGCCCCCACTCCAATCAAATCCAGATCGGAAATAGTCCACGAGTTTACACGGATAGGAAACAATTCACGGGCGGCCTGCAAAAGTGTTTTTTGCTCTGGGCCTGTAATGATTCTATCGACAAGCGTTCCACCATGCGGAAGAATTGCAGCCATAATGCACTTCCTTTCTGTTCATAAATGAGATTGACAGCTACTTGTTTATCGTTATTGATGGAGTCCACATTCCGTTTTCTCACTGCCTGACCAGCGACCAGCACGAGGATCTTCGCCTGTAAGGACTTCACGCGTACATTGCTCACAACCGATGCTGGGATAGTTACGATCATGTAGCGGATTATACAGCACTTTATGTGTATGAATATAGTTCCACACGTCTTCTGATGTCCAACTCGCCAACGGGTTGAATTTAACGAGACCGAATTTTTCGTCATATTCTATCTTTTTTGCATTTGCACGGGTAGGAGCCTGATCTCGGCGGATCCCGGTAATCCATGCATCGTATTGCGATAAAATACGTGTTAGCGGCTCTACTTTACGTATACCACAGCATGTGTTGGGATCTGATTTCCAAAGCTCTTCTCCATGCTTGGCCGCTTGCTCTTCCGGAGTAATTAAGGGAGATACCCGCACAAAATCCATGTTGTATTTTTCCTTCATCTGATCACGCGTATCGTACGTTTCTTGAAAATGAAAGTCAGTGTCCAAATAAAAAATATCACTGGAGGGACTAATTTTTTGCAGCATATCTACAAGCACTACATCCTCCGCCCCAAAGCTACAAGCAAAGGTAAGATTCGGAAACGTATGAACAGCATACTGAATAATTTCCTCAGGCGTAGCCTCTTCCAGCTCAATTGCCTTGACTTTGATCAACTCTTCTTTCTCCAACAAGTTCATTTTCAATGCGCCTCCATATGAAGATTCATAAGTAAATTCCAGCATTCCAATACCGACTAAACTAATAAGAATAAATAAAGTATAAAACTTTCATGTGCATTGTCAATCCAAGGGATTGTGTCCTTATGCATACAATCTTTGGCCCTAAAAATGTAGAATCGTTGCCCTGCAAGCATTCTATAACCCTATCCTCCGTATCCGACCAAGTTCATTGACTTTATATAAAATATTCTTATACAATACATTTGGAAATCATCCTAAAGTTACTTGGTAACTAAAAGTAATCAGCCATAGAAAGAAGGTTCGCTTGAATGGAAGCTTTTTACGTCAACAAAGACGGTTCGCTCGCTACTCCGCTTAAAGGAAAAGATGTACTCGCCAATCCGCTTTTAAACAAGGGTGTCGCCTTTACACCGAATGAACGGAAGGAGTTGGGGCTTGAAGGTATACTGCCTCCGACGGTCCTGACCTTGGAAGAGCAGGCCGAACGTGCGTACAAGCAGTTTCTCGCTCAACCAACCACGCTGCGTAAGAATGCTTCGTTGAATGACTTGTATAATCGGAATGTGGTCTTATACTATCGTCTCCTTACGGATCACCTGAGCGAAATGCTTCCGATTGTCTATACACCAACCGTAGGTCAAGCTATTCAGGAATACAGCCATGAGTATCATCGTCCCGGTGGGGTATATCTTTCCATTAATAATGTGGACGGCATCGCACAGGCTTTTGCCAACACGCAATTGAGCGCTGACGATGTAGACTTAATCGTGGTTACTGACTCCGAAAGCATACTCGGTATCGGGGATTGGGGTGTGGGAGGCATTAACATCGCCATAGGTAAGTTAGCGGTGTATACAGCGGCAGCTGGTATTAATCCGGGGCGTGTGCTACCTATCGTTTTAGATGTTGGGACGAACAATGAAAAACTGCTACAAGACCCTCTCTACATCGGTAATCGACAACAGCGGGTGCGTGGAGAGCAGTATGACCGTTTTATTGATGCGTTTGTACAGCAAACATTGGGACAGTTCCCGAAGGCACTTCTTCATTGGGAAGATATGGGTAATGTTAATGCCCGTAATATTATGGAAAAGTACGGAGAACATATTCTCACGTTTAATGATGACATACAAGGAACGGGTGCGGTTACATTAGCAGCTGTTATTTCGGCGTTAAAGGTGACGGGAATTCCGCTGCAGAAGCAACGTATTCTTATTTTTGGCCCCGGTGCTGCAGGGATTGGAAATGCCGACCAGATTCGAGATGCTATGATGAAGCAAGGACTATCTGAGAAGGAAAGCAGCCAACGTTTTTGGACTTATGATTACCGAGGGCTGTTAACCGAGGGGATGGAGAATATATTCGATTTTCAAAAGCCCTATCTACGTTCCGAAGACGAAGTACGTTCATGGGCACGGTCCGATGACGGTAAAATTACTCTGCTTGAGGTCATTCGTCAGATTAAGCCTACTATACTGATCGGCACCTCAGGTGTCCAGGGGGCTTTCTCAGAGAAAATTATAAAAGAAATGGCTAACCACGTTGAACGGCCTATCATTATGCCTATGTCTAACCCTACAGCGCTCGCAGAGGCAATTCCAGAGGAACTGATCCGCTGGACACAAGGTAGGGCGCTTATCGCTACTGGAAGCCCCTTTGAGCCTGTCACCTATGAAGGGACGGTTTATGAGATTGGACAATCGAACAATGCATTTGTGTTCCCTGGATTGGGGCTTGGCGCGATTGCAGTACAGGCCAAGACGATCACCGAAGGCATGTTTACCGCCGCTGCAAATGCTGTGGCTGAGATGGTGGACAGCACTAAGCCGGGAAGCGCCCTTTTACCCAGTGTAAACAAGCTGAAAGAGGTATCCTTTGCTGTAGCCTTAGCCGTGGCCAAAACAGCTATACAAGACGGCACAGCCAGTGTCAAACCAGATCATATTGAGCAGTCGCTTCGTGAACTCATGTGGAAACCGAACTATCAACGTGTAACTGCGCTGAGCTAAGGCGATTGTACGGAAGTATGTTGAGTATTTACTTCGTATCATATTTAGTCACAGGTTATGAACACAACGGGATAAACTGAATTTGAAATAAACAAATACGATTGTGCATAACATAACTGCCTTTGATCACAACGTGGACAACTTCGAGTGTTCGTTGCAATCAAGGCAGTTATTTTGTATCCATATGGCTCTATAGTTCATTCCTACACTTTGCTATCTGGTTACTCGCTGGGTTGAGGATAAATCAAATATTCTAGTCAGGATAGCTGTAGCACTTATCCACATGTGGATATTTTCAAAAAATATTCATAGCAGCAAAAAAAGAACCCTTTCCATAAGGAAAAGGTTCTTCTGTATTCGAAATATTAACGTTTCGAGAACTGTGGTGCACGACGAGCGGCTTTGAGGCCGTATTTTTTACGTTCTTTCATACGTGGATCACGAGTCAAGAAGCCTGCTTTTTTCAAAGCTGGACGGAATTCTGGATCTGCTTTCAGCAGAGCACGGGAAATACCGTGGCGAATTGCGCCGGCTTGACCAGAAATACCACCACCATGAGTAATAACGAGTACGTCATAGTTAGTTACTGTTTCAGTCAGGTTCAATGGTTGTTTTACGATCAGTTTGAGTGTTTCCAAACCGAAATATTCATTAATGTCACGCTTGTTGATGACAATGCGTCCTTCACCCGGTACGAGACGAACACGAGCTACCGAATGTTTACGACGACCTGTCCCATAGTATTGTACTTGTGCCATGAAACTGTCCTCCCTTTTAATTATCCGCGAAGTTCGTAAACTTCAGGTTTTTGTGCTGCATGTGGATGCTCTGCGCCTTTGTAAGCTTTAAGTCTCAGCTTCATTTTCTCGCCTTGACGAGTTTTAGGAAGCATACCGTGAACAGCCAATTCCAGCATACGCTCAGGTTTGTTCTTAACCATGTCTTGTGCAACCGTTACTTTCAGACCACCCGGATGCAGGGAGTGACGGTAGTATTTCTTCTTCTCCATTTTCTTACCAGTCAATACGATTTTCTCCGCATTGATTACAACAACAAAATCACCTGTGTCCACATGTGGTGTAAACTGTGGCTTGTGTTTGCCGCGAATCAACGCAGCCGCTTCGCTTGCCAGACGGCCGAGCGTTTTGCCTTCGGCATCAATGATGTGCCAGTTGCGCTCAACTTCATTTGGCTTCGCCATATACGTAGTACGCATGAAAAGTTTCCTCCTTAAGTTCGTTAACAGAAATCATCATTTATCTTCGTTCGTTAAGTTGCTGCATTATTGATGGATTAGATGTTGTTTGAAAGTGATCGTCTTAATTGGGGCTGTGGGAAAGCCATTAAGAAAACACAACTTTTATATTACAGGATAACCATCAATTCTGCAAGGGTAAAATCAATGTTTTTTGATGTTTTCGTCGTACTCCACATTCCAGAGGGTTAAAGCATGTCCAACAGCCGTAGGACCGGCCTTTGAGCGATTTTTAGCCTCCAAAATGGAAGGAATATCATCCGCCGATTTTTTGCCTTCTCCCACTTCCAGCAAAGTCCCCATAATGATCCGAACCATGTGCTGCAAAAAACCGCTGCCAGTAATATACATATGAATAATTCCCTGATCATCCGAACCCGGACGTGAAAAGGAATGGTCTACCGTCATGTAGGCTTCGTAAATTGTACGGACATGGTTCGTTTTCTGGGAACGTCGGGATGCGAACGATGTATAGTCAAAAGTGCCGATCAAATGGGCCAGCCCTTCCTCCATCGCTCGTATATCCAAACTCGTCGGGTGATGTGCCTGTGTACGACGGTGAAAGATGTCCGGAAATCGGTTCGCATTAATGCTGTACCGATACGTCTTCCGCTTCGCCATACGGCGTGCATGAAAGGACAACGGCACCTCTTTCGCATCCGTAACGATGATATCACGAGGCAGCCAGGCATTGAGTGCCAGACACCAGCGCTGTATCGGGATCGGTGATTCAGTATGAAAATTGAATACCTGTCCATATGCATGTACACCTGCGTCTGTGCGGCCTGAGCCTGTGATTTTAAGACGTTCGCCCGTCAATGAGTAAATAGCATTTTCAAGATAGTCCTGAATGGTATTACCACTGGGCTGCGTCTGAAAGCCATCATAGCGGGTTCCGTCATAGTTCACCTTCATGCACAAGTTCCGCATGTCTCTCACACCTTTGCGGGGTATTCACTGGCCTTATAAGGAATAACCGTACATAACAAAGGAGAAGCCCCTCAAGGACTCCTCCAAGAGAAAAAAAGGGTTGTTCAGAATCAAGCTGATTCTGTCCACCCTTCCCTCATCTTCGCCTGTTTACGCGCGGTCAACCAGTTCCAGATATACCATTGGAGCGGCATCGCCACGACGAGGTCCCAATTTCAGGATACGAGTGTATCCACCTGGACGCTCGGTGTAACGTGTAGCCAATTCGCTAAACAGCTTTTGGATTGCATCCTGCTCACCATCCAAAGTTTCACGGCGAACGAACGCAGCCACTTGACGGCGTGCGTGCAGATCTCCTTTTTTCGCTTTGGTGATCAGTTTTTCAGCAATAGAACGAACTTCTTTCGCTTTAGCCTCAGTAGTTTGGATACGCTCGTACAAGAACAAATCGGTTACCAAATCACGAAACAAAGCTTTACGGGCACTCGAGTTACGGCCCAATTTTTGGTATGCCATGTAGTTTCCCCTCCTTCACAAAAACGTTGCTGTACTATTCTTCCGTACGAAGTCCTAAACCAAGTTCCTCGAGCTTCTCTTGTACCTCTTCCAAAGATTTGCGGCCCAGGTTGCGGACCTTCATCATATCTTCTTCAGATTTAGTAGTGAGTTCTTGTACCGTATTGATACCAGCGCGCTTAAGGCAGTTATAGGAACGGACGGAGAGATCCAGCTCTTCGATCGTCATTTCAAGAACTTTTTCTTTCTTGTCTTCTTCTTTTTCGACCATAATTTCCGCATCTTTTGCTTCGTCGGTTAGACCCACGAACAACATCACATGCTCGGTCAAAATTTTTGCTCCAAGGCTTACTGCTTCCTCAGGGCGGATACTTCCGTCAGTCCAAACCTCAAGTGTCAGCTTGTCATAATTCGTAACCTGGCCGACACGCGTATTTTCTATGCCATAGTTCACGCGTGAAATCGGAGTGTAGATGGAGTCGACGGGAATGACGCCGATCGGCTGGTCATCACGTTTATTCCGATCCTGCTTAACGTAACCGCGACCACGATTGGCGAAAATACGCATGTGAAGTCTCGAACCCGGTCCGAGCGTAGCAATGTGAAGATCCGGATTAAGAATTTCCACATCACTGTCCGCACGGATATCTCCTGCCGTTACAACTCCTTCGCCTTCCGCATCGATTTCGAGTACCTTCTCTTCATCCGAGTGGATTTTAAGCGATAAAGCTTTCAGGTTCAGTATGATCTCCGTTACGTCTTCCTTCACACCGGGAACCGTTGCAAATTCGTGCAAAACTCCATCGATCTGAACCGATGTGACTGCTGCCCCCGGTAATGAGGATAACAGAATACGGCGAAGCGAGTTTCCTAGCGTCGTACCGTACCCGCGTTCCAGCGGTTCTACTACGAATTTTCCATAGGTGCCATCATCATTGACGTCTACCGTCTCAATTTTCGGCTTTTCGATTTCTATCACTGCAATATCCCTCCTTCAAAACGTCGCTCCTATATGAAACATTCACCTTATCCATAGTCTATCATGCAGTATGCCTAAACATCCATTCTTGGCAGTTTTCGCCGGATTTATACTACACGCAGAGGAGAAATCTCATTAGACGCGACGACGTTTTGGAGGACGGCATCCGTTATGAGGTACCGGAGTTACGTCTTTAATCAGGTTAACTTCCAGTCCAGCTGCTTGCAAAGAGCGGATTGCTGCTTCGCGTCCTGCGCCTGGTCCTTTAACCATGACTTCGACAGTCTTCATGCCGTGTTCCATTGCAGCTTTAGCAGCAGTTTCTGCGGCCATTTGAGCTGCGAATGGAGTAGATTTACGGGAACCACGGAATCCCATGCCGCCTGAGCTGGCCCAAGAGATTGCGTTACCGTGTGGATCTGTGATCGTAACGATCGTGTTGTTGAACGTGGAACGGATGTGTGCCACGCCAGTCTCGATATTTTTACGGTCACGGCGTTTTGTACGTACAACTTTTTTCGGTTTAGCCATTGAATGTTATCCTCCCTTCTTATTTCTTTTTGTTCGCTACAGTCCGACGAGGACCTTTACGGGTACGAGCATTAGTTTTGGTACGTTGTCCGCGAACAGGCAATCCACGACGGTGACGAACACCACGGTAGCAGCCAATCTCAGTCAGACGTTTAATATTTAAGGAAATTTCACGACGCAGATCGCCTTCTACTTTAACTTCTTTGTCGATCGTTTCACGTAATTTGCTCACTTCATCTTCAGTCAAATCACGAACACGCGTGTTTGCACTGATGCCTGTTTCCTTCAAAATTTTCTGAGAAGTCGTTTTACCGATTCCGAAAATGTAAGTCAAGGCGATCTCAACGCGTTTGTCACGTGGCAAATCCACACCAGCTATACGAGCCATTTTACGCTACACCCCCTTCTATTAACCTTGTTTTTGTTTGTGTTTCGGATTTTCGCAAATAACCATTACATTCCCTTTACGGCGAATGACTTTGCATTTCTCGCAAATAGGTTTTACAGAAGGTCTTACCTTCATGTTGATTACCTCCTCCAAGCTTTACCCTGGTAAAACTCGCTTCGTGAACATTCACATCGTTTTGCCGAGCAAAACAAGTTTTTTTTAAATGACGTACGTTTAATTAAACCTGCATGAATTACTTGCGGTACGTAATACGGCCTTTAGTTAAATCGTAAGGCGATAACTGTACAACCACCTTGTCGCCTGTCAAAATACGGATAAAGTGCATCCGCAGTTTTCCGGAAACATGTGCAAGAATTTGATGACCGTTCTCCAGCTCTACCTTGAACGTAGCGTTCGGCAGTGGCTCGATTACCGTACCTTCAACCTCAATGACATCTTCTTTGGCCAAAGTCAGTCTCCTTTCTCTTCAGCTTGGTATTCGGACGACTCCAAGAAAGTTTTCACTGCATGACGCAGCTTTCCATTTGTCACCCGACCGCTTTCGTTTAAACTGTTTACAACCTCGCTACTAATCTTGGGCTGAGGCATCAGATGAAGAACGTTTTTCTTCTTCGACTGATCAAACTTTCGTTTGTCCCCATCCGCAATATATACAAACCTGCTGTCCGCTATAGAAACGACAACCGCAATCTGTCCGACATCTCTGCCTTTCAGAATCTTCACCAGCTGACCGATTTGCAGGTTTCCTTGCTGAATCATTCAAATCACCTACGCACTCAGTTTCGTGAAAATGTCCATGCCGTCCGTTGTGACCGCCACCGCTTGCTCGTTACGAGCACGAGAGGCCACGTTCACCGTTACGACCGTCCAGTTGTCTTCCAGCGCCCCCACATGGCGAGAACCTATATGAACCATGAGTTCAATAGCCAGCACCATGCCGGTTTTCAGCCTCGGTCCCTGTTCGGGAATACCACGGTTTGGATTCTCAATATATTGCCGAATGGCATGCGACATTGTAAACTGGCGAGTCTTCGCGATAATATCGCCTTTGTTTAACTTGCGTTTGCCGGGAAATCCGTGCACCAGTTGTTCGTTGACTGAAGCGCAAATGCTGGCAGGAAAACCGTTATAACCTTTAAAAGACGGCACAGCTCCTTGACTGCGAATATACCGATCAGCTAAATGATCAAGTTCACCGGTCGTCATACCGGGCTCGATGTGTTCCACCAAGAAATGATTCGTTTCCGTATCCACTCTCTCAGCTTTCCTCATAAAGCTTAATTCCGTCCCCGACTTGCAAATGATCATTACAGCTAACCCCGCAACAAGGACACGATATTTTTGGAAACCACATCAATATCCTGTTCTCCGTCAATATGACGCAGAAGATTCTGGTTCTCATAAAACGTGAGGAGTGGTGCTGTTTTATTACTATATTCGTCAAGTCGTGTTCTTACGCTATCCTCGTTATCGTCAGGGCGCTGATAGAGCTCCCCGCCATCTTTATCGCAAATGCCTTCAACCTTCGGAGGATTAAAGACAACATGATAGCTAGTTCCACAGATTTTGCAAACTCGCCGTCCTGTGATTCGTAGCAACAATTTGTCACGATCCACTTTCAGGTCGATGACATCATCAAGCTTCGTATCCAAACGACCCAAAATTTGATCCAAGGCTTCAGCCTGAGCCAAAGTTCTTGGAAAACCGTCCAGCAAGAAACCTTTCTTACAGTCCGGCTGTTGCAGCCGCTCTTCAACGATGCCAATCGTTACATCATCTGGAACAAGTTCACCCTTGTCGATATATTCCTTGGCTTTAATGCCAATAGGTGTTCCCTGTTTCATCGCCAGGCGAAACGCGTCACCTGTCGAGATATGAGGAATGCCGAATTCCTTCACAATGACATCTGCTTGTGTACCTTTACCAGCCCCCGGAGGGCCCATGATTAAAATATTCACAATCTGTCACTCCTCAAGACGACCCCTACACAAGAAACAGCACAAAAGGTGCCGGTAAGTATGCGAACATCCTAAGCCGGAACCTGTTGCCTATTTGTTGATGAAGCCTTTGTAATGGCGTTTGATCAGTTGGCTTTCGATCTGCTTCATCGTATCCAATGCTACACCAATAATGATGAGCAATGAAGTACCGCCAATTTGCACGGAACGAGGCAAGCCCGAAAGCGAACCGAAGAATACCGGCAATACGGATATGACTGCCAGGAACAAAGCTCCTGTCATTGTCAAACGTGACATTACTCGTGTCAGGTATTTCTCCGTGGCTTTACCCGGGCGAATTCCCGGAATATAACCGCCGTTTTTCTTCATGTTGTCGGCCATTTGCTGCGGATTCATCTGTACAAAGGTATAGAAGAATGTGAAACCGATAATCATTACGACATACAAAACCATACCCAGCGGCTTGTCATAATACAAGTAAGTGGTAATCCACTTCGCCCAAGCATGATCTGCCCAAAAACTCGCAATAATTGTCGGGAATTGCAGCAATGATACCGCAAAGATTACCGGAATAACGCCTGCCGCATTAATTTTCATCGGAATATGCGTATTCTGGCCACCGTACATTTTGTTACCAACTACACGTTTGGCGTATTGTACCGGGATTTTCCGAATACCTTGCTGGATGTAGATAACACCCACAATAATCAGAATAATCACCAAGGCAATAATAATTGCTTTCAGAATATTCATAAACAATTGATCTGCCTGAATAAACTGGGATTCTACAACCGTCCGAATATGTCTTGGAATACCTGCCGCGATCCCTGCAAAGATAACGATAGAGATACCGTTGCCGATTCCCTTTTCGGTAATTTGCTCACCTAGCCACATAAGGAACGTAGTTCCTGCTGTAAGCACAATAGCTATTACCAGATAATCTGCAAAAGTCGCTCCTGGAATCATCGCTGCACCATACAGTCGGTTAAAGCCGATCGACGTTCCGAATGCTTGAATCAAGCCCAGTATTACCGTACCATACCGTGTAAGTTGAGCCAACTTCTTTTTACCATGCTCTCCTTGTTTAGCCCATTCCGCAAGTTTCGGAATAACGTCCATTGACAGCAACTGTACAATGATGGACGCTGTAATATATGGCATAATCCCGAGGGCGAAGATCGAGAACTGATACAAAGCGCCCCCTGAGAAGGTGTTAAGGAGTCCAAACAACTCGCTTCCTGCCTGATCCTGAGAAGTAAAGACTTGCTTGTTCACGCCGGGAACCGGCACGAAGGAGCCAATACGATATACAAACAGTATAAACAGGGTAAACAGGATTCGGGTTCTAAGATCCTCAACCCGCCATATATTTTTCAGGGTCTTGAACATTAGATCACCTCGGTTTTACCGCCGGCAGCTTCAATTTTCTCTACCGCAGATTGAGAGAACTTGTTCGCTTTAACTGTCAATTTTACAGTGATTTCACCGTTACCCAGAATTTTAATTCCGGATTTCGCGTTTTTCACAATGCCATTGTTCAGCAAAAACTCAGGGCTTACTTCTGTACCCGCTGCAAAACTGTTCAAATCTTCGATATTCAAAACCGCATACTCTTTACGAGTAGGATTTACGAAACCGCGTTTAGGCAAGCGACGATACAGTGGGTTTTGACCACCCTCGAAGCCCGGACGTACACCACCGCCGGAACGAGCGTTTTGACCCTTATGACCACGACCAGAAGTTTTACCCGTACCGCTACTAGGACCACGACCCAAACGTTTACGTTCTTTGCGGGAGCCTGGAGCTGGGGAAAGCTCATGTAACTTCATCGTTCGTTGCACCTCCTTGATTATTGTTAAAATACTTTATTTCCTATGCCTCGATTTCTTTAACAGAAACCAAATGGCTTACTTGATTGATCATCCCGCGAATCGCTGGATTGTCGGGTTGAATTACTTTATGGTTGATTTTACGCAAGCCGAGCGTTTTAACAGTCGTTCTTTGAGTACCAGGACGACCGATCAACGAACGAACGAGGGTAATTTCTAATTTCGCCATGACATTCCCTCCTTAGCCCAGCAGCTCTTCGATGGATTTGCCGCGCAATTTTGCAACTTCTTCAGCGCGTTTCAAGCGGGACAAACCTTCCAATGTCGCATTGACCATGTTCATGGAATTCGAAGAACCCAGAGATTTTGTCAAGATATCACCTACACCAGCAAGTTCCAGTACAGCACGAACTGGACCGCCAGCGATAACTCCAGTACCTTCCGATGCCGGTTTCAACAGAACCCGGCCAGCACCGAACTTACCTGTAACAAGGTGAGGAATAGTTGTTCCTACAAGCGGAACGTGAACCAAGTTTTTCTTAGCATCTTCAATACCTTTGCGAATCGCATCAGGTACTTCGCCAGCTTTACCGATTCCGGCGCCTACCCAGCCGTTACCGTCGCCTACTACTACCAGAGCACTAAAGCTGAAACGGCGTCCGCCTTTGACAACTTTAGCTACACGATTAATATTTACTACTCTTTCAGTCAGTTCCAAAGTGTTCGGATCTACACGCAAGTCGTTAACCTCCTTTTGAGAAATGTCTTAGAATTCAAGGCCTGCTTCGCGAGCTGCATCAGCCAAAGCCTGAATCCGTCCATGATACAAGTATCCACCACGGTCAAATACGATGTTAGCATGACCTTTTTCTTTTGCACGTTTAGCAACGAGTTCGCCAACCTTACTAGCTGCCTCTACGCTACCACCGTTTTTGATCTCACTGCTCAGTTCTTTATCCATAGTGGATGCAGATACCAATGTTACACCAGCTACATCATCAATCAATTGTGCGTAGATATGTTTGGAAGAACGGAATACGTTCAAACGAGGACGCAAAGCCGTACCTTCGATTTTCTTACGTACACGCAGATGTCTTCTGACACGTGCTTTATTTTTATCTTGTTTTGTAATCATCTTAAGTTTTCACTCCCTTCAGTTTGCCTTTTAAAGCTTTATACTAAGACGCACTGGGTAAAAAAGGAGTACGAAGTCTTTCCGGCAGAAAGACCGCACAAAGTCGGTAAGAAACTTATTTCTTCTTACCGGCTTTACCTTCTTTACGAATGATGCGCTCGCCTTCGTATTTAATCCCTTTACCTTTGTACGGCTCAGGTTCACGAACGGAACGAATTTTAGCAGCATAGGCACCTACACGCTCTTTATCAATTCCGCGAACGATGATTTTAGTGTTCGAAGGAACTTCGAATTCGATGCCCGCTTCCGGTGTGATTTCAACCGGGTGAGAGTATCCAACGTTCAGAACGATTTTATCTCCGGATTTGCTTGCACGATATCCGACCCCAACCAGCTCCAGAGATTTTGAAAATCCTTCAGTTACACCACTTACCATGTTGTTGACAACGCTGCGGGTTGTTCCATGCAAAGAGCGGTGAAGTTTGTTGTCCGAAGGACGAATTACGTTGATTTCATTGTTTTCCACAGTAACGGACATGTCTTTATGAAGCTCACGAGTCAATGTTCCTTTAGGACCTTTAACTGTGATCGCTGTGTTGTTCAAAGTTACGTCAACACCACTTGGTACTGTGATTGGCTTACGACCAATACGGGACATATCTGTTGCACCTCCTATCTTTTAAACGTTATCTTACCAAACGTAGCAAACCACTTCTCCGCCGGCTTTAGACTGACGTGCTTCTTTGTCGGTCATGATACCTTTGGATGTCGAAATGATCGCGATCCCGAGTCCACCCAGAACGCGTGGAATTTCGTTGCTCTTCGTGTAAACACGAAGACCTGGTTTACTGATTCTTTTCAAACCTGTAATAACACGTTCGTTGTTTGCACCGTATTTCAAGAAAACACGGATGATCCCTTGTTTGCTATCTTCAACAAATTCCGCATCACGAATGAATCCTTCACGTTTCAGGATGTCGGCGATTTGTTTTTTCATTGTAGATGCAGGCATTTCTACTGTTTCGTGACGAACTGTGTTCGCGTTACGAATACGAGTAAGCATATCTGCAATTGGATCAGACATAGTCATTGTGTATAAACCTCCTTCCCAAACAGGACTTTTTACCAGCTTGCTTTTTTCACGCCAGGAATCTGGCCTTTATAAGCTAATTCACGGAAGCAAATTCTGCAGATCTTAAACTTTTGCAGTACCGAATGTGGACGACCACAACGCTCGCAACGAGTATAAGCACGAACTTTAAACTTTGGTGTGCGTTGTTGTTTGACTTTCATTGAAGTTTTTGCCACTTAGCCTGACACCTCCTAAATAGTTTCGGAGAACAGGGTGTCTTTTATATCAGACGCCCAAAACGTTATGCCAACATTACTTTGCGAAAGGCATGCCCAGTTGAGTCAGAAGCTCACGGGACTCTTCGTCAGTTTTGGCAGTCGTTACGATAACGATGTCCATACCACGAACTTTATCAACTTGATCGTACTCGATTTCCGGGAAGATCAATTGTTCTTTCAGACCAAGCGTGTAGTTACCACGTCCGTCGAAAGCTTTTGTTGAAACACCATGGAAGTCACGTACGCGAGGAAGCGTGATATTGAACAATTTGTCCAAGAAATAATACATACGCTCGCCACGAAGTGTTACCTTAACACCGATCGGCATGTTTTCACGCAATTTAAAACCTGCAATAGATTTTTTTGCGCGAGTGATTACTGGTTTTTGACCAGCGATCAACTGCATGTCGCTCACAGCCGAATCGAGAACTTTGGAGTTTTGGACTGCGTCGCCAACACCCATGTTGATTACAACTTTCTCGATTTTAGGCACTTGCATTACTGATGTATAGCTAAACTTCTGCATCAAGGCAGGAGTAATTTCTTTCAAGAAACGCTCTTTCATTCTTGTAGTTGCCATGAATCATAGACCTCCTTTCTTTGAAAATTAATTAGTCGATCACTTCGCCAGAACGTTTTGCAATGCGCACTTTTTTTCCGTTGTCCAATACTTTGTAACCAACACGAGTTACTTTTCCGCTCTTCGGATCAATGTGCATAACGTTGGAAACGTGAATCGGAGCTTCTTTCTCGATGATGCCGCCTTGTGGATTCAACTGATTAGGCTTTTGGTGTTTTTTAATCATGTTAACACCTTCCACAAGCACACGGTTTTGACGAGGGTAAGCAGCGATAACGCGACCTTTTTTACCTTTATCTTTACCAGTAATCACCAGAACAGTGTCGTCTTTTTTGACGTGCAGCTTGTTGTTATGGGATTCCAGAACTTTTTTCACTTTTGGCATTTCGTACACCTCCTACAGGCACATTTTAAGGTGAATTTAGATCACTTCCGGAGCCAAGGAAACGATTTTCATGAAGTCCTTGTCACGAAGTTCACGAGCAACTGGTCCGAAAATACGAGTACCACGTGGGCTCTTGTCTTCTTTAACGACCACTGCTGCGTTCTCGTCAAATCCGATATAGGAACCGTCTTTACGGCGGATAGAACGTTTAGTACGAACGACAACCGCTCTTACTACATCACCCTTTTTGACAACGCCGCCTGGTGTTGCTTGTTTTACGGAACAAACGATCAGGTCACCAATTTGAGCTGTACGACGTCCCGTACCACCGAGCACACGGATACACATCAGTTCCTTCGCGCCGGAATTGTCAGCTACAGTCAAACGTGTAAATGGTTGAATCATTTATTTATCCTCCTTTCGGAAAAACTACACTACATTAAATTATAACAGCTTTTTCAATGATTTCGACCAGTCTCCAGTTTTTGTCTTTGGACAAAGGGCGAGTTTCCATGATTTTAACAGTATCACCGATTTGTGCGGTGTTGTTTTCATCATGAGCTTTGAATTTCTTTGTTACTTTGATACGTTTATGGTAGAGATCATGTTTTTTGTAAGTTTCTACAGCAATCACAATCGTTTTGTCCATTTTATCGCTGACTACTTTACCGACTAACACTTTACGGGCATTACGTTCGCTCATTGTTGGCCTCCTTCCTAATTACAGGCGGAATCTCCACCCGGTCTGATATCTTAGCTAATCCCAAGTTCTCTTTCACGGATCACGGTTTTAGCACGAGCAATTTCCTTACGTACATCGCCGATCCGAGTCGGGTTATCAAGCTGACCGGTAGCGAGTTGAAAACGAAGGTTAAAGAGTTCTTCTTTGAACCCAGAGATCTTTTGTTCAATTTCAGCAGTGGTTAGGTTGCGAAATTCACTAGCCTTCATTTGCTTCACCACCCAATTCTTCACGTTTCACAAACTTAGTTTTGATTGGCAGTTTGTGAGCGGCAAGACGCATTGCTTCACGAGCAATCTCTTCCGGAACACCAGCAAGTTCGAACATGATCTTGCCTGGTTTCACTACTGCAACCCATTTTTCTACGTTACCTTTACCACTACCCATACGAACCTCAAGAGGCTTCTGAGTAACTGGTTTGTCAGGGAAAATTTTAATCCAAACCTTACCACCACGTTTGATGTAACGAGTCATCGCAATACGAGCAGCTTCGATCTGACGGTTAGTAATCCATGCAGGTTCAGTAGCTTGCAAACCATACTCACCAAAGTTCAGTGTAGTGCCGCCTTTTGCACGACCCTTCATATGACCACGTTGTTGCTTACGATGTTTTACGCGTTTTGGTACCAACATGATTAGTTGCCTCCTTCCTGAGGAGCTTGTTTCTTAGCTGGAGGAAGAACCTCTCCACGATAGATCCATACTTTTACGCCAATACGGCCGTAAGTAGTATGAGCTTCCGCTGTACCGTAGTCAATGTCGGCACGAAGCGTATGCAGTGGAACTGTTCCTTCGCTGTACCCTTCGGAACGAGCGATTTCGGCACCGCCAAGACGTCCGCCTACTTGAGTTTTAATTCCTTTTGCTCCGGAACGCATAGTTCTTTGGATCGCTTGTTTCAAAGCACGACGGAAAGAAACACGACGTTCCAATTGTTGTGCAATGCTCTCAGCAACCAAGATTGCATCCAGCTCAGGATTTTTAATTTCAGAGATATTGATGTGTACCTTTTTACCGCCTGCGATTTTAGTGATCTCATTACGCAAGTTTTCAACTTCGGAACCACCCTTACCGATAACCATACCAGGTTTCGCAGTGTGAATCGTTACGTTGACGCGGTTAGCTGCTCTCTCGATTTCAACACGGGATACAGCGGAATCTTTCAATCTTTTTTTCAGATGTTCACGAATTCTAACGTCTTCCAGCAAAAGATCACCGAAATCTTTGCCTGCATACCATTTGGATTCCCAATCACGGATAATACCGATTCGGAGTCCGACGGGATTTACCTTTTGGCCCACACGTTTTCCCTCCTTATTTTTCAGATACCACCAGAGTAATATGACTGGTGCGTTTATTGATGCGGCTTGCACGACCCATTGCACGCGGGCGGAACCGTTTCATTGTAGGACCTTGGTTTACAAAAACTTGCGATACTACCAACTTGTTCACGTCCAAAGAGTAGTTGTGGTCTGCATTTGCAATAGCAGAGTTCAACAGCTTCTCAACGACCGGAGAAGCGGATTTCGGAGTGTGACGAAGAATTGCGATCGCCTCACCAACCTGCTTACCGCGGATCAAATCGATAACGAGTTTAACTTTACGAGCGGAAATCCGTACGGATTTAGCATGTGCTTTTGCTTCCATTGAGTTTACCTCCTCTCAAACACTACGCTGTGTTGATTATCTTCTTGTTTTCTTATCGTCATCTGTATGGCCTTTATAGGTACGTGTTGGAGCGAATTCGCCCAATTTGTGTCCGACCATATCTTCCGTTACGTATACTGGCACGTGTTTACGACCATCGTATACACCAAACGTATGTCCGATAAATTGTGGGAAAATCGTAGAGCGACGGGACCAAGTTTTGATCACGACTTTTTTGTCCGATTCGTTCAAAACCTCTACTTTTTTCAGCAGGTAACCATCAACGAATGGTCCTTTTTTGAGACTGCGACCCATGTATGAATCCTCCCTTCGTTAAAACGTTGTCGTTCCTTAATATGTTAACGTGCGACTTAAGCGCACGTCTTATTACTTAGTACGACGACGAACGATGTATTTATCAGATGCTTTACCTTTTTTACGTGTTTTGTAACCAAGGGTTGGTTTACCCCATGGAGACATCGGAGATTTACGTCCGATTGGAGCGCGACCTTCACCACCACCGTGTGGGTGATCGTTAGGGTTCATAACAACGCCGCGAACTTCAGGACGTTGTCCCAACCAACGGCTACGTCCGGCTTTACCGATCTTCACCAATTCATGGTCTTCGTTACCAACAGAACCGATTGTAGCGCGGCAAACTTTCAAAACGCGACGAACTTCACCAGAAGTCAAACGAATAGTTACATACTTCTCTTCTTTACCAAGAAGTTGGGCTTCCGTACCGGCAGCACGAACGAGTTGACCACCTTTGCCCGGTTTCAATTCGATGTTGTGGATAACCGTACCTACTGGAATGTTTTCCAAAGGCAAAGAGTTACCGATTTTGATATCGGAACCTACGCCGGATACCACTTCGTCTCCTACTTTCAAGCCTTTAGGAGCGATGATGTAACGTTTTTCACCATCCACATAGTGGATAAGTGCGATGTTGGACGTACGGTTCGGATCATATTCGATCGTAGCAACGCGGCCCGGTATTCCATCTTTGTTACGTTTGAAATCGATAATACGGTATTTACGTTTGTGTCCACCGCCATGATGACGAACCGTAATTTTACCTTGGTTATTACGTCCAGCTTGCTTGCTCAGAGGCGCCAGCAACGATTTCTCGGGCTGATTAGTTGTGATCTCCTCGAAAGTAGATACAGACATAGCACGTCTGGCCGGGGACGTCGGTTTATACTTTTTAATTGGCACTGAGTTTCCCTCCTTACTTTACAGTTTCAATTATACCGTTTCAAAAAACTCAAGCGGCTTACTGTCTTTGCTCAGCGTTACGAACGCTTTTTTCCACTCGCTCGTATAGCCGGAATGACGGCCGTAGCGTTTTGGTTTTGCAGGAACACGAAGCGTGTTTACGTTACTTACTTTCACGTTAAAGATCGCTTCGATTGCTTTTTTAACTTCGACTTTATTGGAACGAATGTCTACCTCGAAAACGTATTTCAAGTCATTCATCATACCAGCCGTACGTTCGGTGATTACCGGACGTTTGATAATATCACGAGGATCCTTCATTACGCGAGCACCTCCTCTACCTTCTGAACTGCATCCTTCGTAATGATCAGTTTGTCGTGTCCAAGCACGTCAAGAACATTAATGCCGTCTGCGGATACAAACTTCACACCAGGAATATTACGAGCGGACAGAGCCACATTATCATCATAGCCAGGAGCTACGATCAATGCTTTACGGTCAGCTTTAAGGTTGTTCAAAATGGCTGCAAATTCTTTCGTTTTAGGTCCGTTCAGTGTAAGAGCGTCCAATACGATGATTTCATTCTCAATCACTTTGGAAGACAAAGCCGATTTGATCGCCAAGCGACGAACCTTTTTAGGCAATTTGTAAGCATAGCTGCGTGGAGTCGGACCAAATACAGTACCGCCACCAACCCATTGCGGTGCACGGATCGAACCTTGACGAGCGCGTCCAGTACCTTTTTGTTTCCAAGGCTTACGTCCGCCACCACGTACTTCAGAACGTCCTTTTACTTTGTGAGTACCTTGACGCAGGGAAGCCAATTGCATAACAACAGCGTCATGAAGAACGTGTTTATTCGGTTCGATACCGAATACTGCGTCGTTCAATTCAATTTCGCCAACTTGGCTGCCGCTAATATTAAAAAGTGCTACTTTTGGCATTTCGTGTTCCTCCTTTCTTCAGTTGTTTATTTCTTCACCGTTTCTAGTACTTTAAGGAAGCTGTTTTTAGGTCCTGGAATGGAGCCTTTCACGAGCAATACATTACGTTCTGTATCGATCTTAACAACTTCAAGGCGTTGGATCGTTACCGTTTCATGCCCCATGTGTCCTGGCAGGTGCTTACCTTTAGGAACGCGGTTAGCTTGAATGGAGCCCATCGAACCTGGACCTCTGTGGTAACGCGAGCCGTGTGCCATTGGTCCGCGGCTTTGTCCCCAACGTTTGATAACGCCGGCAAAACCTTTACCTTTAGAAATACCTGTTACGTCAACGAATTCGCCTTCTGTGAAGACATCAGCCTTCAGTTCTTGGCCAACCTCGTACGCAGCAAGGTCGATGCCACGAAGTTCACGAACGTAGCGCTTAGGTGCAGTATTTGCTTTTTTCGCATGTCCTGCTTCAGGTTTATTGGATCTTTTTTCTTTTTTATCAGAGAAACCGAGCTGAATAGCTTCGTATCCATCGTTTTCCAGATCTTTCTTTTGCAGAACAACACAAGGGCCCGCTTCGATAACCGTAACAGCAAGTACGTTACCTTCAGGGGTAAACACTTGAGTCATTCCGAGTTTTTTTCCTAAGATACCTTTCATGTTGACACCTCTTTTCTTTTCCTAATCACAAATTACAATTTAATTTCGATATCTACACCGGACGGCAGGTCCAAGCGCATCAAGGCATCCACAGTTTGTGGAGTCGGGTTAACAATATCGATCAGACGCTTATGTGTGCGCATTTCGAACTGTTCCCGGGAATCCTTGTACTTGTGTACCGCACGGAGAATAGTAATGATTTGTTTTTCAGTTGGCAGCGGAATTGGTCCGGATACACCTGCGCCCGAACGTTTAGCTGTTTCAACAATTTTCTCAGCGGATTGATCAAGAATTCTGTGGTCGTAAGCTTTCAAACGAATACGAATCTTTTGCTTTGCCATTTTAGTCCCTCCTTCTATCGCCCAATTTGGTATCGGACATACTCCGTGAAAATTTTCCGACATCCCTCCCATGGCAAAGGGGCCGGGTGTGTCAGTAACCTCTCACATCATCGCACAGTCACAAACAACATTAGTTATTATATCTAATAATTCTGCCTATTGCAAGCAAAAACGAAAAAACAATGTATCTTATTTTCAAAAGATACAATTGCAATCGCAGCTCGCGATTTATTCAAGAGAAAAGCCCCCGCACCAGGGCGGGGGGCTTCTTTTAGCTCCGTTCCAATACAATGTTACTCGTTCCAGTACAATGTTGCTTTATTTAAAGGCCAAAGCCTCTTATTTGGTGATTGTTGCTACCGCACCAGCGCCAACTGTACGTCCACCTTCACGAATAGAGAACTTAGTTCCTTCTTCGATAGCGATTGGGTTGATCAGTTGAACAGTAACTGTGATGTTGTCACCAGGCATTACCATTTCGGAACCTTCTGGCAAAGTGATGATACCAGTTACGTCAGTTGTACGGAAGTAGAACTGTGGACGGTAACCAGTGAAGAAAGGTTTGTGACGTCCACCCTCTTCTTTAGTCAAAACGTAGATTTGAGCAGAGAATTCTGTATGAGGTTTAACAGAACCTGGTTTAGCCAATACTTGGCCACGCTCGATTTGTGCACGATCTACACCACGAAGCAATGCGCCGATGTTATCGCCAGCTTGAGCGGAGTCAAGCAATTTGCGGAACATTTCTACGCCTGTTACTACGGATTTACGGGATTCTTCTTGAATACCGATGATTTCGATTTCTTCGCCCACTTTAACAGTACCACGCTCTACACGGCCTGTAGCAACTGTACCACGACCTGTGATGGAGAATACGTCCTCGACAGGCATAAGGAAAGGCTTATCAGTGTCGCGTTCTGGAGTTGGGACGTAAGTGTCGATTATTTCGAACATTTCAACGATTTTCTTAGCATAGTCGCCCTCTGGGTTTTGCAGAGCTTCACGAGCGGAACCGCGAATGATTGGAGTGTCGTCGCCTGGGAAGTCATATTCGCTCAGCAAGTCACGAACTTCCATTTCAACCAGTTCCAACAACTCTTCGTCTTCAACCATGTCACATTTGTTCAGGAATACAACGATGTAAGGAACGCCTACTTGGCGGGACAACAGGATGTGTTCACGAGTTTGCGGCATTGGGCCGTCAGCTGCGGATACAACCAAAATCGCTCCGTCCATTTGTGCAGCGCCAGTGATCATGTTTTTAACATAGTCGGCGTGACCTGGGCAGTCAACGTGTGCATAGTGACGGTTAGGTGTTTCGTATTCCACGTGTGCTGTGGAGATTGTGATACCGCGTTCGCGCTCTTCTGGAGCTTTATCGATTTGGTCGAATGCTACAGCAGCACCACCGTAAGTTTTGGACAATACAGTTGTGATTGCAGCAGTCAAAGTAGTTTTACCATGATCGACGTGACCAATAGTACCGATGTTAACGTGCGGTTTGTTACGTTCAAACTTAGCCTTTGCCATTTGAACAATTCCTCCTCAATAACTTGTTTTATTTTTAGGCTGCCGGTTTCCTCTTGGAAAAACCTTGATTATACCGGTCAGCTGATACATTGTATTACTCGCCGCCTTTGGTTTTGGCAACGATCTCTTCAGCAATGCTCTTCGGAACTTCTTCATAATGAGAAAGCTCCATAGAGAACACGCCGCGTCCTTGTGTACCGGAACGAAGTGTAGTCGAGTATCCGAACATTTCGGACAAAGGCACCTTCGCACGAATGATTTGAGCTCCACTACGGGAATCCATACCTTCAATCCGACCACGACGGGAGTTCAACATACCCATTACGTCACCCATGTATTCCTCAGGAACCGTTACTTCAACTTTCATAATCGGCTCAAGCAATACTGGTTTACATTTGTCTTTCGCTGCTTTCAGCGCCATTGATCCGGCAATTTTAAACGCCATTTCATTGGAATCGACATCATGATATGATCCGTCCACGATTGTAGCTTTAACGTCCACAAGCGGGAAGCCTGCGATAACGCCGTTTTTCATTTGTTCCTCAATACCAGCAAGAGCAGGAGCGATGTACTCTCTAGGAACAGAGCCGCCGACTACCTTACTTTCGAATTGGCTACCAGTACCTGGCTCAAGCGGTTCGAACTCAACCCATACGTGACCGTATTGACCACGACCACCGGATTGACGAACGAATTTACCTTCGACACGTGCTGGAGCACGGAATGTTTCACGGTAAGCAACCTGTGGTTTACCCACATTGGTTTCCACCTTAAACTCACGACGCATACGGTCGATGATGATATCAAGGTGAAGCTCACCCATACCTGCCAAGATGGTTTGGCCTGTTTCTTCGTTAGTATGAGCGCGAAGAGTTGGATCTTCTTCGGTCAATTTACCAAGGGCAACAGACATTTTATCTTGGTCAGCTTTGGTTTTAGGCTCAACCGCGATTTCGATAACCGGATCAGGGAAATTCATGGACTCGAGAATAACTGGATTCTTCTCATCACACAGTGTATCACCTGTACCTGTATCTTTCAAACCTACGGCTGCCGCAATATCACCGGAGTAAACTACAGTGATTTCTTGACGGCTGTTCGCATGCATTTGAAGAATACGTCCGATACGTTCACGTTTGCCTTTTGTTGCATTCAATACATATGAACCGGATTGAAGAACACCGGAGTACACGCGGAAGAATGTCAACTTACCAACGTAAGGGTCCGTCATGATTTTGAAGGCCAATGCGGAGAATGGCTCTTCATCGGAAGAGTGACGTTCAACTTCCGTACCGTCTTCCAAATGCCCTTGAATACTTGGCACGTCAGTAGGAGCCGGCAAATAGTCGAGAACAGCATCCAACATCAGCTGAACACCTTTGTTACGGTAAGAAGATCCACAGATAACTGGGAAGATTTTAACATCTACAACACCTTTGCGGAGAGCAGCTTTAATTTCGGCAACCGAAATTTCTTCACCTTCCAGGTATTTCATTGTCAATTCTTCGTCCAGTTCAGCAACCTTCTCGATCAATTCATTACGGAGTTCTTCAACTTGATCTTTGAATTCCGCAGGAATTTCGACTTCTTCGATATCTTGACCAAGATCATCTTTGTACATATGAGCTTTTTGTTCAACGATATCGATGATACCAATAAAATCATTTTCTGCACCGATTGGCAATTGAATCGCAACTGCGTTCGCTTGAAGGCGATCACGCATGTCAGAGACAACATTCAAGAAGTCGGCACCAATGATATCCATTTTGTTCACATATGCGATCCGCGGAACGCCGTAGCGATCAGCCTGTCTCCATACGGTTTCGGACTGAGGCTCAACGCCTTCTTTCGCACTGAAAACACCAACTGCTCCGTCCAATACACGAAGGGAACGTTCAACTTCAACAGTGAAGTCAACGTGCCCCGGGGTGTCGATGATATTGACGCGGTGACCTTTCCAGGCAGCGGTCGTCGCAGCGGAAGTAATCGTGATTCCGCGCTCTTGTTCTTGTTCCATCCAGTCCATTGTCGCAGCGCCTTCGTGAACTTCACCGATTTTGTGCGTACGTCCTGTGTAGAACAAGATCCGCTCTGTTGTTGTGGTTTTACCCGCGTCAATATGAGCCATGATCCCGATATTACGTGTATTCGTCAAGGAGAACTCTCTTGCCATGAAATGGGTCTCCCTTCAAAATTGAAGTTATTTTTTTGAGCTGAATCCTACCAACGGTAGTGAGCAAACGCTTTGTTCGCTTCAGCCATTTTGTGCGTATCTTCGCGTTTTTTCACGGAAGCACCTGTGTTGTTGGAAGCGTCGATAATCTCAGCCGCCAAACGCTCTTCCATCGTTTTCTCGCCGCGGTTGCGGGAGTAGTTTACGAGCCAACGTAAACCCAGGGAAGTACGTCTTTCTGGTTTTACCTCGATTGGTACTTGGTAGTTAGCACCGCCGACACGGCGTGCTTTAACTTCCAGGACTGGCATGATATTCTTGATAGCTGCTTCAAAAACTTCCATCGGGTCATTCCCCGTACGTTCTTGGATAAGCTTGAACGCATTGTACAGAATGCTTTGAGCAACGCCTCGTTTTCCGTCGAGCATGATGCGGTTGATCAGGCGGGTAACCAACTTGCTGTTGTATACCGGATCTGGCAACACGTCTCTTTTGGTAACTGGACCTTTGCGTGGCATGGATATCCCCCTTTCTTACATGTTAAACCGATTTATTCGGTTTATATTCATTAGGATTTTTTAGCTTTAGGGCGTTTTGCGCCGTATTTGGAACGAGCTTGCATGCGGTTGTTTACGCCTGCAGTATCCAAAGCACCGCGAACGATGTGGTAACGTACACCCGGAAGGTCTTTTACACGACCGCCGCGAATCAGCACTACACTGTGTTCTTGCAGGTTGTGTCCGATACCCGGAATGTAAGCAGTCACCTCTACACGGTTCGTCAAACGAACACGAGCATATTTACGAAGTGCGGAGTTTGGTTTTTTTGGAGTCATAGTACCTACACGTGTGCAAACTCCGCGTTTTTGCGGGGCACTGATGTCGGTAGCTTCACGTTTCAAGGCGTTAAACCCTTTTTGCAAAGCCGGTGATTTCGATTTCTCGATTTTGGCTTGACGTCCTTTACGAACCAGTTGGTTAATAGTTGGCATTGTGGTTGCCACCCCCTTCCTCAATTTTTCCTGTTGCTTCACAAACCATTTCTAAGCCCACAGACCCAGGCGGTTCATAAAAGAACAAATGAAAAGTCTTTGCCGCCAAGAATTCATTCTCTTAGACAAAAACGTTCCTTACCCTATTGTTTTACGATAGCAGCCATAGCGGCTCCCACTTCAATCCCACATGCAGCTCCGAGATTTTTCATTGTATCTACAAGAGTCACCTTGACTCCTTGCTTGTTGCACAAAGCAATGATGTTGGAAGTGAGACGCGGATCTGCGTCTTCCGCCACATATACTTCAGAGGCGAAGCCCAATTCGACCATACGAATGGTTTGTTTGGTACCGATTTTGACATGAGCATCTTGCAGTCCCTGTTCTTTAGACATATCTCATTCCTCCGAAAAGACACAATAGCATATAGGCTACTCACGCACCTTTGCTATATTAGCATTGACTATAAGCAATGTCAAGACAATTATCGACTATAGTTTGCTTAACAAAGAAATACATTTCATTTCAAGAAAAAGCGCCGGAACACCGTCTGACAAAGCCACAATCTAAAAGCCTCATCAGAGATGCGATGTTCCGGGCCCATCATGCCATTTGTTAACGTTATATTACTCGGCCGAAATCGGTTCGAGTTCTTCGGACGAGGGTTGCTCCCCTTCCGGTTGGGCAAATTTCACACTGCGGTAACGATTCATACCTGTACCCGCAGGGATCAACTTACCAATAATAACGTTCTCTTTCAGACCAAGCAACTGATCGACTTTGCCTTTTATAGCCGCATCGGTCAGCACGCGAGTGGTCTCTTGGAAGGAAGCTGCTGACAAGAAGGAGTCAGTTTCCAGAGATGCCTTGGTGATACCAAGCAGAACCGGTTTGGCTACCGCTGGCTCTTGGCCACTGAGAATTGCTGTCTTGTTCGCATTTTCATACTCGTGCACATCAACAAAGGAGCCTGGAAGCAGCGTTGTATTCCCCGCATCAAGGATACGGATTTTACGCAACATTTGACGAATCATAACTTCCACGTGCTTATCATTGATTTCTACGCCCTGATTCCGGTATACGCGTTGAACTTCCTGAAGGATATAGTTCTGTACCCCGCGAATACCTTTAATGCGCAGCATTTCTTTAGGGTCGATTGAACCGTCTGTCAGTTCATCCCCGGCTTCAACAGTCATGCCTTCGCTTACGCGCAGACGAGAACCATACGTAACCGAATAAGTTTTCGTTTCAGCTTCACCCTGAATATCGATCTCACGGCGATCTTTACCTTCACGAATTTCTTTAACTGTACCGTCAATTTCACTGATGGTTGCCTGACCTTTAGGATTACGTGCTTCGAAAAGCTCCTGAATACGCGGCAAACCTTGTGTAATATCGTCGCCCGCTACACCGCCTGTGTGGAATGTACGCATTGTAAGCTGGGTTCCTGGTTCACCGATGGATTGTGCCGCGATAATACCAACTGCTTCACCAATCTCAACGTGTTTGCCAGTAGCCAGATTGCGACCGTAGCATTTCTTGCAGACGCCATGTTTGGCACGACAGCTCAGTACTGAACGAATTTGAAGCTTTTGTACACCAGCTTTAACAATTGCTTCCGCTTTGTCGGAATCGATCAATTCGTTACGGCCAGCCAAAATCTCGCCAGTCTCCGGATGACGTACCGTTTCAAAGCAATAGCGACCTTCCAGACGGTCATACAGATCCTCAATAACTTCTTTACCGTCCTGAATACGGCTTACTGTAAAGCCTTTGTCCGTTCCGCAATCTTCTTCACGCACGATAACATCCTGCGCTACATCGACAAGACGACGAGTCAGGTAACCTGAGTCAGCCGTACGAAGCGCTGTATCCGCCAAACCTTTACGCGCTCCGTGAGTGGAGATGAAGTACTCGAGTACTGTCAAACCTTCACGGAAGTTCGATTTAATTGGGAGCTCGATAATACGACCGGATGGATTCGCCATCAGACCACGCATACCGCCGAGCTGGGTAATCTGTGATTTGTTACCCCGCGCTTTGGAGTCTACCATCATCATGATCGAGTTGTAGCGATCCATGGACTTCATCAGCACTTCGGTAATATCATCTTTCGCTTTGGACCAAATATCAATAATCCGGTCATAGCGTTCCTCGTTCGTAATCAAACCACGACGGTATTGATTCGTTACGACTTGCGCTTTGTCCTCAGAACCTTTAAGAATTCCTTGTTTTTCCACCGGCACGATAACGTCCGATACAGCAACAGTTACACCTGAACGAGTAGAATACGTAAAGCCAAGCTGTTTGATTTTATCCAAAATCACAGCTGTTTCTGTTGTATGGTAAGTTTCAAAGCAACGGGCAATAATGTTACCAAGGTAATCCTTACCTACCCCGTTAGCTTGCGGAGCATTTTGAATCGCTTCTGTAAGGTTTACACCCTTTTCGTAAACAAAGAACTCCTCAGCAGTACCATAAAGCAGGTTGGCACGGGTAGCATCATTGATGTACGGGAAGCTGGCCGGGAAAATTTCATTAAAGATAATTTTACCAACCGTGGTGATCAGCATTGCATCCTGTTGTTTTTCCGTAAAGCTCGTTTTATTCAAAGCTTTAACCGGAATAGCTACACGAGCATGAAGACCCGCTGTACCGCGCTGGTAAGCCGATATAGCCTCGTTCATATTGCGAAGGATCATGTTGCTGCCTTCTTCTTCTTTGTTATCCATAGTCAGATAGAAAGAACCAAGGACCATATCCTGGGAAGGAGTAACAACAGGTTTGCCGTCTTTCGGATTCAAAATGTTACCGGATGCCAGCATGAGCAAACGAGCTTCTGCTTGGGCTTCCGCAGACAATGGAACGTGAACCGCCATTTGGTCACCGTCAAAGTCGGCATTATATGCCGTACATACGAGCGGATGCAAACGGATTGCACGACCTTCAACCAAAATCGGTTCAAACGCCTGGATACCGAGTCTATGCAGCGTAGGGGCACGGTTCAGAAGAACCGGATGCTCCCTGATTACTTCTTCGAGCACATCCCATACTTCTGCGCTCACGCGCTCTACTTTACGTTTCGCGCTCTTAATGTTGTGTGCAAGACCTTTGTTCACAAGTTCTTTCATGACAAAAGGTTTGAACAGTTCCAATGCCATTTCTTTCGGCAAACCGCATTGGTACATTTTCAAGTACGGACCTACAACGATAACGGAACGACCGGAGTAGTCAACACGTTTTCCGAGCAAGTTTTGACGGAAGCGTCCTTGTTTACCTTTCAGCATATGGCTGAGGGATTTCAAAGGACGGTTACCCGGACCTGTAACAGGGCGGCCACGACGACCATTATCGATCAGAGCGTCAACAGCTTCCTGCAGCATCCGTTTTTCATTTTGTACGATAATATCCGGTGCACCCAGATCTAGCAAGCGTTTCAGACGGTTGTTACGGTTAATAACACGGCGGTACAAGTCATTCAGGTCAGAGGTAGCAAAACGTCCACCATCCAGCTGTACCATCGGACGGAGCTCAGGAGGAATAACAGGCAACACGTCCATGATCATCCAGTCCGGCTGGTTGCCGGAGTTACGGAACGCCTCAATCACTTCAAGACGCTTGATCGCACGGTTGCGACGTTGTCCTTGAGCTGTACGCAACTCTTCTTTCAGGAATTCCAGTTCTTTGTCTATATCCAAATCTTGAAGGAGCTTCTTAACCGCTTCAGCACCCATACCTGCCTGAAATCCGTAGCCGTATTTTTCACGGTAGCTGCGGTATTCTTTCTCGGACAGGAGTTGCTTTTTCTCCAATGGCGTATCTCCTGGATCAGTTACAACATAAGATGCGAAGTAAATGATCTCTTCCAGAGATCTTGGAGACATATCAAGAGCAAGACCCATACGGCTCGGAATGCCTTTAAAGTACCAAATATGCGATACAGGGGCAGCCAGTTCGATGTGACCCATACGCTCACGACGAACCTTAGCGCGGGTAACCTCTACGCCACAACGGTCACAGACAACACCTTTATAGCGCACGCGCTTGTACTTACCGCAATGACATTCCCAGTCTTTCGTAGGTCCGAAAATTTTCTCGCAAAATAGTCCTTCTTTTTCCGGTTTAAGCGTACGATAGTTAATCGTCTCCGGTTTTTTGACTTCTCCGCGGGACCAAGAACGAATCTTTTCGGGGGAAGCAAGCCCGATTTTCATATATTCGAAATTGTTAACGTCCAACAAGGAGCAACCCTCCTTAACCAAATCCTGAGTTTTTAGGTTTGATACCGCCCGGCAGCACCGGGCGGTATCAAGAAGCTCGATCCATCCTGTAGAGAATGGATCGAGGCATATAACAAAGCTGATATGATTCAGTCAGCAGACAGACTACTCTACGCCAACCTCAGAGCCTTCCAGATTCAAACTCAGCTTGTCGCTGGTTGTATCATCTTCATCATCAAGCTCTCTCATTTCGATCTCTTGTTCGTCTCCGGACAGAATCTTCACGTCCATACCCAAGCTTTGCAGCTCTTTGATCAAGACCTTGAATGATTCAGGCACACCCGGTTCAGGTACATTTTCACCTTTGACGATGGATTCGTATGTTTTAACACGTCCAACCACATCATCGGATTTGACAGTCAAAATTTCCTGAAGCGTGTAAGCCGCGCCGTAGGCTTCCAGCGCCCATACTTCCATCTCCCCGAAGCGCTGACCACCGAATTGAGCTTTACCACCCAACGGCTGTTGCGTAACGAGAGAGTAAGGACCTGTAGAACGAGCATGGATTTTATCGTCAACCATATGCGCCAGTTTGATCATGTGCATGACACCGACAGTAACTTCACGTTCAAAACGATCACCGGTACGTCCGTCATACAACACCGTCTTACCATTGCGCTGCATGCCTGCCTCTTCCATCGTATCGAACACGTCATACTCCTTGGCACCATCGAATACAGGCGTTGCTACATGAATACCAAGACGCATTGCAGCCATACCCAGATGAATTTCAAGCACCTGTCCGATGTTCATCCGTGAAGGTACACCCAGCGGATTCAGAACGACTTGTACTGGTGTACCGTCCGGAAGGAACGGCATATCTTCTTCAGGCAAAATACGGGCAACGACACCCTTGTTACCGTGACGTCCGGCCATTTTATCGCCTTCGGAAATTTTACGTTTTTGAGCAATGTATACACGAACCAGTTGGTTTACGCCTGGTGGCAGTTCGTCGCCATTCTCACGTGTAAATACTTTTACGTCCACAACAATCCCGTCTGTTCCGTGAGGAACTCTCAAAGAAGTGTCGCGAACCTCGCGTGCCTTCTCACCAAAGATCGCATGCAAGAGGCGTTCTTCGGCTGTCAGCTCTGTCACACCCTTAGGCGTTACTTTACCAACGAGAATGTCACCTGCGCCGATTTCGGCACCAATGCGGATAATTCCACGCTCATCCAGATTACGGAGCGCTTCTTCACCGACATTCGGAATATCACGGGTGATTTCTTCCGGTCCAAGCTTCGTGTCGCGGGCTTCGGATTCGTATTCCTCAATATGAATGGAGGTGTATACGTCTTCCTTAACCAGCTTCTCACTCAGCAGGATCGCATCCTCGTAGTTGTAACCTTCCCAAGTCATGAAGGCAACGACAACGTTACGTCCCAATGCCAGCTCGCCCATCTCTGTGGAAGGACCATCTGCGAGAATATCGCCAGCTTTCACCACATCGCCTCTATTGACGATTGGACGTTGGTTAATGCATGTTCCTTGGTTCGAACGCATAAATTTGTGTAATTTATACTTAACTATGTCGCCCTTCACTTCAGAACCATCTACTGCTTCGATGCGACGCAGCCAAATTTCGTTAGCTGAAGAACGTTCGATTACACCGTCGTATTTGGATACAATACATACCCCGGAATCTTTCGCAGCCTTATGCTCCATTCCTGTTCCGACCAAAGGAGACTTCGGAATCAACAAAGGAACGGCCTGCCGTTGCATATTGGAACCCATCAACGCGCGGTTCGAGTCATCGTTCTCCAGGAACGGAATCAGTGCAGTTGCCACGGACACGACCTGCTTAGGCGAAACGTCCATATAGTCAACACGGCTACTTGCCATTGGAATGATGTTATCAGACTGCTTGTTGTAACGGACAATGACAACTTCTTCCTTAAAAGTGCTGTCCTCTGTCAGTTCCTCATTTGCCTGGGCTACGATGTAGTTATCTTCTTCATCAGCCGTCAGGTAATCAATTTGGTCTGTAACTTTTCCGGTTTTTGGATCTACCCAACGATAAGGAGCTTCGATAAATCCGTACTCGTTGATACGTGCGAAGGTAGACAAGGAGTTGATCAAACCAATGTTTGGTCCCTCTGGTGTCTCGATAGGACACATACGGCCGTAGTGACTCGGATGGACGTCACGTACTTCCATGCCTGCGCGTTCACGTGTCAAACCGCCGGGTCCGAGTGCGGACAAACGGCGTTTGTGTGTCAATTCGGCAAGTGGATTCGTCTGATCCATAAACTGGGACAGCTGGGAGCTACCAAAGAACTCCTTGATCGAAGCAATTACCGGACGTATGTTAATCAGCGCCTGCGGCGTAATCACATTAGCATCCTGAATCGACATTCTTTCGCGCACCACGCGTTCCATACGGGATAAACCGATACGGAACTGGTTCTGGAGCAATTCGCCGACAGAGCGCAAACGACGGTTGCCCAAATGGTCAATATCGTCCGTGCTTCCGATTCCGTGAAGTAAGTTAATAAAATAACTGATGGAGGAAATAATATCGGCAGGCGTAATATTTTTAACCGATTTATCAATATTTCCGTTGGCAATCAGTTTTACAACTTTACCATCCTCAATCGGCGAGAATATGTCGATTGTTTGAAGAGGAATATCGTTGCTTTCCAGCACGCCAGTAGCAACATGATACGTACGGTGTCCTACCGACTCCTCAAGTTGGGGCAAAATCTCGTCCAACAAGCGGCGATCCACCATTTGTCCTGCTTCAGCGATGATTTCACCGGTTGTCGTATCAATCAAAGTCTCAGCAAGCCGTTGATTGAACAGACGGTTTTTGATGTGAAGCTTTTTATTGATTTTGTAACGGCCTACGTTGGCCAGATCATAACGTTTTGGATCAAAGAAACGTGCAACGAGCAAGCTCTTTGCATTATCCAGTGTAGGTGGCTCACCCGGACGAAGACGCTCATAAATCTCAATCAGCGCTTTTTCCGTAGAGTCTGTGTTGTCTTTATCAAGCGTGTTACGGATATATTCGTCATTGCCGAGCAAATCCAGAATCTCAGCATCAGTGCCAAAGCCAAGCGCACGCAGCAACACCGTAACCGGAATTTTACGGGTACGGTCAATCCGGACATAGATAATGTCCTTCGCATCCATCTCCAGTTCGAGCCAAGCCCCCCGGTTAGGAATTACCGTTGCGGTGTATGTTGTTTTCGCATTCTTGTCGACTTTTGTGCTGAAATAGACGCTGGGAGAGCGAACCAACTGGCTGACAATAACCCGTTCCGCACCGTTAATAATAAACGTACCCGTATCAGTCATCAGCGGGAAGTCTCCCATGAATACTTCCTGCTCTTTCACTTCCCCGGTCTCTTTATTAATAAGCCGGACTTTTACCCGAAGCGGTGCTGCATACGTTACGTCGCGTTCCTTTGCGTCGTCAACGGTATATTTGGGTTCTCCGAGAGAATAATCGATAAACTCCAAAATCAGATTTCCTGTGAAATCCTGAATTGGCGAAATATCCCGAAACATCTCCCGCAATCCTTCCTCCAAAAACCAATCATAGGATTTTTGCTGGATCTCAATCAGGTTCGGAACCTCGAGTACCTCGTTAATACGTGCATAACTGCGCCGAGTGCGTCGACCATATTGAACAAGATGTCCTGCCAACTTAAACTCACCCCTCATGTCTACTCACTTTAAAAATTCATTGCGAACCTTTGTTTGTGACCTTATAATAAGACACAGACAGAAGATTCAATCCACAAATACAGAAAAGCCCTTACTCGAATGCATTCGAAAAAAGAGCAACGTATCTGCAGAATCCTCTTACCGGAAGATCTTCATCACTTGTAGATTTGCCCAAAATGATTGTATTATACGTAATAGGTATAAATACTATACCCTTCTACGCATAAACCTATTGACATTTCAACAAACTAAAGCCATGGAGGGCATCCTAATACTGACATTTTATAATGATATCACAGACCAGGATTCAAGTCAATGGTCCTATTGCATTTTTCTGAAACTTTTTTTCGCCTTCAAAATACGGTAACCTTTATCCTTCGTAACTTCCTCCACACGTCCGAAAAGGCTCTCGATTTTAGCGCTTGCCGAAGGGGCACCCTGCTTTTTCTGTATAACCACCCACAAAGCTCCACCTTCATTTAAATGTTCATAAGCAAGCTCGAAAATGGTATGCACCGTTTCCTTACCCGCACGTATAGGTGGATTCGTTAGAATCACGTCAAACCGATCATCTTTTACTGCCTCAAATAGATCGCTTTGCTTTATCGTCACATTGGTAATTCCATTCCGTTCCGCGTTCTCTATAGCCAGTTGAACGGCTCGCTCGTTAATATCCACCATTGTAACGTGACCATTCGGTACAAGCGTAGCTGCCGTCAAACCAATCGGTCCATAGCCACACCCTACATCCAGCACTGAAGCCTGCGCAGGAAGCTGCATCGCCTCAATCAACACACGGCTACCGTAATCAATTCCCTGCTTCGAGAAAACGCCTGAATCGCTGGCAAAACGGTATGTCCGCCCCCGCAGCACTGTTTCCAGGCTCCGCCGTTCGTGCGCCGTCTCTGGCCGTTTGGAGTAATAATGATCAGACATTCATGACCACCTCCTTGGTTGTAATACCATCATAGCCTTCACTAAAATGTTTCAGACATGCTTGTACTGCCGTTTTACAGCAATAAACCCCTTGAAGATCACCTCAAGGGGTTTGTTTTAGTGCATTGTCTGCTAGATAACAGTCAATTATTTCACTTCTACGGAAGCGCCTGCCTCTTCCAATTTTGCTTTCAGGGAATCAGCTTCTTCTTTCGCGATTTTTTCTTTCAGTGGTTTTGGAGCGTTGTCAACCAGTTCTTTTGCTTCTTTCAGGCCAAGACCTGTAATTTCGCGAACTGCTTTGATAACATTGATTTTGGAAGCGCCAGCGCTTGTCAAAATTACGTCGAACTCGGATTGCTCAGCTTCTGCTGCGCCACCTGCTGCGCCACCTGCTACAGCTACTGGAGCTGCTGCAGTTACGCCGAATTCTTCTTCGATTGCTTTAACAAGATCGTTCAGTTCCAATACGGACATACCTTTAATTGCTTCCAAGATTTGCTCTTTACTCATGGTTGAACCTCCATTTAAATTCTTATTTTTTTGTTTTCAATCTGCTATACAGCAGCTTTAATCCCTAACTTATGCGCTTTGCTCTTCTTTTTCCGCAACAGCTTTAACTGCAAGCGCGAAGTTGCGCACAGGAGCTTGAAGCACACTGAGGAGCATGGAAAGGAGACCTTCGCGGGATGGCAGTTCTGCCAACGCTTTGATTTCCTCAACACCGATAACACGGCCTTCTACAACTGCACCTTTCAGTTCCAGCGCAGTGTTTTTCTTAGCGAAATCATTCAAGATTTTAGCTGCAGACACTGCATCATCTTTGCCGAACGCGATTGCAGTAGGACCTGTCAATACTGCGTCCAGTTCAGTCAATTCTGCTGCCGCAGTTGCACGACGGAGCAGCGTGTTTTTCAGCACTTGAAATTCGATTCCGGCTTCGCGAAGCTGCTTACGCAGCTCAGTTACTTGGGCAACATTCAGACCGCGATAGTCAGCAACCACAGTTGTTACGCTCTCGCGCAATTTTGCAGCTACAACTTCAACAGCTTCTTGTTTTGCTTGAATCACTTTTGCATTTGCCAAACTGTACACCTCCTGATCAATTTATCCGCTTTGCTCGACCGACCTATCCGGCGGTCGCACAAAGCTACCTTCATGAGCATGAAAAAAGCCTCCGTAGAGTACGAAGGCTTGATAAATCTACATGAACGGGACAAGCCCGTCACATGAAACGCTCTATCATAACACCTCGGTAGGAGATTAAGCCCGAAGGCCCCTACTGTCTACGGTAAGCATATTCAACTTTAATGGTCAGTCACACGGACTCACAACTTTTACAGAATAACAAAATCAATTGAACGTGTCAATCAAAATATTATTTGTAAACAGATGCGTTCACACGAGCACTTGGTCCCATAGTCGAAGAAATAGCGATGTTTTTCAGGTAAACACCTTTAGCAGCCGCTGGCTTCGCACGGTTCAAGGCTTCGATCAAAGCTTTAAGATTCTCGTTCAGTTGTTCAGCACTGAAGGATGCTTTGCCGATTGGCGCATGAATTTGACCCGCTTTGTCGAGACGGTATTCGATTTTACCAGCTTTGATTTCTTGAACAGCCTTGGCAACGTCGAAAGTAACTGTGCCTGCTTTAGGGTTTGGCATTAAGCCTTTACCACCGAGCAAACGACCCAGTTTACCAACCTCACTCATCATATCAGGTGTCGCAACGCAGACGTCGAATTCGAACCAGCCTTGTTGAATTTTGTTGATCATATCTTGATCGCCAACAAAATCAGCGCCAGCCGCTTCGGCTTCTTTCACTTTGTCACCTTTTGCAAATACCAGAACGCGCTGTGTTTTACCCGTACCATGTGGCAGGACAACAACACCACGAACAGCCTGGTCTTGTTTACGGGAATCTACGCCCAGACGGACTGCTGCTTCAACAGTTTCGTCAAATTTAGCAGTTGCGCCTTTTTTCACCAATTCAACGGCTTCTAAAGGCTCATAAGTCGCTTCGCTGTCGATCAGCTTAGCGGCTTCCAAGTACTTCTTACCATGTTTAGCCATAATCTTTTCCTCCTTATGTGGTATTAGCGGATATTCCTCCCACACTTGCCGGACAGTCAAACTGCCGGCACACGAAGACTAATATAAATTAATCTACGATGGTGATACCCATGCTGCGAGCAGTACCTTCAACCATACGCATTGCCGATTCTACGGAAGCTGCGTTAAGGTCAGGCATTTTTTGCTCAGCAATTTGACGAACGGTAGCGCGATTTACAGTTGCAACTTTCGTTTTGTTCGGTTCACCGGAACCTTTTTCGATTTTAGCAGCAACTTTCAACAGCACAGCAGCCGGTGGAGTTTTGGTGATGAATGTAAAAGAACGATCTTCAAACACCGAAATTTCAACCGGGATGATCAGGCCTGCTTGATCAGCAGTACGAGCATTGAACTCTTTACAGAATGCCATGATGTTGACACCTGCTTGACCCAAAGCTGGACCTACTGGAGGCGCTGGATTAGCTTTACCTGCAGGGATCTGCAGTTTTACCATTTTGATTACCTTTTTTGCCACGGATGACACCTCCTTGACTCAATAGTGGTAGACGGACCTAATGATCCTCCCACAAGAAACCTGTAAGAAAAATCTATATTTTCTCCACCTGAGTATAATCTAACTCAAGCGGGGTTTCCCGTCCAAACATGTTGACGTGAACCTTAAGCTTGCTCTTCTCAACCAAAATTTCTTCCACGGAGCCCACAAAATTCGCAAAAGGACCAACTTTAATTCGCACGGATTCCTTAACATCGAATTCAATCTTCGGTTTCGGCTCTACCATGCCCATATGCTTCAGAATCTGTTCAACTTCTTCTGGAAGCAAAGCTGTCGGTTTGGAACCCGAGCCTGTTGATCCTACAAATCCCGTAACACCTGGTGTGTTGCGCACAACATACCAAGAGTCGTCGGTTTGAACCATTTCGACCAAGACATAACCAGGGTATACTTTACGCATAACGGTCTTTTTCTTACCGTCCTTGGTTACCAGTTCTTCTTCCATTGGAACAAGAACGCGGAAAATCTTGTCCTCCATGCCCATGGACTCAACGCGTTTCTCCAAATTGGCTTTGACTTTGTTCTCATACCCTGAATAGGTATGAACGACGTACCATCTTTTTTCCATATCAAGCCACCTGGAACCCTTCCTAGATAATCGCTTCGATCACAGCGGAAATGCCGATATCGAGAACCCAAAAATAAATCGTGACAAACGCAATCGTCCCAATGACAATCAGCGTATAGTTGGTCAGTTCTTTACGATTGGGCCAGCGAACCTTCTTGAGTTCAGCCCAGCTTTCAGAGAAAAAGGAAAACAGAGACTTGAAACTGCGTTTCACGCCGACTACACCTCCAAAAACTATCTGGTTTCCCGATGAGAAGTCTGTTCGTTACAGGACTTACAGAATTTCTTCATCTCCATGCGGTCGGGGTGATTACGCTTGTTTTTAGTCGTTGTGTAATTTCTTTGTTTGCATGTTGTACAAGCCAAAGTAATAATTACCCGCATGATGTGCACCTCCCGAAGACATCCAACACCGGAAGTCTCATAATTGATCCTAAAAAAAACCGCGAATTTAGGCCTACCTAAAACACTTTATCACACGCGGTTTTCCATGTCAACGAATGTTTGCATACATTTCGCAGTCCCGGCTGTGGTGCATTTTAACATCTGTTCATCCTTGTAAAATCATCTCTGAAAAACCTCTCCAAGATCCATGCGATATCTATTATTTATCTTTTTAGTATAAATCATTCTTCACACATATAAACCTGCATATCCTGCCCTTAACGAATAAAAAAAGACTCGGACTCGAGCCTTTTCCCTGCCAGCCTCTACTTTCAGCTATCCCTTACTTCCAAATACTTTTCAAGTTTGCGCTTGACCCGTTGCAGCGCATTATCAATAGATTTCACGTGGCGGTCAAGATCCTCGGCAATTTCCTGATATGAACGTCCGTCCAGATACAGCATAAGTACCTTCCGTTCCAGCTCGCTCAGAATCTCGGACATTTTGTCCTCAAGGCCTACAAACTCTTCCTGATTGATAATCAGTTCTTCAGGATCACTTACCTGTGTTCCGCAAATCACGTCCAGTAACGTCCGATCCGACTCTTCATCATAAATGGGCTTGTCCAGAGATACGTAGGAATTCAGAGGAATGTGCTTTTGTCGTGTGGCCGTCTTGATTGCCGTAATAATCTGTCTTGTAATGCACAGCTCGGCGAAGGCCTTGAACGAAGCAAGCTTGTCTCCCTTAAAATCACGAATAGATTTGTAGAGACCAATCATGCCCTCCTGAATAATATCCTCGCGATCAGCGCCGATCAGGAAGTAGGATCTGGCCTTGGCCCGCACGAAGTTCCGATATTTATTAATCAGAAACTCCAGTGCCTCCCCATCACCTTCATGGACTGCTCCGACAATGTCTTCATCATTTTTGTAATCAAACTTTGACAACATGATATCCTTGAGGTCCACACTCACTAACAATCCCTCCGGCTGCAACGCAAGATACCCGTTACTCTCTCAAATATAGGACAAGTATACGCGATGTAACCTGATACCGTCAACCACAACAGCCTAAAAAAGAAGAGCACTAACAAAATTGTCAATGGTTTCAAAATGGGGAACTGTCCAATTACTGGATTTTCTTTTTCTGGATTATTCTCTTCTCCAGCGCTCGAACAGCTTTCGAAGCTCCGGGCTTAGCTTGGCATCCAGCGAATTGCGGGACAATTTGGCGCTATCCTGCTCTATCCGCTTTTTCACTTCCTTTTCAGATTCCTCAATCTCAATCAAAAGTTCACGCGCCGACACCCTGAGCGCTCCTTGTCCAAAAGCGACATGTTGTTCCACCTGATCACTTGTTGCTACATAAATGCTTCTTCTTCGGCTGCTTAGCTCCCGAACCAATCGCTCGATACACTCGTCAGCGGTTTCTTTTTCTTTTGTAAAATAAATCTGGACTTTACTCTGGGCATACGTTTTACCCAATCCTGGCACCCGGTAAGCATCAAATACGACGATGACTCTTCTGCCGGAATACGCCTGATGATCCGCGAGTCGTTCAAGCAGTCTGTCCCTCGCTTCCTGCATACCAGATTGTACCAGTGCGGAAAGTTCGGGCCAGGCTCCAATCATGTTGTAACCGTCCACAAGCAGAACATCCCGCGTGTCAGCCATATCATCAGCCCCGTGCCTGTCGTCCGCGCAACACTTCGTACATCACGACACCTGCGGCTACAGAAGCATTCAGGGAATTGATTTGCCCAGCCATCGGCAGCTTAACGAGTACGTCACATTTCTCACGGATCAAACGGCCTATCCCTTTATTTTCGTTACCAATGACAATAGCCACTGGTCCCGTGAATACACCATTTCCAAAAACCGGGTCCGTAGCTGTCACATCCGTGCCGACTACCCATACGCCTTCCTCTTTGAGGCGGTCGATCGTTTGCCCTAAATTGTTCACACGCGCCACTGGAACGTACTCAACCGCCCCCGCCGATGTTTTGGACACCGTTACAGTTACTGCCGCCGAACGTCTTTTGGGCACGATTACGCCATGTGCACCTGTGCAGTCCGCTGTCCGAAGGATAGACCCCAGATTATGCGGATCTTCAATCTCATCCAATAGGATTAAAAACGGCTCCTCTCCCTTGCTACGAGCAGTTGCGAGCAGTTCTTCCACTTCAACGTAGGCAAAAGGTGCAGCCTGTGCAACCACTCCCTGATGCTGTATTCCCGGAACCATTTGATCAAGCTTACGCTTGTCCACCTGTAACACAATGATCCCCGCTTTTTTAGCCTCAGCCGTAATGGGCAATGTCAGGTGCTTTTGTGCATTATCCGCAATCCATATTTTATTTATCGTTCTGCCTGAACGAAGCGCCTCCGTTACCGAATGCTTACCGGCAATCCATTCTTCTTCCATATCTAGCTTCCTCCCGGGAAACGGCCAATGCTCAATGCATTTGATCCGCTCGTTCCCAATTAAGATTTTTCTGTATTTTCCATTTGTGCAATGCCGTACGTAATCAATTCTCTCATTCTGTCCAAACGTCCGTCACAATAAAGAAAACCGAACAGTCCCTCCAGCGCAGTAGCATGACGATACTCAAGCACATCAGCATTTTTGGGCAGGCTTCCTGACTTGGCATTTCTGCCTTGTCTAACAATATCACGTTCTTCCTCCGTCAGTACCGTCTCCAGCAGCGTGAGCATACGGCTCTGCGCCTTGGCAGAGACTAGCCCTGTGGCTCGCCGATGTAAATGGTTCGGGCGCAGATTGGGCTGCGCCAGCAAATATTGCCGCACCGCAACCTCATACACGGCATCGCCAATGTAAGCCAGCGCAATCGGCGGCATCAGGCGGGCCGGCTTGGACGCAGGATACGGGAACCAGTTTCCCGCACCTTCCGAAGCTCCCGTATTCAATGGCTTATCACTCATTTTCGCCGCCACCGCATACCCTGTGCTGTATCCTCAAGCACGATTCCTTTGGCAGCCAGCAGATCGCGAATTTCATCGGCTCTGCCCCAGTTCTTGGTTTTGCGTGCCTCGACACGTTCCGCAATCAATTGTTCAATTTCATCATCCAACAATTCTTCTCTCGGTTCCGCATAAATACGAAGTACGTTGTTCATCGTATGAAAGGTATGCAATACAGCCTTCAATTCCGCCTGATTTACGACATCGCGCTGCAACAGATGATTCGCTTCGCTAACCCAGTCAAATACAGCAGTAATCGCGTCAGGTGTATTGAAATCATCATCCATTTTTTCGCCAAACTGCTGCAAGATCCCGTCAAGCTTGGCTTGCAGTTCCACTGACACTTCCCCGTTGCCTTCCAGCGCATTGGCTAAACGATGCTTCACGTTGGTAACTGCATTGGCAATCCGTTCGACACTATTCTCCGCCTGACTCATCGTCTCTTGGTTGTAGTTCAACGGATTCCGGTAATGAGTCGAAAGCATAAAATAGCGTAAAGCCTCTGGCTTGTGACGAGCGCGCAAATCTTTTACCAAAATACCATTACCGAGTGATTTCGACATTTTTTCATTATCAATGCGAATATATCCGTTATGCATCCAGTAGCGAGATAATGGCTTACCCGTAATCACTTCGGATTGTGCGCATTCACATTCATGATGCGGAAATTGCAGATCCTGTCCGCCCCCATGAATATCCAGTGTATCCCCCAAATAATGGCGAGCCATAGCAGAGCATTCGATATGCCAGCCTGGTCGTCCATCTCCCCAAGGGCTCGACCAATAAATTTCGCCCGGCTTCGCTGCCTTCCAGAGTACAAAGTCCTCGGCATTTTCCTTGCGTTCATCCACATTGATGCGAATTCCGAACTGAAGCTCTTCCAATTTTTGACCTGATAGTTGTCCGTAATCTTTGAACTTTTTGGTCCGATAGAACACATCCCCATCATTCTCATAGGCATAGTCTTTGTCTACCAATTCCTTAATAAAATCAATAATCAGGTCCATGCTCTCTGTTACACGAGGGTTCATGCTGGCAGCAGGAACATTCAATCCTGCCAGATCCTCATGGTAGGCAGCAATAAATCTCTCAGCAACTGCCGAAACATCCATATCAAGTTCCCGAGCTTTGCGGATTAATTTATCATCGACATCCGTAAAATTCACCACATAGTTTACATCATAGCCCAAGTACTCTAGGTAGCTGCGCACCACGTCAAATACAATTACAGGTCGTGCATTGCCAATATGAATGTAATCATACACGGTAGGTCCGCATACATACATTTTAACCTTTCCAGGCTCCAGTGGCACAAAAGGCTCCCGACTCCTCGTCATTGTATTATAAATTTGAAGCGGCATTGTTATGTTCCTCCCTCATGAAAATCATTTTTCTATTTTATTCTCTTGGGCCACCTGATGTTTCTGAGCGGATCGCCCATCCTTCAAATCAGATATTTCTGCACGCAATCGTTCTATTTCCAGTTGAAGCTCCCGCATAGAATCCACGACCGGATCGGGTAACTGGTGACTAAGTCGATCCGGACGTCTACCGTCCTGTCTGACAACCCGTCCCGGGATACCCACCACCGTACTGTTTGGCGGTACCTCTTTTAGCACAACCGAGTTGGAGCCAATGTTGGACTGCGCCCCAATCGTAAAAGAGCCTAATATCTTGGCCCCAGAGCCTATAACCACATTATTCCCAATCGTAGGGTGGCGCTTCCCTTTCTCTTTCCCCGTCCCTCCAAGAGTGACCCCCTGGTATAATACGACATCATCACCAATCTCGCAGGTTTCCCCAATGACAACTCCCATGCCATGGTCAATGAACAGCCGATCTCCAATACGAGCACCGGGATGGATTTCAATCCCTGTCATAAACCTCGATACTTGCGATATAAAACGAGCTAGAGTACACCAGTTTCGCAGATAAAACCAATGTGCGGTTCGATGTGCCCAAAGTGCATGAACGCCGGAATACGTAAAAATAACCTCCAGCTTGCTCCGGGCGGCCGGATCATTATCCAAAACAGTCTGAATGTCGGATTTGATATGTCTGAACATGTCGCCCCTCCTATTTCCCCCATTTCCTTGCCGCATCTCCACACCACTCCGCGTTTCGCCAATTTTTGCATTCGACAGCACGCTTCGACATTTTTCACCTTTAACAAGTTTGAGTCTGATAAAAATGAAAAAGCGCCTCCGCAGCCTAAGCTGCAGAGACGCATGAACGTGGTCCCACTCTGCTTCGGGCATACCTGCTGCATATAAGCAGAGAAGCCCGTCTTTGGCGTCCGGTAACGAGAACGATTCGGCACACCCTTGCCACATCAGCAGTCGACGCTAATTGGGTTCGGGCGCACGGCTCCCAGGCGCATTTCCTCCGCAGGTCATCTGGACGGCTTCCAGCCCCGGGGTTCCCCTCGGCCGTCCTCTCTGGCAAATGCCCTTATGCAGTGTACTTCTCCTGTTCTCAGCCTTTACACGTAAATATCAATCCGTATCAATGGAGTCATTATAGCGAAAAGACAACAAATTGACAAGAAATATCAGCCTTTAATTTGTGCCTTGAGACGGTCCAGGACCTTGTCACGTCCGAGCAGGAAGATCGTTTCGTTCAAATCGCGTCCATGAGTTTGACCTGTAAGGGCCACACGAATCGGCATGAACAACTGTTTCCCTTTAAAGCCAGTTTCCTTTTGAACTTCCTTGATCAGCTTGGCCATTTGTGGAGCGGTAAATTCCTCGCTCACTTCAACCTTGCCAGCAAAGGCTTTAAGTACTTCAGGAACCTGCTCTTCGGCCAATACTGCCGCCGCTTCAGCATCAAGCTCCAGATGCGAACGGAAAAACAGCTCAGACAAAGCCACAATGTCGGACGCAGAGGTCATTTGTTCCTGATATAAGCGAACAAGAGCCTTAGCCCAATTCTGTTGTTCCTCCGATAATTCATTCGGTAACAGCCCCGCTGCTTGCAAATGAGGAATCGCCATACCAGCAATCCGCTCAGGATCGGCTTTTTTAATATAATGATTGTTCAGGTAAGCCAGCTTGTTCGTATCAAAGACAGCCGGACTTTTGGACAAACGGTTAGGATCGAAAATCGAAATCAATTGTTCCCGGTCATAAATTTCTTCTTCGCCTTCCGGGGACCAGCCCAGCAGCGCAATAAAATTGAATATAGCTTCTGGCAAGTAGCCCAATTTGTCGTACTGCTCCATGAACTGAATAATGGACTCGTTGCGTTTGCTAAGCTTTTTGTGATCATCGCCCACGATCAGTGTCATATGACCAAAGATTGGAGGCTCCCATCCAAGCGCTTCAAAGATCATCAATTGTCGCGGTGTATTGGAGACATGGTCCTCGCCCCGCAACACATGTGATATTTTCATCAAATGATCGTCTACTGCTACAGCGAAGTTATATGTCGGAATACCGTCTTTTTTGACGATAACAAAATCGCCGCTTTCCTTCGAATTAAACGTAATTTGGCCTTTGACCATATCATTAAACGTATATTCGCGATCTTCTGGTACGCGGAAACGGATACTTGGTACACGACCCTCCGCTTCGAATGCCTGACACTGTTCCTCCGTCAGATCACGGTGCTTCCCGGAGTAGCGTGGTGTCTCCCCACGTTCCGTCTGTTCTTCACGTTCGCGTTCCAGTTCTTCTTCGGTGCAGTAACAGCGGTAAGCCAGGCCACGATCCAGCAGATCCTGCCAATAGGTTTTGTATATATCCAAACGTTCAGTCTGACGGTAAGGTCCATACTCGCCTCCGACATCCACGCTTTCATCCCAATCCATACCCAGCCATTTCAGATATTTAAGCTGGCTCTCTTCCCCGCCTTCAATGTTGCGTTTCACATCTGTATCTTCAATACGAATAATAAATTTGCCACCTTGGTTCCGAGCATACAAATAATTAAACAAAGCCGTTCTGGCATTTCCAATATGCAGATGCCCTGTTGGGCTTGGGGCATAACGTACACGAACTTCCGTGCTCATAAAATCTCCTCCAAATCTAAGTTCTCAAGATGATAGCATACCCTTTACAAGACAGACAACCGATTGAGCCGCGATTCCTTCACCCCGCCCGGCAAAGCCAAGCTGCTCCGTCGTAGTTGCCTTAACGTTTACCTGGGAAGGATCTTCTGCTTCCAACGCACGAGCGATAACTTCATTCATCTGCGGGATGTAAGATGCCATTTTGGGCTTTTGCGCAATAATCGTAGAATCAATATTCCCCAAGCGGTATCCCCGCTCTTTGGCCAAACTCCATACATGCTCCAGCAACTTGAGACTGTCGGCATCCTTGAATTCGGGATCGTTATCCGGAAAGTGCTTCCCGATGTCACCCAGACCGAGCGCGCCCAGAATAGCGTCGCTAACCGCATGCAGCAGCACGTCAGCATCGGAATGACCCAGCAATCCCTTTTCATAAGGAATATTCACGCCCCCGATAATGCACGGCCTTCCTTCCACCAGTTGGTGGACGTCAAACCCTTGTCCCACTCTGATCATCTGATATCCTCTCCCTCTGTCTTTACCCATAACGCCGCCATATCCAAATCCTCAGGCGTGGTAATTTTGATGTTTTTGTAGCTGCCCTGAACGACAGTCACCGGAATCCCTAATCGCTCCACCAGCATAGAATCGTCTGTCCCCAAAAATCCCGCCTGGTCCGCTTTCTCATAGGCCCGCAACAGATCGGAAAGACGAAAAGTCTGTGGCGTTTGAATACTCCACAGACTTCGGCGATCCGGCGTTGCTGTAATGATACCATCCCCGTTCACTTGCTTGACTGTATCCTTTACAGGCACCGCCGCTACAGAAGCACCGGTACGCATAGCTGTCTCCAGGCACGAACGTATAAGCTCAGGTTGAATGAGTGGACGCACACCATCATGCACCATCACCCAATCTGCTTGCAGGTGGCTCAGACCGCGATATACCGAATGCTGGCGTTCACTGCCACCAGCCACCACTTGTACATCCTTGCTGATCCGGTATTGACGAATCCATTCTTGGCAGCGCTCGACATCTTCTGCCCCCGTCACCATCACCATTTCATCCACTTCGGGCATGGCTGCGAATATTTCAAGTGTATGTATGAAGATGGGCTTGTCCCGCAAAAGCAAAAATTGCTTGCTTTCCGGCGTTCCCATACGGGAGCCGCGCCCGGCCGCCACAATGACGACTCCTACCCGATTGTTCATTGAAATGACTCCTGCCTTGATCGCATCTGGACGATCCGTATGATTACACATCTACTTCATCATACCGCGTTTATTGAGCTTTTTCCAATAATTTCGGTTTGGCAAAAATCATACGCCCCGCAGAGGTCTGAAGTACGCTTGTAACCAGCACCTCCATCAGCGAACCGATGTAGTCACGTCCGCCTTCCACAACGATCATCGTACCATCATCCAGATAGGCCACACCTTGCCCATGCTCCTTGCCGTCTTTGATAATCTGCACCATAATTTCCTCACCGGGCAGCACTACAGGCTTCACTGCATTTGCCAAGTCATTAATATTCAGCACCGATACACCTTGAAGCTCGCACACCTTATTCAGGTTAAAATCGTTCGTTACCACCTTACCCTGTAGCACCTTTGCCAGCTTGACCAGCTTGCTGTCGACCTCTGAAATCTCCTCAAAATCGCCTTCGTAAATCAATACATTTACATCCAACTCTTTTTGAATCTTGTTCAAAATATCCAGACCTCGCCGCCCGCGGTTACGCTTGAGCAAATCCGACGAATCTGCAATATGCTGAAGCTCCTCCAGCACAAATTCCGGAATAACAATCGTGCCTTCGATAAAACCCGTCTTGCAAATATCCGCAATACGTCCGTCTATAATCACGCTGGTGTCCAAAATTTTATGTTCCTCCAGCTTGCGTTCTTCCACACCCGTATGTCGACCAAAAAATCCCGAACTCCAAAATGAGGACAGCTCGTCCCGCTTTTCCAGTCCGACCATCACACCCACATATCCGCATACGATGGTAACAGCCGTTTGAATCAGTTGACCTGGTGCCCCCAGCCATGACAAGAGCGGGTAAACTGCTAAGGAAAGGATCAAGCCCACCGCCAATCCAATCGCACCTGCCATCATCTCGTTCATTGGAATCCGTACCAAACCTTCGATCCCCTGCTGTAAACGATTCGCCACAGCTGTTCCGGCGAGCGAACATCCAGCCATAAATAACACAGCTCCCGCAATCATCCAAACAGCCATTCCCGGTAAAGAACCATCACTCAACCACTGGGGCAGCCATGATACGATACCTCCTACCCGATGGTATAACGTATAGCCGAACCATGCTCCGCACAATCCTGTAAAAGTTAAAATAGCCTTTCTTAACATCGAGTCTCTATACCTCCTTTGTTTTCTTTTTGCACCCTGATATTTATTGGTTATACATCACTTTCCCTACCAGTATGATCCAATTCTCCCGCAACTAACCCTATGTATTTGATTTTTTATGCATAAAAAAAGCATCTATCTCCCTGAAATGATTCAAGGATATAAATGCTTTATTGTTTTCTCGCCTAATTCTAATGTTGTGAATGACGGTATTGGTCATCCTGTTCTTCCTGAGTGGAACGTCCCCGTCCGCGCCCGCGTCTACGTGACAGCTTACGGATATTCAGTTTCATGCCATACAATGCATACAGCACCAACGGTACGAAAATCAGCTTCGATAATTGATCCGGGAATTTAACTGCCAGTACAACGGCAGCAACCACAACCCATGGAGCGATCCAGATCGCTTTCTTCGGAAGGCCCACCTTTTTTAAATTCGGATATTTCATCGAGCTGACCATCAAATAAGAGACAAGCAGCATCGCAACCGACATGTATAACATAGAGACATCATTATGAAACAAAGATAAAGTCGCCAGCACTCCACCTGCTGCCGGAATCGGCAAGCCTGTAAAATAACCCGGGACACCGGGACGTACATTAAAACGAGCCAAACGTAACGCTCCACACATCGGAAAAATAGCCGTAACCGTCCAGGCCAAAGCCGAATTAGCATCATGAAAAGCAACCATGTACATAATAACTGCGGGAGCTACACCAAAAGATATCATATCTGATAAGGAGTCAAGTTCTTTACCGAATTCGCTCTGGGCATTTAGCGCCCGGGCCATTCGTCCATCCAGTCCGTCCAACAACATGGCGACAATAACCATAATAGCGGCAAGACTGTATTTTCCGTCTACGGCCAATAAAATGGCGATCATTCCGAGAAACAAGTTACCCAAGGTACACATGTTCGGAATTGATTTGGTAATCATCTCTTCACCTCAATGTATGAATTGTTCCATTATAATCCTTTCACTGTATTACATTTACATTTGCCTGTCAATGAAAACTTGTTCCTGCAATCGTTTGAGTCCCTCTTTAATGGTACGCGCACGGACTTCTCCAATGCCATCTACTTCATCCAGTTCTTCAATCGTCGCTGTCATAACATGCGGAAAACGTCCAAACCGCTCCACCAGATTGTGAATGATCACATTCGGTAGACGTGGTATCTTGTTCAGCACCCGATAACCGCGCGCCACGATATATTCTTCTGATGTCGCAGCCGAAGACGGGTATCCCAGCAAACGCACAATATGATTTGCATCCAGCAGCTCATCGTCCGTGGAACGCTTGAGGCCCAATATAATGCCACGAATTTTCTCATCGCTATCGTCTTTGGCATAATCCTTATACAGTAGCCAGGCCTCTTCCTCGATATTACTGACAAGCTCATCCATCTGCATGCTAATTAAACGGCCCTCATTCCCAAGCTCGTTAATAAATCGTTTGATTTCCATTTTGATGCGCAGCACCATTTCGATCCGTTGGATGACATTTACGACTTCGGGCATGGTAACCAATTCTTCAAATTCGGATGCCGTCAAATTCGTCGAGGCTTGCCCTAGCACGGATCTATACTTTTCTAGCGTCTGAATGGCCTGATTGGCTTTCGTTAAAATAACCCCGATTTCCTTGAGCGCGTATCTCAGCGTTCCCTGATACAATGTAATAATATTACGCCGCTGGGAAATGGACACGACTAACTTGCCAGTTTGCTTGGCAACCCGCTCCGCTGTCCGGTGACGAATACCCGTTTCAATCGATGAGATAGAAGAATCGGGAATCAATTGCGTATTTGCGTATAAAATTCGTTTCAAATCCTCACTCAGTATGATGGCACCGTCCATCTTAGCCAGTTCATACAAATAGTTCGGTGAAAAATCACAGTTAATCGAGAAGCCGCCGTCCACGACCTCCATTACCTCCGGGCTATAGCCAACGACCAGAAGAGCGCCCGTTTTGGCGCGCAGCACGTTTTCCAGTCCGTCGCGAAAGGGAGTTCCCGGTGCCACAAGCCGCAGCAAATCATTCATTTTATCCAGTTGGCTCGCTTCTTTCATTCTCATTGCCCCCTAATCTAATGCGGCTGCCAATGCATCTGCCACCGTTCCTACTCCTACAATTTGTATCCCTTTCGGATGCGTCCAGCCCTTCAGACTCTTCTCCGGCATAATCACCCGTTTAAAACCCAGCTTCTCTGCTTCCCGCACACGCTGCTCCGCTCGGGATACAGCGCGCACCTCACCCGTCAACCCCACCTCGCCAAAAATCACATCGTACGGCTTGGTAGGCGCATCCCGAAAGCTGGAAGCAATACTCACCGCTATAGCCAGGTCCACCGCTGGTTCATCCAATTTTACGCCCCCGGCCACATTTAGATACGCATCCTGATTTTGCAAAAACATACCCATCCGCTTTTCCAACACGGCTATAATCAATCCCATTCGGTGATGGTCAACCCCTGTACCCATTCGGCGCGGAGAAGGAAAATGTGTAGTCGCAATCAGCGCTTGCAGCTCAACTAATACAGGTCGGGTTCCTTCCATACTGGCGACGACTGTGGAACCAGCCACCCCTAGAGGTCGTTCGGACAAGAACAGCTCGGAAGGATTCGACACCTCACGCAAGCCGCTTTCAACCATTTCAAAAATACCAATTTCATTCGTAGAGCCAAAACGATTCTTAACCGCACGCAACAGCCGATACGTATGATGGCGCTCTCCTTCAAAATAAAGCACACAATCGACCATATGCTCCAACAGACGCGGGCCTGCAATGGCCCCTTCCTTGGTTACATGTCCTACCAGCACCGTTGCAATACCTAATCCCTTGGCAATCCGCATAAAACGTGAAGTACATTCCCGTACCTGTGCTACACTCCCCGGCGCACTCGTCACCTCAGGCAAATATACAGTCTGGATAGAGTCAATCACCAGAAACTCCGGTTTCAAGCTGTCTACCGCTTCTTCAATCGTCTCCAAATTCGTCTCACATAATACGTATAAATTGGGGGACAAGGCACCGAGACGGTCTGCACGCAGCTTCGTCTGACGAACGGATTCCTCACCTGACACATAAAGCACCTTTAAACCGGTTAAAGCCAGCTCATTCGATGTCTGTAGCATAAGCGTAGATTTTCCAATCCCCGGATCACCGCCCACCAGAACGAGTGAACCCGGCACCACGCCTCCCCCGAGCACGCGATTCAATTCGCCAATTCCCGTCAAAATTCGTGCTTCTTTACCACTCTCCACTTCGATAATAGGAAGCGGTTTATCTTTTGTGCTATGAGTAAGAAGGGAAGAACCCATTCCTTGAGTTTTAACAACGCTTTCCGTTTCCTCCACCATGGAATTCCATGCCTGGCATCCGGGACATTTTCCATACCATTTGGGCGATTCATAACCGCACTCCGTACAGGAAAATTTAGTTTTCACTTTAGCCATACTTTGTTCCTTGGCTCCTTATATGACAACGATCAATGTCGGATTTATCTTCACACAGCCCGGAAAGAGCTGTAACAATAAAAGTTTACCATTGAAGCTTGGCGGACGTAAAGCGATATCACAAACTTTTCCAAAGCACTTATCCGACCGTTCCACAGTGCTTTATGCACAAAAAGGGTGCCTTCGCCACAGCTTTTCAGCCTGCGAGACACCCTTTCTGACCACTTTTATTGTGCTAACCTATCGTACTTCTGTCCTTTTGGGCAAAAGCCGAGGATTATCGTTAACTCTTATTGCCTACTCAGTACAATGCTCAGGACTTCGCAGATACGTTATCCTTTTTCGTTACGGTCAACGCACCGTTCTCTTCATCAATGAAGAGAGAATCACCTTTAGTGATATTACCCGACAGCAACTCCTCGGACAGACGGTCCTCGATATGCTTCTGGATTGCACGACGCAATGGACGCGCACCATACGCCGGATCAAAGCCTGCCTTCGCAAGGAATGCCTTAGCCTTGTCTGTCAACTCAAAGTCCACCTCGTACTCATTCAGACGCTTACGCAGCTCTTCGGACATAAGCGACACGATTTCGGCAATGTGTTTTTCTTCGAGAGAATGGAAAACGATAATTTCATCAATCCGGTTCAAGAACTCGGGACGGAAGCTTTTCTTCAGTTCATCCATCACTTTGCCCTTCATGTTATCATAATCCGCTCCAGCGTCCACAACAGCTGTAAAGCCGAGCGTGGAGTTACGTTTGATCGCCTGTGCACCCACATTGGATGTTAGGATGATGAGTGTGTTGCGGAAATCGACAACACGGCCTTTGGAATCCGTCAGACGTCCATCTTCCAGCACTTGCAGGAGAATGTTGAATACTTCTGGATGTGCTTTTTCAATCTCATCCAGCAGAACGACGGAGTAAGGTTTACGACGTACCTTCTCAGTCAGTTGACCGCCTTCTTCATATCCAACATATCCTGGAGGCGCTCCTACCAGACGGGACGTGGAATGCTTCTCCATGTATTCGGACATATCGATTCGGATAACCGCATTTTCATCTCCGAACATGGATTCAGCCAAAGCGCGTGCCAGCTCGGTTTTACCAACCCCGGTTGGACCGAGGAAAATAAAGGAGCCGATTGGACGTTTCGGATCTTTCAGACCGGCACGTGCCCGGCGAATAGCCCGGCTAACTGCCTTAACTGCTTCATCCTGCCCAATGACCCGCTCATGCAACAACTCTTCCATGTTCAGCAAGCGATGCGTTTCTTCCTCTTTCAGCTTGCTGACCGGAACACCTGTCCAGATCGCAACGACCTGAGCAATATCCTCCGGTGTTACTTCGGAATCTGTACGTCCCTGTTGCTCTTTCCATTGGTTTTTCGTAACATCCAGCTCTTCACGAATTTTCTGCTCTGTATCACGCAGTGCAGCCGCCTTTTCGAACTCCTGGCTTTGTACAGCCGAATCCTTTTCCTTACGGATATCTTCCAGACGGTTTTCCAGCTGTTTCAGGTCTGGCGGTACCGTGTAGGAATTCAGCCTTACCTTGGAGCCTGCTTCATCAATAAGGTCAATTGCTTTATCCGGCAGGAAGCGGTCGGTGATATAACGATCCGACAATTTTACTGCCGCTTCAATGGCTTCATCCGTAATTTTCACACGGTGATGCGCTTCATAACGGTCACGCAGGCCATACAAGATTTGAATAGCTTCTTCTGGAGAAGGCTGATCTACCGTAATCGGCTGGAAGCGACGTTCCAAAGCAGCGTCCTTCTCAATATATTTGCGGTATTCGTCCAGCGTTGTCGCACCGATGCATTGCAGCTCGCCACGTGCCAGAGCAGGCTTTAAAATGTTGGAGGCATCAATTGCACCTTCCGCTCCACCTGCACCGATCAGCGTATGCAGCTCGTCAATGAACAGTACGATATTTCCGGCCTGACGAATCTCGTCCATAATCTTTTTCAAGCGATCCTCGAATTCACCACGATATTTGGTACCTGCTACCACAGAACCCATATCCAGTGTCATAACACGCTTGTCACGCAGCGTTTCGGGAATCTCATTGGCAATAATTTTTTGAGCCAGTCCTTCGGCAATTGCCGTTTTACCTACCCCTGGCTCACCGATCAGAACCGGATTGTTCTTCGTACGGCGGCTGAGCACCTGAATTACACGCTCAATTTCCTTACTACGCCCAATGACAGGGTCCAGATTGTTTTCCTTCGCAGATGCCGTCAAATCACGTGCCAAGCTGTCCAGCGTTGGTGTGCTGACATTAGCCGGAGCACCGTGATGGCTGGAAACAGCCTCGCTGCTGCCAAGCAATTGAAGCACTTGCTGACGTGCTTTGTTCAGGCTGATACCCAAGTTATTCAGTACACGGGCTGCTACACCTTCGCCTTCACGGATAAGACCGAGCAAAATATGCTCTGTACCTACATAGGTATGGCCCAGCTTACGAGCTTCATCCATAGACAGCTCGATAACCTTTTTGGCGCGTGGAGTATAGGCAATGTTCGTCGGTTGTTCTTGACCGCGTCCAATCAGCGTTTCCACTTCATCCTGAATTTTTTCCAGTCCTAGCCCTAAACCAATCAAGGCTTTCGCTGCAATTCCTTCACCTTCACGAATGAGGCCGAGCAAAATGTGCTCCGTGCCAATGTTGTTGTGTCCCAATCGAACAGCTTCTTCCTGAGCCAAGGCAAGCACTTTTTGTGCGCGTTCCGTAAATCTTCCAAACATCATATATCCTGCACCTCCACAGTGTGTATTTCAGATCATTCTATATATTAAAGGGTTGTGCCTAATTTTTGCCGGATCAGCTTCGCCCGGTACATATCGCGCTCACCGGTATTCATTTTATCACCAAAGCTTTTTTGCAGAAATCCGGGTTGCGTCATCACATTCAGCTCATTCATCGCTGCGGTGGATGGACGCTCCAAAATCCCCAAGTCCACGCCAAGACGTACATCGGACAACCGCTGTGCGGCCTCCTTGGAATCCAGTACCGCTGCATATGACAAAATACCGAATGAACGCATCACCCGATCTGTAATCCGCAGCATGGACTCATTCATCAGCCGTTCCCTGGCGGAACGTTCGTGCTCTATAATTTGCAGCACAACGCCATGCAGATTTTCGATAATTTCCGCTTCGGTTTGTCCCAGTGTAATCTGATTGGATACCTGAAACAGATTGCCGACCGCTTCGCTGCCTTCACCATAAATACCGCGAACGGTAAGACCTACCTGTGAAACAGCAGACAAAATGCGGTTAATCTGATGAGTCATGACCAGTGCGGGCAGATGCATCATCACTGAAGCTCTCATCCCTGTGCCAACATTCGTCGGACAACTGGTCAGAAAACCTCTACGATCATCAAATGCATAATCGACATGCGCCTCAAATGCATCATCAATAACCATAGCACGTTCCCAAGCTTCTCTAACCTGACATCCCGGATATAAGCACTGGATACGCAGATGATCCTCTTCGTTTATCATAACACTAACCGATTCATCATCGCTAATCAAAACAGCACCGTTACGAGATTCGTTCGCCAAATTAGGACTAATCAAATGCTTCTCAACTAGCACCTGCTTGTCGATCTCATCCAACTCGGATATTTTCAGGGTATGAAAGGTACCAAAGCGTCCTAAATCATCATACTGAAGGATATCCGTCAAGCGTTGAAGTGCTTCTTCCGACTGCTGGTTGGTAGCAAGCATGGGAAAAGGCAGATGCTGCAAGTTACGCGCAATTCTCACCCGGCTACTAATGACAATCTCTGAATCCGCAGCATCACCACGCATCCAATCACTTAGCGGCTTTTCCGTAAACCGGATATTAGGCATTACGCATCCCCTCCTACTCTTCACAAACTTTACTCTTCAGTCATTTCTTTTTCAAGCTCTCTGATTTGATCCCTAAGCTCAGCGGCTGATTCGAATTCTTCCTGTACAATATGTTGTTGCATCTCTTTTTTCAGATCGTCAATTTGCCGTTTAACCTTCAATCGACCTCCGGTGCGAACCGGAACCTTGCCCACATGGCTCGTATTGCCCTGCACACGCTTGAACAACGGGTCCAGACGGCTGTCAAAATATTGATAGCACGACGGGCACCCAAAGCGTCCCAGCTTACTGAACTGTGCATAGGTCATGCCACACTCCTTGCATTGCAGGTTCTGCGGACCGCTATGGCCTGGCGACTGGCTCTTTGTACTGGATTCGAAATCCAGCATACCCGACAATAGGCTATGAATTGAAAAGCCATTAGGTGTACCAGGGATCATCTCCCCTTTTTCCTTCGCACACGTCTCACAAATATGAAACTCTGTCTTTTCGCCATTCACAATTTTGGTGAAATGCAAAGTTGCCGGCCGTTTATTACATTCTTGGCACAGCATAAAAGCACCTCCTTCAGCGTCAGGATTTTTACAAATCCCTACATCCAAATCTTGAATCACACGCTATCTGGCCACCAGCAACGAAATCAGCATAGCCTTAAGCAGCCTTGCCCGTAGCTGGTCACGATAGGGAAGCTTCAGCAATAATGTGTCCCTTGATAAAGCGGCCTTCATTAAACCAGCTTCCCTTTTGCTTAAAAAACGGGCTTCCTCCAACTGATAAATCAGTCCTTCCGCTGCCGATTGACTAATTTCCTCTCCAATGCTTTGATGGAGATGGGTATGGATCGCATGCTGTGCGGGCAGTTGAATTCGCTGAATGCGAATGTATCCCCCACCACCGCGCTTACTTTCCACCACATAGCCTTTTTCCAGCGTAAAGCGGGTACTGATTACATAATTAATTTGCGACGGCACGCAGGAAAAGCGGTCAGCCAAATCATTACGCTGAATTTCCACTAAACCTTTGGGACTTTCCAGCAATATGCTCTTCAAATATTGTTCAATAATATCGGAAACATTGCGCATTTCATCATCCTCCACTAACGGAAACGCAAATATTCAGTACATTTCACGCTCCACAGAGTCCGCCGTATATTGAACTTAACCAAACGGTAAAGTCAGTAATCTAAGCCAGTAGTGGAGCTAATTCACCCTCCGTCCTCACTTAAAAACATCCCGTTTAGCTTCTAGTGTGACCTTTATTCGTAATAGATCATACACCTTTCCTCACGCCCATGAGATTACAGTGGATGTTTATCAACAAATCAGGTCTATCTTTTCATGCTGTGTTGGTGTCAATGTATTATATACGGCTAAAAACTCAGCGTATTCACACCATTCTAATGAAGCACTACAGGCTCCATTGACTTTGACTTTCTTTGACTATATTCACATTATAGCACAAAATATATTTTTGCCAAGGGGTCAATATCATTTTTCGCAATCTAATTATGTTTTATACAATATAAGAAAAACTCTTCCCTTTACGGAAAGAGTTCTGAAAAATATCGTTAAAATCATCCACACTTTATAAAAGGTATTTAAGCTATATTCCCTAAAAAATGAAGACTCAGGAGCATTTAAGATCGTTACAATTAGAAAAAATCCAGCAAAAATGTTTGTGTTACCGGTATTACACGTTCTAATGCAGATACAGACTCGCTGCGCCCTGTAATACGACTCCACTTATACAGATCATCAGGCCGCTGATAGCCAAGCATCAGGGTGGTCAGCGATTGGATACTCACACTCAAGTCAGCTTCTATTGCGTCCTCGGAAGAACTGTTTGAATCCACTCTGTCCAAATGTCCTTGCCCTTCCGCGGTGACCGTCAATGTCCATATTCCTTCATTCCATGGAGCATATCGATCTGTCAGATATAAGTTCAAATGTGTTTCCTCTCCCATGGCCTCAAAAGGATATTTCTCCACAAAAGCAGCAGCATCTACAATACGGCCCATAAAATAAGGCACTGTTTCCTGCTGAATTCGTGGATCATCCAGTAGAAATGGCAGCTTATCATCGGCCGGAATGTAAATAAATTTACCTTGGGTTATCATCGAATCATGATTGGCAAAATACGTCCACAACGCCCGCCGTGCCGTTTCATTAATATATACCAGTTCGTCGCAATTCAATTGCTTATCTTCAATTTTGTATAAAGCATATCCCTGAGGATCGCCTGCTTCAGAGTAGTACACTACGGTTCGGTAGTTTTTATTTAATGTCCGCTCTTGCCACCATTCCTTGTTTCGTACCAGTGTACCATTATAACGCGAAGCGTAGGCTTGATACACTTGGTCCAGCTCAGAAATATCCTTCACATCCCGTTTGACCGTACCTTTGGTTTTAAGCTTGGCAGGGAATTTATCAATCGGAATGATATACTTTTTGTATTCAATATACGTTTCCCATCCAAATTTACGATAGAAGGCAAAGGAGAAAGGATGTAAAAAAGAAAGACTCTGCCCCGCATCCTTCATCTCTTCAAGCGCATGCGTTAAAAGGCGTGAAACCAGACCCCCGCGCCGTTTTTCCGGCCACGTTGCCACACCAGCGATGCCCCCCATGTCAAAAACCTGACCTTGTATGTATACCTGTAGCGGTAACAAAGTCAGCTTCGCATTCAAGTCCGTTCCGTCGAATATCCCCCAAGTTTGTTCTGGTTTGAATTTCTTTTTGGATTTCTCCAGATCCTCCGAGGACATTGTAAACTGAAAAGCATATTGAGACAACTCAATAGCAGCTTCAAATTCCTCACGTTGTAATTGCCTGATTTCCATAAGTTTGTCACCTCGCTCGCATACTTGGACTTCCACAAAAAGATCACACCTTTAGAGTGTCGCAAAGCCTTGGTTCTCTGTCAACCTTAGGAACAGATGGTTATAGTAAAAATGTATAAAAAAAGAACCACAATCTCAAGGAGATCATGATCCTTCTTACTTTTGCTTGGCGACGTCCTACTCTCCCAGGACCCTGCGGTCCAAGTACCATCGGCGCTGGAGGGCTTAACGGTCGT